>CAYYNP010000050.1:0-41570 GCA_964472545.1 uncultured Planctomycetaceae bacterium | reverse complement strand
TATCTACACCTCGTACGTCACCTTCGGCGGCACGAAGCCGACGTTTTACGAAACGGGCCTGGAAGGGGCGCTGGAAAAGAAGGAGTGGAGCCACGTCCGCATCATGGGCCCCTGGACGGCGGCGACCGCCTACGCCGGGATGGTCTCCCTGGGCGCCGCCTGGCTGCTGCTGAGCCGGCTGCCGACCGTCGAGAAGGCCATACTGTTTGCCCTGATGTGCGTGGCCTGCGTGGCCTCGCTGAGCCGGCATAGCTGGGGACTGTGCCTGATGCTGGCGGTGCTCCTGTTTCCCAGATACCGGATTCGACTCGCGCTGGCGGGAGGCATTCTGTTTGCGCTGGCGGTGGTGCTCCAGGTCCATCGGTCGTCCGAGGTCGTCGGGGGGCTCGTCAGCCAGGTGGAAGAGCGGGCGTCGCGTTCTATTGAACAGAAGTGGAACGACCAGGCATTGCAGGCCCGCTACGTCGAAGGCACGATGCGTTTCGCCAAGTACGCCGTGACCAACCCGATCATGCCGCTGTTCGGCATTGGGCTGCGAACGGAAACCGGTGCGCTGTTGGCCGGTTCGGAACGGGACTTCCGCCGCAAGCAGAGCGAGTATCGCCAAGCGACCGGATACGCGTCCAACGGCTGGCTGCTGATGTGGCGAAGCCTGGGAATCTTCGGTTTTGCGGGGCTCGTGTGGTGGCACGTCGGCCTGCTGAAGCTCCGCGCGAAGGGCGTGTTTGCGGCCGTGTTGTTCTCGGCGCTGATCATCGCGGCCGACAACTATTTCATACAGATCCCCCGCTGCTTCTTCCTGATCATGATCTTTCTGACCGTGGTCTGGGGTGAGGCAATACGCCAGGTGGCGGCGCGCGCGCCGATGCGCCAGCGCCTGGTCCGCGTGCAGCGGGCACCCGGTTAGCGCCCGGTGCCGCTGGAATTATGTCTGAAGAGAAGGAGAAACCATCGGACCGTATGACGCCAACGCTCAGCGCAAGGCTGCATGCGCTGCGGTTCTTGGCCATCGTGTTGGTGGTGATGCTGCACGCGTTGAACGTCGGCAAGCTGGACGACGCCCCGCAGGCCGCCCGAGGGCAACCGGTGTCGGTCTACGTGCAGGTGTTCGTCAACCAGGGATTCGCCAGAGTGGCGGTCCCGTTGTTCTTCGCCGTCTCGGGCTTCCTCTTCTTCCACAACCTCCAGGGCGGCCCGGCAACGGCCGCCCGGCTTGCCGCCAAGATGCGGCGGCGCGTCCGCAGCCTGGTGGTGCCGTACCTGATCTGGTCGGCGCTGGGAATCCTGCTCTTCCTGCTGCTACAAACGATTGCATGGTCCAAACCGTTCTTTGCCGCGTCCAGGAGAATCATCGCCGAGAAGTCGATCGCTCAGTTGGCGGAATTCTGGCTGCTGGACCCCATTCCGGGCCAGCTCTGGTTTCTGCGCGACCTGATCGTCTTGGCCTGCCTTTCGCCGGCGATCTACTGGTTCGTGCGGCGGCTGGGACTGGGCGTCGTCGTGCCGGTGGGTGGACTCTGGGCGCTGGCGCTAAACCCGCCGTTGGACCTTGGCCCCTATCCGATCGTGAGCATCCAAGGGCTGTTCTTCTTTACGCTCGGTGCCTACCTGGCGCTGTGGCGCCCGATCGACTTGGAGCGGCCGATGCCGGGCCGGAAGACGCTGGCCGCCGCGTGGTTGGCGTTGATTGCCGTGGGCGTCTATCGATTCCTGTTTCAAGGCGAGCCACAGATCGTCTTGTCCACCAGCCATGCGTTTCGGAGCGTGTCGATCGGCATGGGGCTGCTGGCCCTCTGGGGCAACTACCCGCTGCTGCGTCCGTTGCTCGAAAGCCGGCCCGGCACGTGGCTCGCACAGTTCACGTTTGTGATCTACGCCGCCCAGCTTCCGATGCTGACGATTCTGCGCAGGTTGGCCCTGGACCACCTCGGCGTCGCGCCGCTGGCGGCCTTTTTCCTGCTGCCCGTGGTGGTGATCGCGATTTGCGTATTTGCCGCATTGTTGACCAGACGGTTGGTTCCCCCACTCTATGCCGTGATGACCGGTGGCCGGTGACGGCCGGCTGCCGCAAGACACCCCTGCCGTGAAGTTATTGCCGCCGTGAAGTTATTGCCGCCGTGAAGATCGCCATATTCTGTTACGACCTGCTTGCTCGCCGTCCGACGGGAACGAAGACGCTCTGGCGTGAAGTCCTCGGGCGCTGGGTTACCGACCATGCCGACGACGTCGAATTGACCGTGGTCACACGAACGGCGAGTGAATCGGAGCACATGCATGAGATCCTGCCGCCGGGTGGATGGCGCACGGCCGAGATCCGTCACGCGAGCTGGAAAACCAGATCCTTCGGCTTCCTCGGAAACCCGCACCTCACGCCGACCATCGGCCCGCACGACGTCTACTTGAGCGGATCGCATTGGCCGCTGGGCAAACGCGACCGGCCCTTCGTGGGCGTGTTGCTCGACGTGGCCCCGTTGGACCCGGCCGCCCGCCGCAAGACCTTGAAAATGGCGCTGATGAAGTGGCTCTTCAAGCGAGCGGTCGAGGAGTGTTGCCGGCGCGCCGACGGCCTGGCTTCCATCTCGCAGCGCAGCCTGGACCACTTGCGCGAAGTGACCGACGTCGAACTGCCGCCGCATCGGGCGATCCTGCTGGGGGTCGACGCGCAGCACTGGGCCGATCCGGTGCCGCAGCAGACCGTCGACGAACTGCTTCGGCAGTGGGACGTCCCCACCGGCGCGCCCTACGTGCTGGCGCTCGGGCAACACGTGCTGCACAAGAATTTCGGCACGCTGCTGCGGGCGTTCCACCGACACGTGGCCGCCGGCTCGCCCGATACGTTCTTGCTTTCCGCCGGCGGTTTCAACCAAGAGACCGCCGGCTACCGGGAGTACATCGAACAACACGGCCTTGGCGACCGTGTGCGGCTGTTGGGATTCGTTTCCGACGATCGGCTTCGTGGCTTGATGCAGCGTGCCGCAGTTTTTGCCTTTCCCTCGGTTTGCGAGGGCTTCGGGCTGCCGGCCTTGGAAGCCCTGGCGGCGGGCGTGCCGGTGGTTTGCAGCAACGCCGGCGCGCTGCCGGAAGTCGTCCAAGACGCGGCCCTGACGGTCTCGCCCTTCGACGCCGACGGACTGGGCGACGCCCTGAACCGAGCGCTCACCGACGACGCACTCCGCAGCCGGCTGGTCGCCAAAGGCACCGCCCGCGCCCAAAGCATGAACTGGGACCGGTGTGCAGACGCCTACCTGCAGTTCGTTCGGGAAACGGTCCAAGGATACGCCCAGCCGGGAGGGCCCTCATGCTGAGCGTGACGCGCCGGCAGATCCATGACGCCTTGGATTGGATCGAAAGGGAGTTCCCCTTTCCGAACTACGTCACCCGAGGAGATCGACACGCTCTGGAGCACGTGATTCGCACACTGGTCCCGTACGTCAACGCCGAAGAACCCCCCCAACTGCTGGACATCGGCTGCGGGCCGATGAACAACACGGCGGTCTTTCAGCGCATCGGGTTCGCGTGTTGTAGCGTGGACGATCTCGGCGACCCCTGGCACTCCGAAGACGGCAACCGGGAGAAGATCGTCCGCTTTGCCGAGACGGCCGGCATCCGGTTCCACCTGCAGGCGCCGGGCGATTACACGATCCCCTTTCCGGAAGACCATTTCGACGTGGTCGCGGTAATGGCCGTAATCGAACACCTGCACGAGAGCCCCCGGGAACTCCTCAACGCCGCCGGCCGCCACCTCAACGACGGCGGACTTCTCTGCGTCACGATGCCCAATTCCGTCAACGCCCGAAAACGCCTCGAAGTGCTCCGCGGCAAGACCAACTACGCCAGCGTGGATCAGTTCTACCGCTGCGTCGGTCCCTGGCGAGGCCACGTCCGCGAGTATACACTTTCGGAAACTGCGGATTTGTGTCGGACGGCCGGATACTCCGTGCTCTCGGCCACGGCCTGCGAAGGTTGGGCGTACGACCGGCTGCGGGGCCTGCCGCTGTGGACGTTTCTGGCCCTAACTCGACTGACCCCAACGCTCCGCAGCATGCTCTGTGTGATTGCCCGGAAACCGGCCGGCTGGACCCCCCGACAACCCGACGAAGATATCGAGCAGAAGATGCCCAAAGGAATGGCACCCAAGAAATCCCCGAAAGGCGACCCGAAAGGCGACCCGAAAGGCGACCCGAAAGGCGACCTGAGACGCGACCTAAAACGCGACGTATGCGACTGCTGATGGATTCCGTGCCCGTGCGAAGCCCCGGAGGGTCCCGTCTGCGCAACGAGTTGGCCGATGCGCTCGTGCGGCGGATTCCCGACGGCTGCGAGCTGGTCCTCTTGGCGGCCGACGGTCACGGCCACACGGTCGATCATCCGCGCGTGCGCACCGAAACCACCGGGGCATTTGGCGGCGGGCTGCTCGGGCAGTGGCGCTGGCAGCATCGGCAATTGCCGCAACTCGCCGCAGCGCTCGGCGCCGACGTCGTCTACTCGCTGGCCGGGCTCCAAGCGGCCAGGCTAACGCGCAGATTCGGCACCGTGACGACCGTCAACAACATGCTGCCGTTTCTGCCGCAATGGTGTGCCCAGATCTATCCGCGATTCAAAGACCGCGTGCGATTCAAGTTGCTGCTGCACGGTTACGTGGGCACGTTGCGGCGGGCCGACGCCGTGGTGTTGCACTCGCAATACGCGCTGCAGACGATCGGGCCGTTTGCCGGACCGATCGAAGACAAGACGCTCGTCAGCCTGACCGGGGTGCCCAGCGATTTGGACTTCGACCCGGCCGCTTTGCCGCCGCATCCATACGGCGAGAACCCGTATTTCTTCTACCTCTCGGCGATCGGCGTCTACAAGAACCATCTGCGGCTGCTTCAGGCCTATCGCCGGGCGTTGGACGAGGAGCCGGAATTGCCGGAGTTGTTGATCGCAGGGATCCCGGAGGAGCCGGATTATCTCCAGCGGATTCTCGCGAAGATCGAGGAACTCGAGCTGGAGAAGAAGGCCAGGTATCTCGGCACGGTCGACCGCGAGACGATTCCGGCCTGGCTGCACCACGCCGAGGTCAACTTCTTTCCCAGCGAGTGCGAAACGAACTCCGTGGTGTTGGCCGAGATTCTCGGCGTCGGCGGCGTGCTGGCCTGTTCGCGTTGCGACCCCATGCCGGAAGTCGCCGGCGACGCGGCCGAACTGTTCGATCCGCATTCGGTCGACGAAATGGCCGACGTGATGCTCCGGCTGCATCGCCAAGACGAGCGCCGCGAAGAACTCAGGCAACTCGCCCGGCAGCGCGCCGCAGAACTCTCTTGGGACCGGTGCGGCGAAGCCATCTGGAAGGCGGCCGGCACGGCAAAGGCTGCCATCGAGCGACGAAGGAGAGGATCGTGATGGAACTGAAGGACAAGAAAGTGATCGTCACCGGGGCGGCCGGTTTCATCGGCTCGCACCTGGTCCAGCGGCTGCTGGCCGAAGGCGTCGACGTGCGGGCGATGACCCACTATCGGGGCGATCCGTCGTTGCACAACCTGGAGTTTCTCTCGCCGGAAGAGATCGCCCGGCTGGACGTGGTCCGCGGCGACGTCGAAGATCCCCATTTCGTCCGCCGGGCGGTCGAGGGATGCGACGTCGTGTTTCACCTGGCGGCGCTGATCGCGATTCCCTACTCGTACGTCGCCCCGGCCTCCTACGTGGCCACCAACGTCTCGGGCACGCTCAACGTGCTCGAGGCCTGCCGCAGCGAAGGGACGCCGCGGATGGTACACACCTCGACCAGCGAATGCTACGGCACGGCCCGCTACACGCCGATCGACGAAAACCATCCGTTACAAGGGCAATCGCCCTATTCGGCCTCGAAGATCGCCGCCGACAAGATCGCCGAAAGCTACTACAACGCGTTCGATCTGCCGGTGGTCACGATCCGGCCGTTTAACACGTACGGTCCTCGCCAATCGGCCCGAGCGGTGATCCCGACGATTATCTCGCAGCTTGCGGCCGGCCGTTCGACGATCCGGCTGGGGAGTCTGGCGCCGGTTCGCGATTTCACCTTCGTGACCGACACGGCCGAAGGGTTCCTCTGCGGCGCCACGGCCGACGGCGTCGAAGGCCGGGTGATCAACCTCGGCGTGGGCAAAGGCATTACGATCGGGGAACTTGCCCAAAAGACCGTCGAACTCTGCGGCAGCGACGCACGGATCGAAACGGACCAGCAACGGCTGCGGCCCGAAAAGAGCGAGGTCTTGGCGTTGATTTCCGACAACCGCGCCGCCGCCGAGCAGATCGGCTGGCAGCCACAGGTTTCGCTCGACGAAGGGCTGCGGCAGACGATCGAGTTCGTCCGCGGCCATCCCGAGCTGTTCGCGGCCGACAAGTACGGTGTATGACCGAGACCAATCAGTGACGGGGCCAGTGACGGGCCAGTGACGGGCCAGTGACGGGCCAGTGACGGGAAGGTACGCATGCAAGCAGTTTTGATGGCCGGCGGCAAGGGGACGCGATTGCGTCCGTTTACGGCCGTGTTGCCCAAGCCGCTGGTGCCTATCGGCGAAATCTCGATTCTCGAGATGGTGCTGCGGCAGCTTCGGCACTACGGCTTCCGCAGCGCGATCATCGCCGTGGGCTACAAGGCCGAGTTGATCATGGCCGTGATCGGCGACGGCAGCCGCTTCGGCCTGGAGGTGACCTATCACCACGAAGACGAGCCGCTGGGGACGATGGGCGCCCTGGCGAGCATCGAGGGCCTGGCCGACCATTTCCTGGTAATGAACGGCGACATTTGCACCAACCTGAACTTCCGCGAGTTCCTCGAAGCACACGTCGAAAGCCGGGCCATGGCCACCGTGGCCACCTACGCACGGCGTGAAAAAATCGAATTGGGTGTGTTGAAGGTCGACGACGACCAGCGGCGGATCGTGGACTTCGAGGAAAAGCCGACGTTCGACTTCCTGGTTTCCATGGGCATCAACGCACTGAGCAAACGGATCATTGACCTGATCCCCCGGGGCGAGTACTTCGGCTTCGACGATCTGATGTTGAAGATGCTCCGCGACAAGATCGACGTCCGCTCCCGCCGCCACGACGGCCTCTGGCACGACATCGGACGGCCCGACGACTACGACCGGATGTTGCAGGATTTCCAAATGGACCCCACGGCATATTTGCCGGAAGGGGCCTGAGTGGGACAGCGGGAGTCGAGAAGAAGACGATCGCGGACGGAAACAGCCGGGGGCGGAAGCCCCCGGAGAGTTGGAATTGTCGTTGATGTTCAGGTCCCGTGCTGCAAGCCGTCCGGGGGCTTCCGCCTCCGGCTAGTGAAGATCCCCGAGCCCCCAATCCCCAATCCCCAACCCCCAAATCCCCAGCCCCCAATCCCGTAACCGTCGGCAGTGACTCGCGTGCCACCTGATCCACAGAATCGGAAACGCCGCCTGGTCTTGGTGACCGGTGCAGGCGGCTTTCTTGGCCGGCACTTGTGTCCGTTGTTGGCCGAGGAGCATCGCGTCGTGGGGGCCGATCTGCCCGGCGTGGAGCCGATTGCGGACATCGAGTGGAACACGGTGGGCCGAGACGCGGGGCTGGCTGGCGTGGCGGCCGATTTGAAGCCGGACGTGGCCGTCCACGCGGCATTCCTCACTCGCCAGCCGCCGGATTGGACCGATGCGGAATATCAGGAGAAAAACCTGGCGGAGAACCTGGCTCTGATGAAGGCGCTCGCGGCGGCCCGTGCGTCGTTGGTGCTGGTGAGTTCCTCGGCCGTTTACGGTTCGTCGACCGGCGACGCGCCGTTGGACGAGTCGTGCCCGTTGCGGCCGCTGAGCCCCTACGCGCTGGCCAAAGCGTTTCAGGAAACGGCCGCGCGGTTCTACGCCGCCAAGGGCATGCCGCTGTGCATCGCCCGGCCGTTCAACCTGGCCGGACCGGGCCAACGGCCGGGCATGCTCTTGCCGGATTGGGTTTCCCGCGCGGTCGACGTCGCTCGAGGTAAGGCAACGCAACTGAATGTCCGCAATCGGGCCACCACCCGCGACTTCATCGACGTTCGCGACGCGGTCGCCGCGCTTCGTATGATGGTCGGCGACTTTCGACCCGGCGATGTGTTCAACGTGGCCTCCGGCACGGCGGTGAGCCTGATGCAGGTCTCCGACGAACTGCAGCGGCTTTGCCCGGCGCCGCTCAAGATCGTCGAGACGGCCCCCCAGCCGGCGGCGTCCGACGCCGTGCTTCAACGCGGCTCGTCCGCAAAACTCCGCAATACCTACGGCTGGCGGCCGAAATACGACTGGCAGCAATCCCTGGCCGACCTGTGGGACGAGATCTATCGAGGCGGAGCCGAGACCGTATGACCCGCCTCGACCAACGTACCGTGATCGCCGTTGCCGCCGAGGCGGCCGAGTATCCCTTGCAGCCGCCGTTTCATCCCCACGCCGACTACCCCGAATACGCCGGCCAGACGAAGTCGTCGGCGCCAAACCACGCCTACCACACGGTGCGGGAGTGTTTTCGGTTGGCCGGGCTCGACGCCGCGCGATTCGGCACGGCCGACTGGAATCCGCTGGGCGAGTTGATCCGCCCGGGCGAAATCGTGTTGCTCAAACCGAATCTGGTCAAAGAGTTCCATCCCCGCGATTCGGAGGGTTGGCAGTACGTGGTGACGCACGGCAGCGTGGTGCGGGTGGTGGCCGACTATGCGTTTGCGGCGGCCGGCAAGCAGGGCCGCGTGATCGTCGCCGACGCCCCGCAGACCGATTCCTCGTTCGAGCAGTTGCGCCGCCGGCTGGGGCTCGACGCCATGGCCGCTTTCTACGACGGCGCCGGCTACACGCTCGATATCGTCGACCTGAGAAAAGAAGAGTGGACCGAGAAGGACGACGTGATCGTCGACCGCCGCCGGCTGGCCGGCGATCCGAACGGCTACGTGGCGTTCGACCTCGGCGACGACAGCGAATTCGTCGGCCACACCGGCTCCGGCCGATACTACGGGGCCGACTACGACTACGGTGAAGTCAACCGCCACCACAGCGGCGGACGGCACGAATACTTGATCTCCGGCACCGCACTGGCCGCCGACGTCGTTTTCAGCCTGCCGAAGCTGAAGACCCACAAGAAGGCGGGCATCACGGCCAGCTTGAAGAACCTGGTGGGCCTTAACGGCGACAAGAACTGGCTGCCCCACCACACGGAGGCCGGCCGCGGCGAGGCCGGCCGCGGCGACCCGGGCGACGAACGCCCCAACCCCGGAAAGAAACACCGGCTGGAGCGGTCCTTGCTGCGAAAGGTGGCGAGGCTGTCGCTCGCTGCGCCGCGGATCGGGCCGTGGATCCATCGTCAGGCCCGGCGTTTCGGCCGCCGCGTGTTCGGCGATACGGAAGAGGTGATTCGTAGCGGCAACTGGTGGGGAAACGACACCGTCTGGCGGATGTGCCTGGACCTGAACAAGATCGCGCTCTACGGCAACCCCGACGGCTCGCTCCGCCCCGGCGAGCCGGCCCATCGCAAGCGGCACTACGTACTGGTCGACGGGATCGTTGCCGGCGAAGGACGCGGCCCGATGAACCCCGATCCGGTCGACGCGCGTGTCGTGCTGTTCGGCATTCATCCGGCCAGCGTCGACGCCGCTGCGGCGTGGCTGATGGGTTTCGATCCCGAGCGGATCCCGATCGTCCGCCAGGCGTTTCGTTGCCGGCGGCTTCCGTTGGCCGAATGGGACTGGCACGACGTGAGGCTCGTAAGCAATCGGACCGATTGGTGCGGCCCGCTGGAAGCGATCGGCCCCGAAGCCACGTTCCATTTCGCCCCGCATTTCGGTTGGCGCGGCCACATCGAGCGCAGCGTGCCGGACGCCGCCGCGGAGGTGCCGCATGCGACTTGAGGCCCTTTACGCCCGGCTGCCGATCTTCCTGCAGAACGCCGCCTGCGGGCTGATCGGGTGGCGGTTGAAGCGGTCGCGGTTCGGCGCTGAATTTCACCGGCGGCTACACGAGGTGGAACAACGGCTGACGTGGCCGGAAGATCGCTTGCTGGAATATCGCGACCGTCGGCTGCGGGAATTCATCGCCCACAGCGCCGCCACGGTACCCTACTATCGTCGCACGTTTGACCGCCTGGGCGTCGACCCGAATTCGATCCGCACGCTTGACGACTTGCAGCAGCTTCCCATCCTGACCAAGGCCGAAGTGCAGCATCACGGCCGGGAAATGGCTTCGGAAATCGGCGGGCGGCGCCTTTCCCAACATTCCAGCGGCACCACCGGCGGCGGACTGCAGTTCTCGACCACCCCGGAAGCGCGCCAAGCGAAGTGGGCCGTCTGGTGGCGATACCGACGCCGCCACGGCATCGAGTTGGGCACCTGGTCCGGACACTTCGGCGGGCGGACCGTGGTGCCGCTGTCGCAAAAGAAACCGCCGTTCTGGCGCTACAACCGCCCCGGAAGCCAGGTCTTCTTCAGCGGCTACCACACCAGCCCCGAAAACCTGGCCGCCTACGTGGGCGAGTTGCGCCGCCGACGGTTGCCTTGGCTGCACGGCTATCCGTCGCTGTTGACGTTGCTGGCCTCCTACGTGCTCGACTCGGGCGACGCGCCGGGGTATCCGATCGGCAGCATTACGGTCGGTGCCGAGAACCTGTTGCCCCCGCAGAAGCAGGCGATCGAGCGGGCGTTCGGCACGCCGCCGCGGCAGCACTACGGCCTGGCCGAGGCGGTGGCCAACGTGTCGGAATGTCCGCAGGGGAAGCTGCACGTCGACGAGGATTTCGCGGCGGTCGAGTTCGTTCCCAACCCCGACGGGCCGGGCCATCGGATCGTGGGCACCAATTTCACCAACCCCGCCACGCCGCTGCTGCGATACGACACGCAGGACGTGGTGACGCTCTCCGACGCCAAGTGTACCTGCGGCTACGCGGGACGCGTCGTTCACAGCGTCGACGGCCGTCACGAGGATTACGTGGTGCTGGCCGACGGCGCCCGGGTGGGACGGATGGACCACGTCTTCAAGGACCTGATCCACGTTCGCGAGGCCCAGATCTATCAATGCCGCGTGGGAGAAATCACCATTCGCGTCGTCCGTGGGGCCGGCTACGGCGAGGCCGATGAGAAGCAGCTCTTGGCGGAGACTCGGCAGCGGGTCGGCGAAGGGACGCAGATTGTGATCGAGTACGTCGACGCGCTGGAGCGTTCGGCCCGGGGCAAGCTGCGGCTGGTCATTTCCGAGCTGCAACAAGGGCGGCTCGACCCGCCGCCGGACGCGGCCGCGAAGGGGGAACGAAAATAACATGTGTGGCATCGTCGCCATCGCCGGATTCACGCCCGAAGAGGTTGTGGTTTCGATGCGCGACACCCTGCGCCATCGCGGCCCGGACGACGCCGGGGTGCAGTGGTGGCCGGAGGCCGCGTTGGCCCACCGGCGATTGAGCATCATCGATCTGGCCGGCGGCCGCCAACCGCTGGCCAACGAAGACGGCTCGGTTTGGGTCACCTACAACGGCGAGATCTACAACTACCAAGCGCTGCGTGCGGAGTTGGAGGCGGCCGGGCATCGGTTCGCCACCCGTAGCGACACCGAGGTGCTGGTCCATCTCTACGAAGCGGAGGGCGAGCGATGCGTGCGGCGGCTTCGCGGCGATTTCGCGTTCGCCGTTTGGGACCGGAATCGCAAGGAGCTGTTTGCCGCTCGCGACCGGTGTGGCGTCAAGCCGCTCTACTACACGCGTGCCGAGGGCGCCCTGCTGGTGGCCAGCGAACCGAAGGCCCTGCTGGCCCACCCGGGCGTATCGCGCGAACTGGACACCGTGGCCTTGGATCAATATCTCAGCTACCTGTACGTGCCCTGTCCAAGGACGATCTTTGCCGGGATCTCGCAACTCCCGCCGGCCCATTGGCTGCGGTTTGCCGACGGCGAGTTGACGATCGGCCGATATTGGTCTGCACCACTTCGCCGCGACGACGCACCGACGCGATTCGAAGATGCCGTGGTCGAGGTCCGCGACGCGCTGGACGACGCGGTCCGCGTACGATTGATGAGCGAGGTCCCTTTGGGGGCCTTTCTCAGCGGCGGGATCGATTCCGCGAGTCTGGTGGCCGCCATGACCGGCGCGTCGGACCGGCGCGTGCGGACGTTCACCATCCGCTTTCCCGCAGAAAACGCGTTCTACGACGAGGGCCCTGCCGCCCGGCGGATCGCCGAACACCTCGGCAGCGAACACGTCGAACTCGAAGCCCAGTCGAACTGCACCGACTTCCTACACGAGATGGTACGAGGGTTCGATCAGCCGTTCGGCAATCCCACGTCGCTGCTGGTTTACATTCTCTCGCAATTGACTCGGCAGCACGTGACCGTGGCGTTGGCCGGCGACGGGGGCGACGAACTCTTCGGCGGCTATCCGCGCTACTGGGGGCTGAAGTGGCTCCGCCGATACGCCCGGGCTCCGCGATTGCTGCGGAAGGCCGTCGCCGGATTGGCCGGCACGCTGATTCGCGACCGGCTCGACGGCCGGCACGGCATGCGGCGGCTGCGCGAGTTCCTGCAAACCGGCGACCGCTCGGCCTGGCAAGGCTATCTCAGTTGGATCGGGTATTGGGACGGCTACCAGAAGACCGATCTCTACACCGACGGCTTCCGCGATCGTCTCGAGAGCGTCGACCGGGGGGACTGGCTCACCGAGCGGTTGGAAGAACTCCCGCCGGCCGACGCGCTGGCGTCGGCCTCGGCGTTGGATCTGATGTCGTTTCTGCCGGAGAACCTGCTGGCCTACTCCGACCGGATGAGCATGGCCCACGCGCTGGAGATCCGCGTGCCGTTTACCGACCACCTGCTGATCGAGCGGGTATTGCCGCTGACGATGGGCCAGAAGTGGCCGCGAGGTCAACTCAAGGGCCTGTTGCGCAAGGCGGCGGCCGAGCGTCTGCCGCCCGAAACGCTGCAAGGCGGCAAGATCGGCTTCAACCCGCCGATGGCCGCCTGGCTGCAGGGACATCTGTCTTCGATGTTGGATGAGTATCTTTCGCAGCAGACCGTGCGCCGCCGCGGGATCTTCCACGTGCAACAAATCGAGAACCTCAAGCAACAACTTCGCACGCGCACGCGAGATACCTCGCTGCAGCTTTGGGCGTTGATTTCGCTGGAATGTTGGATGCAGGAGTATCTCGATTGAATCGGCCGGAGTACGCAAATAGGAGCCGTCTCGTTCCGCGAGACAGGATTTGTGGCCGTCTCGCTCCGCGAGACAGGGTTTGTAGCCGTCTCGCTCCGCGAGACGAGGCGACATCTCGCGGAGCGAGATGACTACTATGTTGAGAGCACCCGTGAAACTCGATCGCCCCATCCTGGTTACCGGCACGCCCCGCTCGGGGAAGACGTGTGTTTGGGAAGTGCTCCGCCGGGCGGACGAGGTGCACGGGATCCGCGAGCCGATCGCCATCTGGAGCACGCCGCCGCGGGGTCGGGCCGACGATTGCCGCACGGCCGACGACGCCACCGAGAACGTCAAGACCCGCATCGTGCGGGCGTGTGCGGCCGCCGTCGACGCGGCCGGCAAAGGGCGCTATCTGGACGATCTGGCCTACCACGCCTTGCGGCTGCCGTTCGTGCAGGCCGTGTTGCCCGAGGCCCGGGTGATCCACATGATCCGTGATCCGCTGGACGCGGTGCCGGAGATCTTTTTCGGTTGGACGCTTCGCAGCACGCTTCGGCAGACGGTCCGCCAGCGGCGGAAGCACATCCGGCTGCGTGCGCTGCCGCGGCTGGTGTGGCGGTTCGCCCGCAGCTACGTCCGCAGCCGGCTGCGCGGGTGCCGAGCAACGTGGGGTCCGGTGGTGCCCGGGCTGGCGGATTACGTGCGAGAGCATACGGCCGCGGAGATTGCCGCCTTTCAGTGGGTACAGATGGTCGAGATTGCCCGGCGCGACGCCCGGCGGCTACCCGATTTGGCCGTGCTCGAAGTCCGCTACGACCGTCTGGTAGCCGATCCGGCCGTCGAGATGCTGCGGATTGCCCGATTTGCCGAGTTGGACGATCCCGATCGGCTCGTCCGGTTTGCGGGCGAGTTTCTCGAGCAGGATTACGTACACTGGGAGGAGAATCGCCGGGACCCGTCCGAAGAAGAATGGGAGGCGATTCGGCGGATCGTGACACGGTTGCGAGAAGAGTTGGGGTTTGATGACGTTCGGTGACCGTCTCGTCGCCACTGGGTGCCATGCCCACGCTTGCCGTGGGCATGCGTATACCAAGTCGGCCGCTCGGCATCACGTCGCACACAACATGCCCACGGCAAGCGTGGGCATGGCACCCTGTCTCATCTTGCCGCAGCAAGATGACTACTATCGAAGATCGCTAGAGGCACACCATGAACACCGATTCCCGCGAGACGATCCGCGAGCAGTACGGTCTCAGCGGCGAGCAGTACGATGCCGCCCGTACTAAGACCGCGCGGGGTTTCCTGCTGCGGACCCACGAGGTCGGTCTGTTTCGGCGGATGTTGCCGGCGTATCGCGAGGGAATGCAGGTGCTGGAGGTCGGGGCCGGCACGGGCGACTTCACCATGCCCATGCTCGAGAGCGGCTATCGTCTGATAGCCAGCGATATCAACGAATCGATGCTCGCCGTGCTGCGGCGAGACCTCGACGAGGCCGGCCTGGGCGACCGGTGCGAGGTCCGCGTCGAGGACGTCTTCAACCTCTCCTTCCCCGACGATACCTTCGACCTGATATACTCCGTACACGTCATTCCGCGATTCCTCAACACCGACGACCAGCGGGCCGCGCTGACGGAGATCGCGCGGGTGAACAAGCCGGGGGGCATGCTGATCTTCAACTACCGCAACGCCGGCAGTCCGTATAACCTGGTGACCCGCGAACACGCCACCAAGCGCTCCGACGTGGCGAAGATCCTCGCCGACGCCGGCATGCGCATCGACCAGACACGAACCAAACACCTGCTGAACCGCACGCTGATGAACCGAATCCCCGTGGTCTGTTGCCGGGCGCTTTCGGCGATCGACCGGGCCACCGAGCGGCTGCTGCCGTCGGTGGCCTGGGACGTCTACGTGGCGGCCGTAAAGCAATCATAGAAACAAGCAGTAGTTGTACTTCCACGACGGCAGCCGTCCGTTTAGCAGCCGCCGGCACGGCGGCTTGAAGTGTCGACGAGCCGCTGCAACAGAGCCGCCGTACCCGCGGCTGCTAAACGACGAAGCACGCCGTCGCGAAGAATCGTGAGGTTATCGACGTGAAACAAGTAACGCAAAACGTCCGCACCGGAAAGCTCTCCGTCGACGAGGTCCCCACGCCGCTGCTGCGCCCGCAGGGGATCCTGGTCCGCAATCGGGCTTCGCTGGTCTCCGCCGGCACCGAGCGGATGGTGATGGAACTGGCCAAGAAGAGCCTGGTGGGCAAGGCCCGCGAGCGCCCCGATCTGGTCCGCAAGGTGCTCGACAAGCTACGCCGCGACGGATTCCTGGCCACACTCAAGACGGTCCGCGAGAAACTCGACCGCGAGGTGCCGATGGGCTACAGCACGTGCGGTGACGTGACGGCCGTGGGGGCCGAGGCCCGGCGTTTCGAGATTGGACAGCAGGTGGCGTGCGCGGGGGCCGGATACGCCAATCACGCCGAGGTGAACTACATCCCGCGGCTGCTGGCCGTGCCGGTGCCGCCCGAGGTCGGCCCGGAAGCCGCGGCCTACGCCACCGTCGGCACCATCGCCCTGCAAGGCATCCGCAATGCCGAACTCCGCTTCGGCGAAACGGCCGTGGTGGTCGGTCTGGGATTGATCGGGCAACTCACGGTACAGATTCTCAAGGCGGCCGGTTGCCGCGTCGTAGGGCTCGATCCGGCCGAGCCGCGCGTGGAAATGGCCCTGGCCAACGGGGCCGAACTGGCCATCCCCAGCGGCGACGAGCGTCTCGAACGCGACGTATTGCGGTTCACCCGCGGCCGCGGTGCCGACGCGATCCTGATCACCGCCGCCACCGATAGCAACGCCCCGATCGAGCAGGCCGCCGCGCTGGCCCGCGACCGGGCTCGCGTGGTGATGGTGGGGGTGACCGGCATGAATCTGCCGCGAAAACCCTATTTCGAGAAGGAACTCTCGTTCGTCGTTTCGCGTTCCTACGGCCCGGGCCGCTACGACCCGCAATACGAAGAACACGGCCACGACTATCCGGCCGGCTACGTCCGCTGGACCGAAAACCGCAACCTCGAGGCCTTCCTCGACCTGGTGGCCGGCGGCGGCGTGCGGCCGGAGGTTTGTACCACGCATCGCTTCGACATCTCCGACGCGGAAAAGGCGTACGAGATGATCCTCACCAATCGCGAGCCGCACTTGGGCGTCCTGTTGACGTATCCCGAGCCGACCGCAGAGCGAGCCGAGAAGATGTCCGCCAAGATCACGCTCCGCACGCCGGCCGCCAAAAAGCCCGGCGGCACCATCGGCGTGTCGTTCTTCGGCGCGGGTGGATTCGCCCGATCGGTGCACCTGCCGAACGTAGCCAAGCTGGCCGGCGTCGAACTGCGCGGGGTCGTCGACGCCGAGGGAATCGCCGCTCGGTCGGCGGGCACGAAGTTCGGTTTCGACTATTGCACTTCCGCCGAGCAAGAGGTCCTCGAAGACGACCGCACCGACCTGGTCGTCATCAGCACGCCCCATTCGCAACACGCCGCGGCGATCTGCCGTGCGTTGGCGGCCGGCAAGGCGGTGTTTGTCGAGAAGCCACTGGCGATCAACCTCGAACAGGTGCAGCAGGTACGCGAGGCCGTGGCGGCGCATCCGCACGGCCTGCTGGTCGGCTTCAACCGCCGCTTCTCCCCGCTGGCGGTCGAACTCAAGGAGTTCATCGCCGGCGGCGGGCCGCTGTCGGTCTGCTATCGCTGCAACGCAGGGGCCGTGCCCGAGGACCATTGGATCGGCGACCCGTCCGAAGGCGGCCGGATCATCGGCGAGGCGTGTCACTTTTTCGATTTCTTCGCCTTCTTGACCGACGCCACACCGCGGACCGTCTACGCGGCGGCCCCGTCGATCGGCTCGCCCGACGACGCCGCGATCACGGTTGCCTACGACGACGGCTCGGTTTGCCAACTGCTCTACTCCAGCCAAGGCCCGGCCTCCTTCAGCAAGGAACGGATCGAGGTCTTCGCCGGCGGCAAGGTGGGCGTGCTGGACGACTTCCGCACGCTTCTCTTGCAGCCGAGCGTGGGCAAGCGAAAACGCCGCAAACTGATGAAGGCCGACAAGGGCCACCAGGCGGAGTTGCGGGCATTCGTCGACGCGGTGCGCAACGGCAGCCAAATGCCGATCGACGTCGAATCGCTCTTCGATACGACCCTGACCAGCATCGCTGCCGTGGCCAGCACACAGCAGGGCAACTTGCTGTCGGTACGGCCTTCGGAGACGGAAGAGGGCCAGGATCCGCGATAGACGCCGACGTTCGTCGGCACCGAATTCGACCGTGGACAACTCGTTCAATCCCAAGATACGCTAGAAAGACCCAACATGGACAATGATGCCGCAACCTACTTCGACGTCGCTGCCGGGAAGTTCGACGCCTTCTACCAAGAAGGCAGCAAGACCTGGTTTGGCCGGCTGATCGACGCCCGGCTGCGCACCAGTATGCAGGAACGATTCGATCGGACCTTCCAGGTGCTTTCCCCGCTTAAGGACAAGACCGTGCTGGATATCGGCTGCGGATCGGGACGCTACAGCGTGACCTGTGCCGAGCTGGGGGCAAAGCTGGTTACGGGCGTGGACTTCGCCCCCAGCATGCTGGAGATTGCCCGGCAGATCGCCGAGAAGGCAGGCTTGCAGCAGAGGACCGAGTTCATCCAGGTCGACTACCTCGACTACGAAGTCCCGGAACGATTCGACGCCGCGATGGTGATGGGCGTGTTCGACTACGTCCCCGATCCGGCCGGCTTCCTGCGCAAGATCGCCGCCGACGTGCAGGGAACGGTCGTGGCCAGTTTTCCGGTGCGCAACGATTTCTGGGCCCTGCAGCGGAAGATACGCTACCGCGTGTTCAAGCGGTGTCCGCTCTATTTCTACACTCCCGCGCGGCTGCAAGAGATCTTCTCACAGGCGGGCATCAGCGATTACCACATCGAGAAATGCCACCGCGACTACGTCGTCGATTTGCGAACGCCCTGAGTGTTGCCAACGCCATGAGTGCTGAAGTTACCAACGTCTTCTCCGTCGACGTCGAGGACTGGTTTCACATCCTCGATCTCGACCGAGGGATTGCGCGCGACGACTGGTCGAACCAGGAGAGCCGCGTGGAGCAGAACACCAGCCGCCTGCTCGATCTGCTCGAGCGCCACCGGACGTCGGCCACCTGCTTTGTGCTCGGCTGGATCGCCGAGCGTCATCCGGGCCTGATCCGGGCGATCGACCGGCAAGGGCACGAGATCGCCACCCACGGCTACGGTCACGAGTTGATCTACGAGTTGGGCGCAGACGCGTTTAGAAACGACGTCACCCGGTCGCTGGAGGTGCTCGGTTCGATCGTCGGAACGCAACCGCGCGGATATCGGGCGCCGGGCTTCTCGGTCACCGAAGAAACGCCCTGGGCCTTCTCCGTCCTCGGAGAACTGGGGATCAACTACGATTCCTCGGTATTCCCCGCCGTACGCGGCCACGGCGGAATACCCGGCGGACAGACGACGCCCTATCGTATCGAACTCGCGGAAGATCGGGAACTGGTCGAACTGCCGATCACGACCGCCGAGGTGCTCGGACGCCGGGTTGCCTATTGCGGCGGGGGATACTTGCGGTTGTTCCCGCTGGCGTTCATCAGCCGCGCCATCCGCAGGGCCAATCGAGCCGGCATCTCCGTCGTCCTCTACGTCCACCCTCGCGATATCGACCCCGACCAGTTTCGCATTCCTATGTCGGCAGTCCGTCGGTTCAAGAGCTACGTCGGACTGCGCAAGGCACACGACAAGCTCAACGCGCTGCTGCAGGAGTTCCCGTTCGGCCGGGCCGACCAATTGGTCGCAAGCCTGGCATCCGACGATCTTCCGCGAATTCGGCTGCCGTCGGAGACCGCCGGTCCATGAAGATCCTGTTTCTCAGTCACTACTTCCCTCCGGAGGCCAACGCGCCGGCGTCGCGGACGTTCGATCATTGCGTCCGTTGGGCCCGCGCCGGACACGACGTCACCGTCGTCACTTGTGCGCCGAACTGCCCCGAAGGCGTCGTCTATCCCGGCTACCGAAACCGGCTGCGGCGGCAGATCGAAGACGTCGAGGGCGTGCGCGTGGTTCGCGTCTGGTCTTACTTGGCGCCCAATGCGGGAACTTTGCGGCGGATCGCCAATTACATCTCTTACATGTTCTCGGCGGCCGCCGCGTCGCTTCGGCTGCCGCGGCCCGACGTGGTCGTGGCCACTTCGCCTCAGTTCTTCTGCGGCTGGGCGGGCGTGCTCGTCTCCCGGCTGAAACGGCGTCCGTTGGTATTGGAAATTCGCGACATCTGGCCCGAGGGAATCGTCGCCGTCGGAGCGCTGCGCAATCGGCTGCTCTTGCGAACGCTCGAACGGTTGGAAAAGTGGCTCTACCGCGCCGCCCGGCATATCGTCACCGTCGGCGCCGGATACCGGTCGAAGATCCTCGAACGAGTGGACGTCGCCGATCGCATTTCGGTGATCACCAACGGCGTCGATCTGAATTTCTTCCGGCCGTGCGGCCCGGATCGGTCGTTCGTCGATCGATGGAAACTCGACGGCCGTTTCGTCTGCCTCTATGCGGGCACGATCGGGATGACGTGCGGTTTGGAGGTCGTACCTAAAGCCGCAGAACTGCTGAAGCGGAAGGGACGGCGCGACGTCGCGTTCTGCTTGGTAGGCGACGGGGCGCTGCGCAGCCGCTTGCAGCAACAAGTGAAAGAAGCGGATCTGGACGACATGGTCGTCTTCACCGGCCGGCAGCCCAAAGAGCAAATGCCGGCCATCCTCGCCAGTTCCGACGCCTGTCTGGTCCATCTGCGCTACCACGAGCACTTCGAGGCCCTGATCCCCTCGAAGATCTTCGAGACGATGGCCATGGGCCGCCCGATCATCATGGGCGTGCGGGGACTCTCGCTCGAGATCGTCATGGAAGCCAACGCCGGGCTGGCGATGCAGCCGGAGTCGCCCGAGTCGCTGGCAGAAAACGTCGAGCGGCTGGCCGACGACCCCGATCTGGCCACGCAACTCGGCGCCGCCGCCCGGGATTACGTTGCCGAGCACTACAACCGCGACCGGCTGGCGGCACGGATGTTGGAGTTGCTCGAGCAGGAAGCCGCTACGGGTACGCGGAAACGGCGCCGGAAATAGGATGCGCATGGTGCGGGGCGCGACCGCTGGTCGCGGCTTTGTGATCGTATGGCCAACAGCGAACAACTGCCGACGTTGAAGCAAACCGCAGCCCGGTGGTGGCACATCCTGCGCTACCATCGCAAGTCGCAGCTTGCCCGGCGGCTGTTGAACGTTGCGCGGCGTCGCCGCCGCCGCCTCGGGCTTTCTCGGCGCTACCTGCGGCCGCCGCCGACACTGCCTACGCGGCGGAGCAACGACGCGTTCGGACGTCTCGTCCACCGGCGAGTCGGCGCCACCGGGGGCGACTCGCCACGCCACGCCGAGGACGTCCTGCACGGCCGGTTCTCCTTCATCGGGCAAGAACGCGAGCTTCCCGATCCGATCGACTGGCGTCTGGACTCTTGGCCCGAGGCGTCACACCTCTGGCGGTTCCATCTGCACTACCAGGATTATCTTCGGGACCTGGCCGCCGCTGGGCTCGGCCGCGAGGAGCCGATCTGGTTCGAGCGGGCGTGGCAACTCGTCGACGCGTGGATCGAAGGCAATCCGCTCGACGACGCCCGCACGCTGGCCGACGCCTGGCATCCGTACTGCATCTCGCGCCGATTGCCGGCCTGGGTATGGCTCTGGTCGGCCTCACCGCCGCCGGCGCCGATGGTCGATCGCGTTGTCGGCAGCGTCTACTCGCAAGCGATGTTACTGAGCGCCCGCCTGGAACGCGACGTCGGTGGGAACCACTTGCTCGAGAACGCTCGAGCGCTGGTGGTCGTCGGCGCGTTCTTCGAGGGGCCACCGGCCGACCTCTGGCTTCGCCTCGGCGGCGACGTTTTGCGTAAGGAACTGCCCCGGCAGATCCTGCCGCACGGAGAACACTTCGAGCGCTCGCCGATGTACCACGCCGCGATGCTCGAGGCCGTGCTCGAAGTACGTGACATTGTGGCTGACGCGTTGCCGGAATTGAGCGCGACCTGTTCCCGAGCGGGCGCTAAGATGGCCGCATTCTTCAGAGAGATTCTCCATCCCGACGGCGAGATCCCCCTGCTGGGCGATTCGTGCCTCGGCGAAACGCCCCCGGCGGGCCGCTTGATCGAATGGGCGGGTGAGGGAACCGAGGTGGCCGCTCCGACGGCTGTGTCGGAAGCGGCCGCCGGCCGCTCGCCCTCGGCCCAAGTGGTCGGCGACCATTGGGTCTTTCGCGATGCAGAGGACTTTCTGCTCTTCGACGCCGGACCGGTAGGTCCCGACGACTTGCCCGCGCATGCCCACGCCGATCTGCTCACGCTCGAGGCATCGATCGACGGCCGCCGCCTGATGGTCGACGGCGGCACGTTCAACTACCGGGCCGACGCCATGCGGGCATACTGCCGCGGCTCGGCGGCGCACAACGTGCTGACGGTCGACGACCTTAACCAATGCGACGTCTGGTCGCGCTTCCGCATGGGCCGTCGTGGCTGGCCCTCGCCGTTGGCGAGCGGACAAACCAACGGCTTCGATTGGGCCCGTGCCAGCCACAACGCCTACCGCCGCCTGGGCGCGCCGACGGTCGGCCGTTGGATCGCCTGCCGTCCCGGCGGCCCGTGGTTCTGCGTAGACTGGGTCGAAGGCAGCGGCACGCATCGACTCACCAGCCGTCTGCACTTGCATCCCGACTGCAATGCCCGGCAGGTTTCCGACAATCTGGTGCAGATCTGTGGCGAGGGTCCTCCGTTGCACCTGCGTTTCCTCACGTCCGGCTTGCTGCGCATAACAGCCGGATGGTATTGTCCGCAGTTTGGGCGTCGGCTGGAATGCCCGGTCGTCCAGTGGACTCTCGCCGCGCGGCTCCCGACGGTCTGTGGGTGGCAGCTCAGTTGGGATCCCGCTGCCGCGTCCGCCTTGCTGACGGCGTATGAGGCCGAGGAAACCGTACTGCAATGGACCGACGGCGCCAAATCGCTAGAATGGCGGCCGGTGGGGAGTTGGCAGTAGGCAGTAGGCGGTAGACAGCCTCGAATCCCGGCCGTCTCCCGCTTCGATACTGCCTACTGCCTACCGCCTACTGCATACTCAAGAGAGAACTCCCTTTGAAGCCCTTCCATCTCGCCTGTGTCGTCGGCGCCCGGCCCAATTTCATGAAGATCGCCCCGTTGCTGCGGGCTTTGGAAGCCTACCCGCACGTGCGGCCCACGCTGATCCACACCGGCCAACATTACGACGAAAACCTCTCCGACGTCTTTTTCGCCGAGTTGGGAATGAGGCGGCCGGACGTTTCGCTGGAAGTCGGCTCGGGAAAGCACGGCGTGCAAACCGCACGTGTGTTGGAGCGGATGGAAGCCGTGCTCGAAGAGGGCACGCCGGACGGCACCGCGTACGATCGGCTGGTGGTCGTCGGCGACGTCAACTCGACCATGGCGGCCACGCTGGCCGCGGTCAAGCTTGGCGTGCCGGTGGCCCACGTCGAGGCGGGGCTGCGCAGCTTCGATCGATCGATGCCCGAGGAAATCAACCGCATGGTCACCGACGCCGTCTGCGACATGCTGCTGGTCTCCGAACCGTCGGGCATGGACAATCTCCGCCGAGAAGGACACCCCGAGGAACAACTGCACCTGGTCGGCAACGTGATGATCGATACGCTGATGTGGTTGCTGCCGCTGGCCAAGAATCGCACCGTACACGAACGCTACGGCCTCGAGCCGGGCGGTTACGGCGTGGTGACGTTGCACCGGCCGTCAAACGTCGACCAATTGGAAACGCTGGCTCCGCTACTGGACGTGCTGGTCAAAACGTCGCGCGAGTTGCCGTTGGTCTTTCCCGTCCACCCTCGCACACAAGAACGCCTCGAGCAATTCTCTCTCACCGAGCAACTCCACCAGGCCGGCGGCATCCGATTGCTGCCGCCGTTGGGCTATCTCGACTTCCTCGCGCTGACCTCACGGGCGAAAGTGATCGTCACTGATTCCGGCGGTCTGCAGGAAGAGTCGGCCGTGCTGCGCATCCCGTGCCTGACCGCGCGATGCAACACCGAACGGCCGGTAACGGTTTCCGAAGGGACCAGCACGCTGGTGGGCAACGACCCGCAGAAGCTGGCCGCAGGCCTTCAGAGCGTGCTCAGCGGCAGCTACAAACACGGGGCATGCCCCACTCTTTGGGACGGTCACGCCGCCGAACGGATCGCGCAAGTCCTCTGCGGCTGAGTCACCAAAACGCGGCTGCCGCGACTATCCCTGCACTGCTTCGGCGTCTCTCGCCTTAGCCCCTCACCTCTCATGAGGGGTAACGTCCATCACAACCCCTCTTAAGCGTCATTCACGTGTACGCAGCGCACAACCGGTATGCGCCGTGCGTGGCATCGTAACCGGTTCATTTGCAACATCTTGCATCGCTATCCCTGGTCGGAGTAAGGCCCCCTACCTGTCAAATCTTTTTCTTGAGTTTTTTATTTTTTGTGTGATAATCGGTGAAACGACACAGACAACAACTCGAACCGGGCGACATGCCCAGGAGGCAACGGTGCAGAAAACAAGTCTCTTCTTTCGATGCCTGGCAAGTTTATGCGTGGTGCTCTCGCTGGCGGCCTACGCCCACCGGGCCGGCGCCGAGGTACTGGTGATCGATCGGTTCATCTCCCCAAGCTCCAGCGGGGAACTGCTCACCTTCGACCCGACGATACCTCCGCCATGGTCGGGGATCGCCAACCTGTCGAAGACCACGAGGACGTCGGGCCTGGATATCCTCGGCGGCGAGCGGGAACTGTTCCTCGACGTCACGTCGCCGGCAGTATGGTATTCGGCCTCCGGCGAAGTGGGGTCTGTGCGACAGCACCTCGAGGTCGTCACCGGCGGTCGGTCGGGCACGACGGTGACGCTACTCTACGACGGCCTGGGAGACACGCTTTTGGGGGGAGTCGACTTAACGGCTGGAGGCAACGACCGTCTCGAGTTTCAATTTGCCCGATCCCAGGGCGGCGGCTCGCCGGGTGGCATGGATGCGGCAATGGACGTGCGGATCACCGTTAACGGCGACGGCCGATCGGCATCGGTCCAGCAAACCATCGCCAATTCGAGCGTCCCCTTCGCCTTCGATGTCCCCTTCACCGATTTTGGCGACCGCAGTGTGCTCGAAGACTCGCAGAGCGTCGTGTTTGTCTTCAACCCAACCGCCAGGCCGGACATCGATTTCGAGATCAGCTCCGTCTCGGCAGTTCCAGAGCCCTCCGCCATGGTCCTTCTGGCCGTCGGGCTGCTAGGGACGGCCGTCGTGGGGCGTCGCCGTCGCCGCTAGGGAGACCCACTCTACGAGGGGGTTCTGCGATTGCGGGGCGTGCCGGCCATATACACTCGCGCCCGGTGGGGTAGAATATATCGAGTGGGGGCTCTCCCTGCTTTGGGAGTTCTCCCGCGCGAGGTTAACCGGATCGCGGTGGGTGATAATGGTAGCCGAGCACGGAATCGATGTTATAATAGAGGTTCCGCGGCGCAAGCGCTTGGCGTCGCGAAACACTCCTCTTTTCGGCGGCCGGGGGCCGATCTGCCCGCTCGTGCATCGAAGCAACCGTCCGTACCGACAATCATTTCCCGTTGCGAAAACCGCGCCCCCTGGTTCGAGGCCCCTGGTTCGAGGCACCTGTGAGGCTCTTGCAATCGGTGGGTTCGCTCGATTGGCAGATTGATCCTCCGCATAGCGAGGTGGCTTGATGAAGACGTTAAACGTTCGATTAGTGCTGATCTTGTTTGGTTGTGTCGTCGTGATGGGCGCCGGGGTTTGGGGTCTGCACAGTTTCCAGGTGCATCGCAACGCCTACGTGTTCTTGGACCTGGCCACCGAGGCATACGAACGGGCCATCGAGGCCGAAGAAGACGGCAATACCGCTTTGGCGAGCCAGTTGAGACAAGAGGCCTACTCGAATTTCAAGTGGTATCTCAATCTGCGGGGCGACAACTTGGACTTGGACGCCATGGAGAAGTACGGGTTGCTCTGCGCCAAGAGAGCTCGGGACCTGCGGACCAACCGGGCGTTCGGCGACGCTATCAAGGCGCTCGACGACCTCCTGCTGAAGGACGGGACTCGAGAGGAAGCGCGGCGAGAACTCGTCGATATCTACCTCATCGTGGGGATGTACAACCAAGCCGAGAGGCACATGGGGATTCTGCTGGAGAGCACTCCGGAGGACGGGAAACTCCTGGATTTGCGGGCCCGGTGTCAGGTTGCCAACGGCGACTATGAGAAGGCGACCGGTACTTTTCGCCGCGCGATCGCCGCCACGCCCGACCGGATCGAGGCCTATGCCGGCCTGGCGACGCTGCTGGGGGGCGGCAGCCTCGACCGCGGCTTGGCAGCGATGCTCAGGGGCAGCAACCTCGATCGCGACGACGAGGCCAGGCAGGTCGTGGTCGACTTGGTCCTTTCCAACTTGGAATCCACCCGGGCCCACTACCTGCGCGGCCTGTATCTGGGGGAGCGAGGAGGTCTCGACCCGGCAGATCAGGCGCTCGATCGCACCGACGCCGACCGCGACGCACTGCGGCAAGCGATCGAGGAACTCAAGCAGCGCCACGCCGATCTGGCCGCGGCTGTGGCCCCACTGCCGTCGGCCGACGGCGGCGACCCGCTGGCCGCGGCGGCCGAGGTCTTCCGCACTGCCAACGGCAGCCCGGAAGCGTTGGCCGAATTGCGCCGCGTGGCTACGGCCGGCCGCCAGGCGATGGGCACCGCGGCGAAATCGCTGGCCGAAGCGCAGACCGCCTTGCTGGCGGCAATCGAGCCGCTGAAGCTCGCGGACGCGCGCCGCGATGCGTTGACGGAATTGGTGGCAGCCCTGCAGGTCACGCTCCCGACGGGCGAGACGCTCGAGCCTGCCATGGACGCCCTGCAAGCCAAACCGGGCGACGCCGACGCGATCGGAAAGTGCCTCGCGGAGTTGAGCCCCGAGGTGAGTGTCTCCCAGCAGGCCCACGAGACCTTGACCGGTTCGCCCGACGCGTTTCTGGCCGTGGTCGAACGGCTGGCTGCCACGCGCGACGCCGCCGAAGAGGCGGCCGAGGCCCTGCGGCTGGATCCCGACGATCACGACTCTCTGAGCCTGGCGTCTCGATGTGCCTTGATCCGCAAACAGTTCACCGCAGCACGCACCCATGCGCAGCACGGGATCGAGCAGCATCCGGAGAGCTTCCAGATGCGCAAGGCTCTGGCCGACACGGAAGCCGCGAGTTGGCGTGCGGAGCAAAGGGCGGAACTCGACGCGGCCGCCGCGGGTCGGTGGGACGACGTCGAAGCACACCGAGACCGCGCCGTGTTGTATCGCGATCGCACGGTGGCCGTGCTCGAGGAGGGAATTGAGGCGACCGGCGGGCACGTCGATCTGCTCTGGCTGCTGGCCGACGTCATGATCGATGCCTGCAAAGTGAGGAAGATCGAGGGGCAGGGAACGACGCGCCGCATCGTGGCGACGGTCGACCCGGATCGCGTGGCCAAGTGCCGAGAGGCCGTCGCCCGTCTGCGCGAAGCCAAGCATCCGGTCCGCTGTCCGGAAGGCTGGGTGGAATACCTCGTTGCGCGGATCGAATACGAGCAAGGCAATTGGAACGCCGCGCTGCGCGGCTTTGCCGCTGCCCGCGCGTCGCTGACCACCCGACAGCGACTTCTGAAAGAGTGCCTGCTCCAGCTTGCCCGATGCTACGGACATCTGGGCATCCGCGACGAGGAGCAGAAGGCCCTGGAGCAGGTCCTCAAGATCGACCGGTTCGACTTCCAGGCGCGTACCCAACTGGCCGAGTTGCTGAAGTGGAAGGATCCGGAAAAGGCCCGCCAGCTTTGGGAAGAAATCTATCGAGAGGGCCGGATGCCGACGGCGGGGCTGATTCACTTGGCTCGCGCGAGATTCCAGTCTTGCCTGAATAAAGGGCCGGCGGAAGCCGATTGGGCCGGCGTGCTCAAAGTCCTTAACGAGTTGACCGAAGCGGCGCCCGATTCGCACCAGGCGGTACTCCTCCGCTCGGAAGTTGCCGTTGCCCAGGCGCTCGAGCGAATGAACCTCGCGCACCAGTATCAACAACAGGCCGCCAAGGAAGAAGACGCTACCAGGAAACGCAGCCTCGAGCGGGTTCAGCAGCAGTGCCTTCAGCAGGTCGACACACTGTACGCCAGCGCGGAGCAGATCCTCCGCCAGGCCCGAGACAAGACGCCGCAACGCGAGGAGTACTGGAGTGCCCTGATGCTCCTGGCGCTCCGCCGCGACCGAACGGTCGAGGCCCGGCAGATCCTGGACGAAGCCAAACGCATGCTGCGCGATCGAGTCAGCCTGCGCCTGTCCGAGGCCAGCCTCTTGGCACGGCAGCCGATCGACGAAGTCCGGCCACAACTGGTCAAGCTGGCCGAGGGCATCGAGCAGTTCCCCGCTCACGAACAAGTGCGGCTGTTGGCGGGATTGATCAACGTGGCCCTGCAGACGGGCGACGAGCAACGATGTGCCGAACTCTGCCAAATCCTGCGGAAAATCCAGCCGGACAACGCCGACGTGCGGCTGGCGCTGTTCGAGACGGCCGCGCGGGACGACAACGGTGCCGCGATGGACAAGCTGCTCGACGAAATACACAGGATCGAAGGCCCGCGGGCGAAATGGCTGTTCTGCAAGGCGCATCGATTGAGCCTGAGGGCCGCTGCGCTGCAGCAGGAAGCTCGCCAGGAATCCGACTCGCAGAAGCAGGCCCAAGCCGCCGAGTACCTCACCCAAGCAGAGCAGCACCTCCGCCAGGCCCGTGGATTCAACGCCTCCTGGCCGCGAGTGCCGGTGTTGATGGCGGCGATCTACGAACAGCAGGGCGACGCGAACAGCGCGATCGCCGCCTACCTCGAGGCGTTTGAGTTGGGTGAGAGAAGACCTCTGCCCGTGCTCCGCGCCGTGAAGCTGTTGTACGCGAACAACCGCGAGGCAGAGGCCAAACAAGTGCTCGAGGCCGCGGCCAGCCGCGGCGTCGGCCAGACGGTCGAACTTCAGCGCATGAGAAGTGCCATCGGCTGGGAGGAACGAGACCACCAAGCGGCATACGAAGCATTCCTGAAGATCGCGGGCGACAACTTCCAGGACCAACTCACCTTGGGCAAGATGCTCCTGGTCTTGGGACAGAAGGCGGCGGCCAGAGGCGAGGTCGCCAAGGCTCAGCAGATGTTCACCAAGGGCGAGCAAGCGCTGCGACGGGCCCTGGAGTTGTCCGACGGTTCGCCCATGGCCTGGGTCGAGTTGATCCGCTTTCTCGCGCAGACGGGCCAGCGCGACAAGGCGCTGGCCGCCTATCAACAGGCCCAAGCGATCATGAGCGAGATGCAGCCGGTCGCCGCGGCTTTGGCCCTGGCCCGCTGCCTCGAGCCGATGGGACAGCTCGAGCAGGCCCAGAAGCAGTACGAGGCGGCCCTCTCGGCCGCCGGCGACGACCCGGGCGTGGTGCGAACCGTGGCCGACTTCTACGTCCGCACCAACAAGATGAAGGAGTCCGAGACGCTGCTGCGGAAGCTCATCGACGGCAGCGTCGGCACCGCGACAGACGCCACCTGGGCCCGGCGAAGGCTGGCCGCCGTGTTGCATAATCGCGGCGGCTACTCGAATCTCGAAGAGGCCATCCAACTCATCGAGCAGAACGTTGCCGAGAAGAACGTGTCGATCTCCGACCTGCGATTGATGGGGCAGATGCTGGCC
Organism: uncultured Planctomycetaceae bacterium; assembly: GCA_964472545.1. GTDB lineage: Bacteria > Planctomycetota > Planctomycetia > Pirellulales > Thermoguttaceae > CAYYNP01. The sequence continues at coordinate 12,634 of CAYYNP010000050.1, read as the reverse complement.
AACCACCCCAACCGCACCAAGCGGCGGCAGGCGATCCAGATGTTCGAGAAGCTCGTCCAGCGCCCCAACGCCGACCCGCAAGACCGCTTCATCAAGGCACAACTCCACCTGGCCGAGCGAGAGACGTTCATGGCCAAGCGGGAGTTCTCCACGTTGCTTTCCTCCGAGGGCGGGAACAAGCCGGAGTATATCGCCGCGTCGATCACGGCCCTCTTGCCGGACACGGTCACCGAGGCGCGGCTGCGCGTGAACCGGCTCGAAGAACTGGCCCCCAACTGGTACCTTACCGCCGCCCGCAAGGCCGAGGTTGCCTTTGCCGAGGAGAACTACCAGGCAACCCGCAACGTGCTGACCCGCTACGTCGAGAACCGCGAGGCCGAGCCCCGCAACACGCCGGAGCGGCAGCGACGCGCCGCGGCGCTGTTCGAGCAATACGCCGGCAAGCTCAAATCGCAAGGCAACGTGGCGGAAGCCAAATCGTTCGCCGTGGAAGCCGGCTTCATGTACGAGCAGTACGTTAACGCCCACCCCAGCCAGACGCTTCTGTTGGCGTCGTACCTGGGCCGGCAAGACCGGATCGACGAGGCGCTCGTGCTGGTCGAAAGGGTGTGGGCCGAGAACCATCCGGCGGCCACCGCCAAGACCATGGCCATCCTGCTGAAGAGCCCCGCCGCCACGCCGAACGAAGTCCAACGGGGTGAGCGCATCATGCAGGACTGCCTGAAGGAATTCGACCGCGCGTTGCAACTGCTGGTCGTGATGGCCGAAGCCCGCGACCGGCAAGGGAAGTACGACGAGGCCGAGGCCTTCTATCGCGAGTGCCTCGAGCGAAATCCCAGATACTGGATCGCGATGAACAACCTCGCCGTGTTGCAGGCCCTGCGAGGGACCAATCTCGACGAGTCGCTGACCCTGATCAACGGCGCGATCGACATCGCCGGGCCGATCGGCTCGTTGTTGGATTCCCGGGCGAGCGTCTACATGGCGAGAGGCCGGGTCGATCTGGCCTTGGCCGATCTGGAGTTGGCGATCCGCGACAACCCAACCGCCGTCCGCTTGTTTCACCAGGCCCAAGCCTATGACCTGGCCGGGAGAACTAGCGAAGCCGCCAATTCCCTGCGCGGCGCGGAGAAGCACGAATCCGGCTTCCAATTCGAATCGCTGCATCCACTCGAGCAGAACATCTACAAGACTTTGCGGGCCAAGCTGCTTTAGGGCCCAGCACCATGCGCCGGAAGGATCCTCCCCAATGTCGATGCGGATGAAGAAGATCACGCCCCACTGCGACCTCTCTACGGTCACCGACCAGCGGGGCGGCATCTTCACGTTTCTGCCTCTCGATCTGCCGATCGCCGAGTTCAGCCTGATCTTCACCGCCGCCGGCAAATCCCGCGGCTTCCACTACCACGAAGAGTTCGACGAATACGTACTCTTGACCGAGGGCCACGGCGTCTACGTCGAGCGGGCCGACGACGGCCAAGAGTACTCGCTCAAAATGGCGGCCGGCGAGTGCGTCTACTTCCCCCGCACCATGGCCCATACCTTCCACGCCATCACCGACGTCCGCATGGTGGCCCTGTTGACGAAACGTTGGGACGAATGTCAACGGCCGCTGGTCCGGGTGGACGGCTGAGATGTATGGACGCACCCACCACGCCACCTAGCGAGCCTGCGTGCTGTCCGGTCTGTGGCGGACGCCGCTTTCGCAAGCTGTTCGTCAAGCAGGGTCACGACTTCGTCCGCTGCCGCGATTGCGCGCTCGAGCGGATCGAGCCGTTGCCGGCCGAAGCGTCGCAGCGGGCGTATTACGACCGCTCGTACGACCGGGCGGCGTACAAGGAGTTCGCCGCTGCCGGCGAAATGAAGCGGCTGACCGCCCGCCGCCGCTTGAAGCGCATCCTCCCCTACTGCCGCGGCGGACGCTGGCTCGACGTGGGTTGCTCCAACGGGATCTTCGTCGAAGTGGCCGCCGAGCACGGCGCCGAGGCCGAGGGCATCGACTTCTCGCAGGTTGCCGTCCGGCTCGCCCGGCAAAACGGACTGCCGGTGTCGTGTTGTACGATCGAAGACTATCGCCCCACACACCGCTTCGATACGCTGACCGGGTTCGATGTGCTGGAGCACGTGGTCGACCCGCCGTCGTTTCTCGCCGCCGCCGGCCGCCTGTTGGTTCCCGGCGGCACACTGGCGCTAAGCCTGCCGAACGTCCGCAGTTTCAGCCGCATGCTGATGCGCCACCGCTGGTATTTCTACAACGCCGAGGAACACCTCCACTACTTCAGCCCGTCTACGATCCGACGGTTGCTGACTCACAGCGGCTTCGAGGTGCTTCGCTGCCGCCCGGTCTGCAAGCCGCTCACGTTCGACTACTCGCTGATTCAACTGGCCGACCACAACCCCACGATTGCAGCAATCCTCGGCGGCCTGGGTAAGATCCTGCCGCGGCGAGTCCGTCAGATGACGCTGCCGGTTCCGATCGGCGAGATGACGGTCATCGCAAAGCGCAACGCATGACAGGGCCGGGAGTCTTCATCGGCCCGCACCACCGCCCCGCCGAGTCGTTCGAGAGGCGTTGGAAGATCCAGTCCGCCCGGCCTTCGATTGGGAAGAAGAGTCCCGTCCCTTTGGCTGGCGATTGTGCAGCGCAACGGGGGACGGGAGTCTTCTTCAGCCGGCACCACCGCCCCGCCGGGTCGTTCGAGAGGCGTTGGAAGTTCCAGTCCGCCCGGCCTTCGATTGGGAAGAAGAGTCCCGTCCCTTTGGCTGGCGATTGTGCAGCGCAACGGGGGACGGGAGTCTTCTTCAGCCGGCACCACCGCCCCGCCGGGTCGTTCGAGAGGCGTTGGAAGTCCCTGCCCGGCCGGTCTTCGATTGGGAAGAAGAGTCCCGTCCCTTTCGGTCGGCCGCCGGGCAAACGGGACGGGACTCCTTCTCCCAATCGAGGGCTTACATTCTGCGATAGTCTTGGCCAACCGAGTACGCAACGCGGGCCGGGATGCCAACGCCGAAGGACTCCCGTCCCGGTCGAGCGTCACGGCAGATCGTAGAACTCGACCTCCCACACTCTGGCGATCCCGCCGGGCGTCGCGGTAATCGTCAGCCGCAGGGCGTCGGTCGTAACGGCGGGGAACCGGGCGTGCCAGTCGACCCGCGTGTTGCCGGCCGCTTTGACGCTCGGAACTGGCTTCCACTCGGTGCCGTCGCGGGCGTGTAACTCGAAGCCTTCGACGGCGCCGACCAGTTGCCCGTTGCCCTCGCAGAAACCGGAAAGCACCCGCACGGCACCGATCGATTGCGGTTTCGCCCAGACGAACTCGACCGTGTGCGGCGGCTCGTCGCCGCTCAGCCAGCGGCCGTTGTTGTCGGAGAAATCCACCCGCCCGTCGTTGATGTTTGCCGGGGGATACTGCTTCGCGTCGCGGCTGCTGGAAACGATTACTTTCGCCGTCCGAGCAAGATTCTCTCGGGCATCCTCAAGCCATTTCGGCGGCTGTGGCGAGGCAACCTGCGGCAGCTTGCCCACGCCACGGGTCATCAACGCCTGGAGTTCGTCGAGGTAATTCTGATAGACGTGCCGCGGATCGGCGTCGTAACGCTTGCACAACGACGCCGCCATGCCCACGATCTCACCCATGCAGCCGCCGGTCCGCATCACCCGGGCGGTGCCCAAGGCCTCGTGCGTCACGCTCACGTCGCGGCCGGCCATAAACAGATTGGCGATGTTGCGCGAGTAGAGACATCGATAAGGAATCCAAAAGGGGCGCGGATAATCCGTGAAATGGGCCTTGGCGAGGAAGGCGTCGCCCTGGAAGCCGGCCTCATAGCGTGCGTCGGGCAGGTGAAGATCGATCTTCCAGCCGGTCGGCACGCAGCCGTCGGGGAACTTCCGCCCGGCCAACAGGTCCTCTTTCGAGAGCACCACGTCGCCCAGCAGCCGCCGCGACTCCCGCTTGCCGGAGATATGGGCGGCCCAGTTGAGCTTGTGGTTGGGATAGACCCGATCGACGTTCTTCAGCGCGTCCCAGGCCCCGTACATCGCGCGGAAGTTCCAATCGCGGATCAGCTCGCCGTGGGCGATCGGGTCGTGGTCGAAGCCGCTCTCCCAATACCACCCGCCCAGCGAGAGGATGCCCGGCCGCTCGTCGCCGCGGCCGGGAAACGGCTTGTCGGCCAGATCGAGCGCCCAAGGGCAGCGCGGAAACGGCTGCAACTGATTCGTCTCGATCACGTTCCACAGGTTGCAGCGGCCCATGTGACCGGTAAGCGTGATGTCGTGGTCGGCCCCGGCCAGGAAGCCCACGGCCCCGTCGCCCGTGCAATCGGCGAACCAGCGGCCGGCGAAGCGCACACGGCGGGCGGTCTTGGTGTGTTGGGCGATCACGGCACGGATGCGTCCGTCGGCCGTTTCCGCCTGGTTGACGCGATGGCAGAGAAACAGCCGCAGGTTCTGCTGCGCCCGCACCACGGCCAGCTTCTTGTCGTCTTCGTAGAGATCGGCCGTGTTGGTCGGGCCGTAGTGGGCCGCCTTCTGTTGTTCGAGTTCGCGGACCACGTCGCCCACGCGGGGATACGGCGGCACGTTCCGCTTGCCTTGCAGCCAGACGCGGACTTCCGAGCTGTTGTTCCCGCCAAGCACGGGTCGATCCTGCACCAACGCCACCTGCAAGTCGAGCCGCGCCGCCGCCAACGCCGCGCACGTACCGGCGATCCCACCGCCCACCACCACCAGGTCGAACTGCCCGGCCTCTCCCGGCTCGTCGGAAATCCCCAACAACTTCCGCCGGAACGCGGCCAACGCGGGCCCTTCGTTCGGCGGCGTGAAGTCCTCTTCGGCGGAGAAGACGATCGCGTCGCAACGGCCCTCGAAACCGGTCAGGTCGTGCAAGGCGACTTTGGCTCGCCCACGGGCGATCTCGACCGTCCCGCCGTCGTGCCAATGCCACTGCGCCCCTTCCGTGCCAAAGGTGACCGGCAGCGGCTTGCCGTCGACGACCAGTTGAAACCTGCCCGGCGTCCCCGGCGCCTTCCACGGCGCCACCCAATCCCGCGTGCGGACCCAAACGCGATACTCCCCCGCGGCTGGAAACTCCACCGCCGTCGTCGCATCCGCGACCGGTCGCCCCAGTCCATGCGCCAACAGAAACGGCGAGCCCATCTGGTCCATGAACTGGGAGTCGTCCACCCACCCACCGTAGTCGTCGAAGCCTTCGGCTTCGAGCAGAATGGTTTGCCCCGGTTCCGCGGCAACGCCGGTCGACTCCACGAGCGCCAAGACGAGACCGCCAATGCCAACCGAAGTGATGAAGCCAATACCAACCGAGGTGATGTTCTGTCTTACCGTCATGCCATCTTCCTTTCTGGCCGAAGGCCAGTCTCACCGTAGCCTGGGGCAACGCCCCAGGAAGCCGGTGCCCATTGACAGGGCGTGTTGGCCGAAGGCCATAGTCACACTTGTGTCGGTCTGTAGGGCAAGTTGGCTGCAATGATCTGCTAGGAGGCACCTTGTCCCTCTCCAAGTGAATCGGTGGGGCTGGACTCTTCCGGCTGCGGGATATCGAGTCCGAAATACTCTATGGGCGAGCTGCGAGATCCTTCACACCTTACGTACATGTGCAATGCGATCGCTGTGGGCCCTACCATCGCACGATCTGATGAGTGGAGCGGAAACCCACCATCGATCAATCCGCATTCCCGTAGGTGATCGAGCTCGCGATCTAGACGGTGGATATCTGTTTCGCTCGTCAGTTCAACCATTGTCGACAGATCGAGGGTCATCTGATCGGCCACAATTAGACCACTCGATGCCGCCCTCTTGCGGGCATTCTCGCACACATATTTCAAAATGCGCGCCTGGAGTTTCGTCAATCCTGAGAGCAGATTGATGAAGAGAAGATTGCTGTCGTCGTTACCCGAGTCAGTACACGACGAAGACAATAGCCCACCCCAAAGATCTTGAACAACAGGGTCTTCAATCCAGGATCCTTCCTCCAAGATATTGGCGACAAGCCTGGGATGTGCGCGGACCGCATCTCCGTCTTCCGATGTGTTGAGGCACTCCTCCGCACGCTTCGCTATTGCCGCGATGTTCGCGGACCGCCAGACGCGAAGTCGGTCTCGCAGGAGAAGGCCAAACTCCTCAGCGGCTGGCAAGCATATCCGGCTCAAGAAGGCCGCCACGCCATCGACCGTTGCTGTCGTGATCTTGCTGAAAGCGTCGGCGACAGGCTTAATACCAAGAACGTCGAGGCTTCTTGATTCATCGCTCATGTCGGCACCCTACATCGTGTCTCATGCACAGGTAGTCTATAGACCGTAAGTTCGTGGCCTAACTCGCAGGCAGCCAAACGTCACAAGTTGCATTGTAGAAGAGAGTTGCTGTGATGTCACGCCCTCTTCACATCTGTGCCGACATTGCCGGGAGGAGGGCCATTCATGGCCCTTTCCGCGAAGCGGTATTCGGCCCGGCGTTTACGCCGGGTTGGGCGCAACGACGAACTTCTCTCTCGCTTGCGGAAAGTGCTGAGCCCCGTTCACGGGGCTTCTCGCTGTTTGCGGCTTCAGCCGAATTTGTGGACGGCGTAATGGGCCTTTGGGGCGGCTAAAGCCAAACGGCGAGAAGGCCCGTAAACGAGCCTGGGGCCAGCGAGGGGAGAGAATTGGGGGAGACCGCACTCGTGAACCCGTGCTAAAGCACGGGCCTAATACCGCTTCGCGGGAAGGGCCATGAATGGCCCTGTTGCCAATCGCGGCTTCACGAACCGTTGTGCTATCGCCGCTGCCGGCTCGCCTGTCCACGCGAGCGCGCAGGCAAGCATTGACATCCACCCCCCGATCCCCGATAACCCGGGCACCAACCACGGAGGAACGCATGACCCCACGCGAACGCTTTGCCGCCACGATGCACTATGGTCCGCGCGACCGCGCGCCGATCTGTGACTTCAGCTTCTGGGACGAGACGGTCACGGCCTGGCACGAGCAGGGGATGCCGCGGAGCGTGAACCGGGATAACAGCGACGACTACTTTGGGATGGACCCGCTGTTCCGCTGCGTGTTGGCCCCGGAGAGTACGGCGTTGGTGGTGCCGGCCGATCCGAACCGGTCGGTGTACGAGGGGGTTTGCGTGGGGCTGGTGCCGGAATTCGACGAGGAGGTGATCGAGGATCGCGGCGACGCCGAGGTGGTGCAGCAGCCCGACGGGGTGCGGGTGTTGCGGAAAAAACACCACAGTACGATCCCGCTGCATCAAGGCCACCTGCTGGTCGACCGCGAGAGCTGGCGGAAGCACTATCTGCCGCGGCTGGATCCGGACGACCCGCGGCGGTATCCGGCGGACTGGGATCGGTGCGCGGCGTTGTGGCGCAACGAGAACCGCGAGTTGCCGATCTTCCTCAACGGCGGCAGCCTTTATGGCTGGATCCGCAACTGGATGGGGCTGGAGGCCGTTTCGCTTGCGGTATACGACGATCCGGCGTGGTTCGAGGAAATGGTCACCACGGTGGCCGATTGCATCATCGGCGTGCTTTCGCGCGTGCTCGAGACGGGCGCGCAGTTCGACGGCTGCGCGATTTGGGAAGACATGTGCTACAACCGCGGCCCGTTGCTCGGCCCGGCCCAATTCGAGCGGTATCTCTCGCCGCACTATCGCCGCCTTAGCGACCTACTGCGGCGTCACGGCGTCGACGTAATCTGGGTCGACTGCGACGGCAAGATCGACGCGCTGCTGCCGCTGTGGATCGACGCGGGCGTGAACTGCCTGTTCCCGGTCGAGGTCGGCACGTGGGGCGGTGATGCGATCGCGCTGCGGCAACAATACGGCAAGGACTTGCTGTTGATGGGCGGCTACGACAAGAACATCCTCACGCACGGCAAACAGGCGATCGAAGCGGAGGTCCATCGGCTGGCCCCACTAGTCGAAGAAGGCGGCTTCATCGGCTTCTGCGACCACCGCGTACCGCCGAACGTGTCGCTGGAAGATTATCTGCACTACGTGAGGACGGTCCGCAGCGTGTGGGGACACGACGTGAACCTGCGGCCGATGGGTGCGGCTTCGTAGTGCTCTGTAAGACGTAGGGATTGGGGTGGCTGGGGCAAAGCGCAGCGGTGCCCCAGTGGCCTGCGGCAATATCCGATCGCTGGAAACCTGGGGCACCGCTGCGCTCTGCCCCAGCCACCCACACGTTGAACTGCAACGGGCTGCTAGCCGGCCTTGCGTTCGTCACCCATGCTGATCTTCATCGCCAACAGGTCGAGTTGGCCCTTCAGATCGTGCAGCAGCAGATCGGGCCCTGCGCCGTCGGCCAGATGGGCGTAGAAGGCGCTGCCGGGCGTGGCGTGGCCGGTTCCCAACATGGTGGTGGTCGTCTTCAGCTCGTGAAGCTGCTCGTCGACGTCGTCGAGCTTGTCCGCGGCGTGGCGGCTGTCGTGCCAAAGGCGGTCGAGTTGCAGCACCAGCCCCAACAGCAGGGCGATTTGGCCGCCCAACGCCACCGGCATGCCAAATTCCCACAACTCCGTGCGATCGGCCAGCAAGGACCATCCCATGAGAATGCCGCCGCAAACGAAGGCCATGGTGCCCAACGACAGGATACCCCAGGTGAGCGCGGAACGCGTGCCGCCGGGCTTCCTCTTCGGCTTCGCCGGTCGACGCCGCGGTGCCGGCGGCGTATGCCAGGCCGCGGGGCCGTCGTGCGGCGGATCGAGCCGGACCACGCTGGCCTGAGCATGGCTCTCGTCTGAACTGTGGTCCAGATTGCCCAGCGAAACCATCCGTCCTATGTGCCGCAGTTCCTGATCGAGCTCCCATTCGTCGTACGGCGACGATTCCGCAGTCACGTCGTCGTCGGCCGGCGGCGGATGACGCTCGACCTCATCTGCCCGGCCGACGGAGTCCATCGCGAGCGCACCGCTGCATCGAGGGCAGCAAAAGCCTCCCCAGTCCGCCGCGGCCGTACCCGGCACGTCCTGTCTACACTGGTTGCACCACATTGCATCTCTAGAATCGGCCGAAGACGTGTCAAACTGTACCGATTTCGCAGATTATGCGGGCAGAGCGTGGGCATTTGGGGGGGAATGGCGACCTGAGGGGGCTTTCCGGCATCGCACCGCGCCTGGGTGCGTGGTGGCAAAGCGCCACGGAACCTGGGGCACCGCTGCGCTTTGCCCCAGCCACCCCTTGTCAGTTGGCGTGTGGGGACTACTAACGCTCCTCCCCAAACCGATCCCCCGGCTGCACGCGGTTGCCGCGGAGAAAGTCCTCGATCGGCAGCACACGCTTTCCGGCCGGCTGGACGGCCTGCAGCGCGAGGGCCCCTTGGCCGGCTGCGATCACCAGCCGCTTCGAGGTCGCTTCCACAACGGTGCCCGGTGTGGCCGCCGGATCGCGCTGGTCGATCACGGTCACTGCGTCGAGGATCAATCGCATCGGTGGGCGATTCGTGCGATGCCAGAAGGTGTAGGTACTGGGCCAGGGTTTCAACGCCAGGATCTGGCACTTGATCGCCGCAGCCGGCCGCGTCCAGTCGACGGCCCCGTCGGTCTTCTTCAGCCGGGGGGCCTTCGAGGCCAACGCCGCGTCCTGCGGCAGAGCCTCGATCCGGCCCGACTGCACCGAGTCGATCGTACGGCGCATCAGCCAGGACCCCATCTCGGCCAAACGGTCTTCGAGTTCGACCGCCGTCTCGTCCGGGCCGATGGGCGTCTCGGCCTGGGCGATGCACGGGCCGGCGTCGACTCGGGGGGTCATGTGGATCACCGTGATGCCGGTGTGTGTCTCGCCGTGATAGATGGCCCAGTTCACCGGCGCCGCACCGCGATACTTCGGCAACAGCGAGCCGTGCAGATTCACGCCCCCCAGCCGGGCCGTGGCCAGTGTCTCGGCCGAAAGGATCTGCCCATAGTCGCAAACGATCATCAGGTCGGCGTTGAATGCGAGCAGCCGATCGCGGGAGTCCGCGGTGTTGACCTCTTCGGGGTCGAAGATGACTACTTGGTGTTCGTGGGCGACGTCGCGCATCGGGCTCGCCGGCGCCACGCGGCGCCCGCGGTGGGTGCGGATTGGCGAAGTCACCAATCCGACCACCTCGTGGTGGGTTTCGTACAGCCCGCGAAACGTCGGCACGGCGAATGGCCCGGTACCCATCATGAGTAATTGCATGAGGCACAATCTAACCGCAGATCGGCGGAAGGACAAGCCGGCGCAGGTTGCCTCCATTCGCGTCGTCCGCCCCGGCCGGATATCATGGGCGTTGCCCGCGTCAGACATCCGAATCCGGAGCCGTCGCCCATGCGCCGCACCCCTTGGTACTCGCTGCTGTCGCTTCTCTTGCTGCTGCACGTCGGCACGCTGCGAGACTTCGTGTCGGTCGGGCGTGCTGCCGAGCCGGCATCGGGAAGCAAGGCGATGGTGGCCACGGTCCATCCGCTGGCTTCGGCGGCGGGCGTCGACGCCCTGCGGCGTGGTGGCAACGCGATCGACGCCGCCGTGGCCGCCGCGTTGACGTTGGGAGTGGCCGACCCGCACAACTCGGGCCTCGGTGGGGGGTGTTTCGTGTTGATCCGGCTGGCCGACGGCCGCGTGGTCGCCGTCGACGGCCGCGAGACGGCCCCCGCCCGAGCCACGCGCGACATGTATCTTCGCGACGGCATGTCACAAGGCGAATTGAGCCGCACCGGCGCGCTGGCCAGTGGTGTGCCGGGCGCGCTGGCGGCCTATCACGACGTCGTCGGCCGGTTCGGGCGGCTGCAGTTGGCCGATCTGCTGTTGCCGGCCGCCGAGATTGCCGAGCGGGGCTTCCGCGTCAGCGGCCCGCTGGCCGGGGCCCTGCGGCGCGAGGCAGAGGACCTGGCGAAGTTCGACGCGGCGGCGGCCGCTTGGCTGAAGCCGGACGGTTCGCCCTATCGCGCCGGCGAAACGCTCCGCCGCCGCGATTTGGCCCGTACGTACCGTGCCATCGCTCGAAACGGCGTGGGCTGGTTCTATCGGGGGCCGTTTGCCGAGCGAACCGAACGTTGGATGGCAGCAAACGGCGGCATCCTTACGGCCGACGACTTCGCGGCCTATCGGGTCCGGCACCGCGAGCCGATCCGTTCGACGTACCGCGGTTACGAGATCCTCGGCTTCCCGCCGCCAAGTTCCGGCGGGATCCACGTGGCCCAGATCCTCAACATGTTGGAACGCTTCGATCTGCGGCAGATCGAAGCCCGCTCGCCCGGGCAACTGCGTCACGTGCTGGCCGAGACGATGAAGCTGGCCTTTGCCGATCGGACCCATTGGCTCGGCGACGCCGATTTCACCGACGTGCCGCGCGGGCTGATCGACCGGCGCTACGCCGCCGAGCAAGCGCGGCGGATCGATCTGGAGCAGGTGATCGAGGTGCGGCGGCACGGTTTGCCGCCGGGTTGGAAGCACGACCATTTCGGTTCACCGCGCCACACCACACACGTTGCCGCGGCCGACCGCCATGGGAATTGGGTGGCGATCACGGCCACGCTCAACACGTGGTTCGGCTCCAAGGTGGTCGTGCCGGGCACGGGCGTCGTGCTGAACAATCAGATGGACGATTTCTCGATCGCCCCGGGCATCCCCAACGCGTTCGGGTTGCTGGGGTCAAAGGCCAACGCGGTGGCGCCGGGCAAGCGTCCGCTGTCGAGCATGAGCCCCACGATTGTGCTTCGCGGCGGCCGGCCGATTCTCACGCTCGGGGCCTCCGGCGGCCCGAAGATCATCACCCAAGTGGTGCAAGTGATCGTACGTCACCTCGATCTCGGCCGGCCGCTGCCGGAAGCCGTGGCCGCCGCGCGGGTCCATCATCAGTGGATGCCGGACAAGCTGCTGATCGAGGAATCGCTCGATGAGGCGATCGCCGCCGATTTGGCCCGACGCGGACACGTGCTGAAGCGGTCGAAGTTCACCAGCGCGCTTCAGGTGATCGGCCGCGCGGCCGACGGCAAGACGTTGATCGGCGTGGCCGACCCTCGCGTCGGCGGGAAGGCGGCCGGGTTGTAGGGCAGTCGGCGTGTCGCGATTAGGCAGGGTGACAGGTAGTCCGGGGGATTGTCGCCGCAAGTCCAGCCTCTGTGCGCAGGGCGGCTCTCAGAAGCCCCTCAGCCAGCTTCGCGAAATGCCGAGCCGTCGGAGGGATGGCAAGGCGATATAGTGCCTTTCGTCGACGCGATCATGTGGGTGACCCTTCACCGGGTAGCCCAGAATGAAAACCGCGACGGAGGTCATACCTGCTTCGATTTCACTACGTACTTCGTCAAAGCAATTCTCGCGATAAGCACGCGATTGATAGAGCTGTTGAGGAGTGACGATCTCGGCATTGACCGTAAACGGCCCCGGACGATACTCCGGAGACCGCTTGACGACCGGCCAGCAACGTTTCAGTATTGGCGACTTACGAACGAGTCGACGCCAGCGGAACCACTCGCGAACTCTGTGACGCAATGCAAGCATCGGTAGGGCCTGGAGGAGATGGGAACAGCTCCAGCATATGGCTATTCGGCGGGGAGAGCCAGCTATTGATCGGCATCGGCAGTAGAACTGCAAAGTGTGCGGAAGCCCGAAAAAGGGGGCTGGCTAAAGGGGACTGGCTCCGTCGACGATCGATGTGGCCGTAGGGATTCGCAGTGCCGA
>CAYYNP010000049.1:0-41882 GCA_964472545.1 uncultured Planctomycetaceae bacterium | reverse complement strand
CTTCGCCGGAGTTGCCGGCCTCGGCCACGGCGTTGCCGAAGTAGAACACGTCGTCGTCGGCCAGCCCGGTCAACTCGTTGGCCAGCACCGTGACTTGCAGCCACTCGTTCTGGATCGCATAGTCTTCCCAGGTGATCGTCACGCGATCGGAATCATCGACCCCTTCGCCCGGCGCAACGGCCACGTCGAGTATCGGCGGGGCGTCGCCCCAGGCGTCCGGATCGTCGTCGTTGCCGATGCGGAACTGGAGGTAGTCGCCGATCTGTTCGGTTGTCAGGCCGGAGAGATCGACGAAATCCTGCACGTCGACCATCACCCCGTTGATACCACGGGCATAGCTGGTGTAGTTGTCGAACGTCGCGGTTTCTCCCGGCATCAGGGCCACTTTGTCCGACGCGACAGCGTTCTCCCCAAGCGCAGCGTTGTTGTAGAAGACGCGGCGATCCAACACACGGATATCGGGAAACGGGAAGCCGATCAGAAAGTGCTCTTGGATTTCGTCGGCGGTTAGCGCCCGGTTGTAGATCGCGATTTCGTCGATGTTGCCGGAGAGGTAGTTGTGGCTGCCGCCGTGATCTGCGATCGGGTGCCTGCCGATGTTCAACGGCTGCGAATTCACGTTCGCCGGGCGAGAGCCCCAGTCGGCGCCCATGTATTCGCCATTCGCGAAGAAGCGCGCGTTGTTGTCCGAGTCGAACACGATGGCGCAGTGAAGCCATTCATCTTCCGGGAAAGGTGGTGAGAAAGGCTTGCTATAGTCCTTGATCGTAAACGTTGTGAAACCGCCTCCGTAGCGGCCTTGGCCGTACTGGTACCCACCGGTGCTTGTATTGTCGCGGGTAGAAACACGCATGCCGCCATTCTTCACCCAACCCTCGATCGTGAAGTTGTTTCGCAACCGATTCAATCGGGAGTTGGGTGGCACGTTGATGTAGCCCGTGCTGCCGTCGAGGACGATTGACTGATTCGGCTCGTCGTCGAGCACTCCAGGGATGCCGAGCGTTACGCCACCTACGTAGGTCCCGTGCAACCCGTTGCCCGAGGAATCGAACGCCGTGGTGCCGTCGGTTTCCTCGAACCGCCAGTAGGCGACCGGGTTGTCGGCCAGGACGGCTTCCCAGTAGGGCGTTTCAAGAATGTCGGCCGAGACGTTTCCGGCGCCGGCCAGCAGAATCGCCGCAAGAGCAAGCGTCGCGGCGCGGGGGATTGCCCGCGCGGCGCCGACAAAACAGAGCGAAACGACAAACAACGAGGCCGTTATCAAGCGAACCATGACACGAACTCCAATATCCAATGGAAATCGTCGACCGAGGAAATCAACCAGAGCCGGCCCTTCGCGCTCGAGCCGGTCGTACACCGCACGCCGTATGAGAATGCCCAATCGATGGGCCGTCGCCAATGCCGCCGGGCAGGCGAGTGCGTCCGCTGCACGAAACGCACCAACGCTCCCCCTGCGCCGCGGCCGAAGCCTCTGCCAAATGCGTTAGGGAATATCGTTGATTATACCAACTTTCGGGGGCGGGCAACCGGAATCCGGACAGAAACGCAGGTGAGTAACTCGCCAGGGGGGCAAAACGCTTCGCGAGGCCCGGCGACCGATTGGCCATTGCCGGCCGAAGGGCGTCGCCGGAGGTGTTCGCTGGTCACGGCTGCATGACACTTTTCCCCGCTTTTCGCCGGCGCCGCGCCGGGCGAAAGCCCTGGTCCGACGCGCCGGGCCGGGTTCTCGAACCGGTCTTGGAAGGCGAAGACGTCGTGCCAGAGGGACTTCGTGTGGTTGCGGACGCTCAGCGTGTACGGGGCATCTACGGGTACGATCTGCTTCGGGTGCGTATACCAGGTCTGCACAAACCAGCGGGTCGGACGACTACCGGCCGCCAGATAGATATCTACCAGCCGCAGCGTTTCGCGATAGAACTTCTCGTCCGACTCGTGGCCGCCCCGCGCGCTGTTGACGATCACGCTGGCACCGACGTCGATGCTGTAACGAGGTTCCGTTAGGTGGCCAATGGAAACTTCAACCCGGTACGTGCCCCTGGGCAGATCGATCCTGAACGAGAGCGGCTCATGGCTCTCGACCCCGTCGTGCCGGAGATCGTTCGTGATCTCGTGGAAGGAATGGACCGGATCGGTGTGCCACCAGTACGTTTTGCGAGGCGCCGGCTTCGGTGCCGCGTAATCTTGCGGAACGCCGGCGCTGTGGGCGGGTCTTCAACCTGCTAACGCTCGACCAGACACGTCAGTAACGTACCCCACGGCAAATGACTTCTGCCGCAAAGCAACAGACCGGCCCATCTTCGAGCGTTGCCACGATCCGTCCGTCGACGTCCAACGCCATCGCCCAGGCCCTCGCCATCGCCCAGGCCCTCGCCATCGCCCACGCCCTCGCCATCGCCCACGCCGCCGGCCGCACTCGCTTGTGTCTCCACGTAACGTGGCTCCCTTGTCGACGTGCTGCGCCACCGCTGCTCGTCGTCGTTGGCAGTCTTGCCGGAGAAGCCGGCTACAGGCGGCCTTCTTTGCGGAGGGTCGACAGGATCGAGGTAACCGACTTCCAGCGGTTCATGGTGTAGAAGTGCAGTCCTGCCACACCGTACTCGAGGAGGCCTCTGCACTGCTCGGCGGCAAAGTCGACGCCGAACCGGGACACGGCTTCCTTGTCGTCCGGCGGCAGCTTGGCCAGGGCGTCACGTATGGGAGCCGTGATGGTGGCGCCGCACACCTTGGCCAGATTCTCCATCAGCTTGACCGTGTAGATCGGCATGACGCCCGGCACGATGGGTACCGTGACGCCGGCAGACCTGGCCCGCTCGACGAAGTCGAAGAAGAAACGGTTGTCGTAGAAGTACTGAGCCACGAGGTACTCGGCACCGTTGTCCTGCTTGAGCTTGGCGTACGCCAGGTCCTTCTCGATGCTCTCCGCTTCAATGTGGCCCTCCGGATAGACCGCGGCGCCCAGGCGAAAGTCGTAGCGGCTCTTGATAAAAGCCAGTATGTCGGAGGCGTACGAAAGCGATTTGGGATCAGGGGCGTAGCTTTCGTCCCAGGTGGGGGGATCGCCACGTATCACGAAGAGCGTCTCGACTCCCAGCGCCTTGAATTTGTCCAGGCAGGCAACCAGGTCGCCGGGGCCCAGGCCGACGCCCGCGAGATAAGCGACCGTGGGCAGATCGCGCCCGTCCTTGAGCTTCTCAACAAGCTCGAAGGAACCTTCGCGCGTCGAACCTCCGGCGCCAAAAGTCACCGAGACGTAATCCGGATTCGCCTCGGCCAACTTATCGAGCGCATGCTCGAGGTTGGCAGTCGCCTTCTCCGTCTTGGGGCGAGAGAACTCAAATGAGATGACCGGTCTTCCGCCTCTCTCGTCGAACAGGTCCGTCACGTCCATTGCGGCTCCTTTCTGGTATCGGATGACTTCTGATATTCGAGTGGAAACCGAGATCCGTGTCAAGAACGGAAACTGAGCCTCCGTAGAGCGATGCATTGCAGGCTCGTGGTAGCGAACCGCTCCCACCACGCGAGCGGGCCGCGCCGAGCACGAGAAGCTCGGGTTTGAATTCAGGACACCAGACGCATGCCGAGAGAGATCGGGATTTCGGTGCGTCTCACCGGCGGCATTGGAGATTGCGTAGAGTCGATGAGGAGCCTCAGTGGCATAGCATTCCAAATTCCCGTACTCATCGGCTGCGATAGGTTGGTCGCCACGACCGGAGGAGACTCATCCGCAGCAGAACTTCCAGGCGTACTGCTTCGACGTACGGCTCTCACCACCTCAGCGAGCCGACTCGAGTTCCCTTCGGACTCTGATTTCCCCAAGGCGTATGGCGTTCTGTCGGACCGGAATATCGGAGGAGGCACGGCAAGCGTCATGTCGCTGCGCGACGGGACGGCAAGCCTCTACACTCCCTCGACCTTCGGTGTCATCGGCGGTCGGAAACACCGGCGCGTGCGGCGGGCAGTCGCGGTACGTCAAACTCGCCCGGCAATACGTCGACCCCGGTCAAACGGTAGCCAACGATGCCGATCTGAAGAGCGGCCAGGTCTTCGCCTCCGGAGCCAAACTCAAAGCGGACCTTCCGTTCGCTACGGACTTCGCGATTCCAACCCGGCAATGTCGACCAACAGCATGTTGCCTTCACGGTTGACGGCGTACACCCTGAGATTCACGGGCCCGGGTGGAACGGCTCTGTCGGGATCAGAAGGACGCAGGTGGAGTTGATTGCTCGTAAACACTCCGTCCTCAGCGGTTTCGTCGCCGTATCGGACGCCATCGTCGAAGGCATGCACGGCGCCGTACTCGCTGGTGGCGCCGTAATAGTCGTCCTTCATCAGGAAGCCCATCACCACGTCGAGCGATTCGTCGGTTGCCTTGACCGTCAGTGTGGCGCGCTCGGAACCGTCGTTGGGCATGGATCGCGGCACCACGCGGACATTCTCCAATTTGGGAAGACCGGCCAAGCTCTCGGGATAGAGATCTACTACCAGGACCTGCTGGTATCCGTTGATCTCGCCGTACTTTGCCGTGACCATCATACAAGCTCGTCGCCCGTCGTCGGAAATCGACGTCATTGAGGCCCCGGAGACGGCTCTCGGATAGTTGTGTCCGACGTGCGTCAAGTTCATTCGCTGCGAGCCGTCGGCAGACAGCAGCCGCCATCCCCGACCGATCGACAACCAGCGGCCGTCGCGGGTCAGCCGTGCGCGATCCACGTGTGTCACACCGTCGTGCTCACCAATGAGATTGCCTTGCAGGTCGGCGATCACGAAGCGATGTTCGGTCGGGTAGTGCCAACTCACGCGGCGTCCGTCCCCGCTGATCTTGACGTAGTTCATGTACAGCCTCTTCTGCTGACGATTGTTCGTCAACATCCGCAGGCCGCCGCCGTCGCCGTTGATCACAAACGCTTCACCGCCGTAAGAGAATGCGACCCGCGCCGCGTCGTGCGAGACGTCCGGGCCGACTTGCAGGCCGGCACCCCACAAGTTTCGGTTGACGGGGTGTCCCGAGAGTTCCGCGGGCGGACCGTTGGTCATGATCTTGCGAACGTCCGATCCGTCGCTCGCAAGGCGAAAGAGGGATCCCGTGCCGTAGTCCCAGAGGAACAACCATTTCCCGTCTCCCGACAGCCGCAAACTCCAGGTGCCGATCCCCTCGGGCATCGTGGCTTTTTGTTTTTCTTCCACGTTGTAGACGTAGGCGCCCTTGGCGTCGTGCCATGCAATCGTGCTTCCATCGACCGAGACGTCCACGCCGCCATGACCGACGCGTGTTTCCGAAAGCCGCTGCAACCCCGTTCCGTCGGCACCTACAATCCACACGCCGTGTTCGGTAGCCAGGGCGATTCTGGAGCCGTCTCCGCTGATCCTCGTGTCCAGGAAGCGAGTCCAGAGGTCCTTATTGAAACGCGTCACGAGTCGGTAGCTCGCCCAGCGTGTGACCTCCAGCCCCTCGCCGACGCCGATTCCGTCGGGGAGCCTGGCGATCGGCTTCTCGCCCGCAATCATGGCTTGGATGACACGCTCGGTGGCACCGGCCTCTTTGAGTCGCTCGATTTGCGCTTTGCCGAGCGTGAATCTAGTGGGCGACGTTCTGAGTCGTTCGAGGATAGTTTCTTCCGCGACCTCGAATCGCAGTGCTGAAAGCACTTCGTCGAATGTGATTGCCGGTTGGGTGGACGGCTTGTCGAGAGAGCGGCCGTCGCCGGGCTCACGGCGAACGGGATGTGCGGGCAGGTTGCCGTCAAACGGGTCCGCCTTGGTGACCTCCACGGGTTTGGCATGGTCGGGCGGCTTCCCGTTGTCTCGGCCCTGCCGTTGGCCGTCATTGGGGTCGATCGCAACGCGGACGGGTCCGGAGTCCGGATCGAAGCTGCGCACCGAACCGTCACGATAGTACGCAGCCGGGCGGTTAGCTGCGGGCGTTTCCCGTTCCCAAAGCAGCGGCATGCCCGTATCCCGGGATGTCTTGTCGGGAAGCGTATAGTCCGTCAGTTCTTCGATCCCGGCTGCGTCGCGAACGCGTTTGTCGCTCCCGGGCCGTACGAACATCTGCGGATCGAGGATCAATCCGTCCTCATAAAGCCGGCTGATGCGATCGGGCCGTTGTCCGTCGTTGTACAGCATGTAAAGCCGCACCGCGGCACCGACCGCCTTCAGATTGTCGGCGGCTTGTACCTCTGGTTTGGCGGTTTCGTTCGGCGCGTCGCCCGCGTGCATCGGCTGGGCACAAGCCAGTATCGCGCACAGCGTTAGCACGCGGAACGCGATCGGGCGGCGTTTCAGACCGCTGCTGTCTGCACGGGACGCGGTGGTGATGCGAATTGTCCTACGACGCGGCGAGCATATCGACGATGTCATTTAACCACCCTCCGAAGGAGACGGCGACTCTCTGCCGCCGAGGATTGTCGTGATTAACCGTGATCACCTGTCCGCAGCTTCCGCCGGGAGCGGGGGCGAGATCCACACAGTGATGGTCCCCCGCAGCGCTCGCACTCACGGGAATCCAGGCGGGATGCCACCAGGCGTCTCGGACACCCCGATCCGGTCCGGCATCGAGCCCTCGAAAGTCACCACTTTCAAGTAGTTCGTTCCACAAGATCCACTCCCCCACGATTCGGTCCAGCGACAACAGGCAGAACTTCGCTTCTGCCCCGACCAACGACGGAATGAGGCCGGCTTGGCCGGACTGCCCGTTGTGAAGGCGAAGCGATGCCCTCAAATCGTCCGGCAGAGTGACCGCCAGACGCCGCTCGACGGCAGCAATCTCCGGCAACGCGGCGCCCGAGTGCAGCGTGGCCCGAACTTCTGCCGTCAAATGGGATTCGATGCGTTGCCAGGAGTCCGCGACACTTGCGATCTTTCCGTTCGTCGACCCGGGCGTAGCGGACCGAAGCAACGAAACGATACGGCGGTGCCGGGCGGCCCGTGCAAGTTCCAGCGGTGTCCGTCCGGCGATATCGTGGTCGGGGTGATCGTTTGGAATCGTCAATGAGGGATCGGCGCCGGCGTTCAGCAACACGGTGACGGCGTCCGCGTTGCCCGCGACCACGGCTTCCGTAAGGGGCGTACCTTCGTTCGTGCGAATGTTCACCTCCGCGCCACCCCGGATCAGGGCTTCGACCGACTCGGCCGTCGCACTCCCGCATGCCAGCATCAACGGCGTGAGGCTGGCGCCACGATCGACGTCGGCTCCGGCTTCGATCAGCCGGCGTACAATCCGGGCATGCACGCGTGTGCTCCCCATGGCCGCACGGGAGAGCGCCGTGGCTGCGCGGACGGACTTGAGGTTGACGTCCGCCCCGGCGTCGAGCAAGATCTCGACTGCCTCGAAAGATCCCCGATCGGCGGCGAACATCAGCGCGGTTTCCCCGCCGCGGTCTTCGGAGTCTTGCGCGTCGACCTCGGCCCCGGCCTTCAACAGACACCTAATGACCTCGGTGAAGTTCCGCCGGGCGGCACGTAGGAGCGGAACGTCGCCGGTGTCGAAACGGATGTTGGCCGGCACTCCGCGGGCGAGCATTTCGCCGACGCGGGCCGCACTGCCGCTTTCAACGGCTTCCGCCATGGCCTGGCTGTGATCCACGGGCGCCTTCTCTTGTCAGAAGAACCACGAAGTGAAGTCGCTGCCACGTGTGCCGGCCGCCTCGTTGAGGATCTGGTTGAGTTCCTCGGCGACCGAGCGCTGTATTCCATCGAGGTCTTGCAGATAATCCGCGCCGACCTGCCCACCGAGCGGCGTCTCTTTCCATTGGCTGATGTTGCGATTGCCCTTCGATCGATTGAAGCTGGAGGGCATGGGGCGCAGATTATCGGTTCCGTTCATCAGCCCGTCGATTCTCGTCTTCGTGATGCTATCGATTTGGAATCCCTCTTGCCGAAACCTCTGCATGGTCTTTTCAAATGCATTCTTGGGGAAAACGTGATCTCCATCCAACTGACTCTTGCCGGCGTCGCCGCGCAGCTTCATCCACTCGAACGTGTTGTTTTCCGGGTTGATCGCCCAAACTTCGACGTCGTCCCCGAGTTTCGGCGGGCCGCGGATCGGCTCCCCGTTGACGCGCATGTGACCGGGCGGCAATTGATCGAGGGCGATCCCGATGTAGCACTTGTTGTGGACCCAGACCGCCGGCCCCAAGTCGGCGGCGACGAAGTACGTGTGCCAGTCATCGACTTCAAAGTTCCAGGTCGCCGCGGTCGCGGCGCGGACTTGTACGTCTTCGACGAACACAATCCGGCCGTTATCGCCGAGCAAGCGCTGCCCCGGTTGGAGTGCCGCGGCGTCCGTCCACGCGGCGTCGTCGACACGGAAGAAATCGTGTCCTGGCGTGCAGAGGATCTCTCGCCGCAGTGCCGGCCCCGCGGTGCCGGCACCGGATGAGTCCGGATCGTCGTCACCGTCGTCTCTCCGCGCCGTTCCAACGCGGTGCGGCGTGCTGCGGCCGCGCTGGTGTGCTCGGCTTTGCACGTCGGACCGGCGTGCGACGGTCACGCGGCAGACCCACGGCGTTGTCGAACGGAAGATCTGTCGGATCGGCTTGTAGCCCTGCTCGCCGGTTTGCTCGTTGCGAGATAGGACCAGATCGCCCGGCTCCAGGGTCTCGATCTGACGGAACCCGTCGGGCGTTCTGACGAGCGTACCGCGCAGAAAGCAGACCCGTTCGTCCAGCAGCAATTGCCGTGCTCGGGCGGGGCTGGTGTGGCTGGCCAGCAGGCGGAACTTGTCCTCGGCCGTGGCGAGCAACCTGGCCTGCTCGATGAGTCTCAGTTCCGCGGGGGAATCGGGCGCCACGGTGCGCATTTTGCGAACGACTCGCGAAGCCTCCATATCATCGACAACGCGGCGGGCCCTGGCGAGCGTCGTTGCCTGATCCTTCAACGTATCGGCCTCGTCATCGAACATCTTACGCAGGACGAGCGCCGACTTTTCGGCGTCCGCCGTACTCACGTCGTCGTAGGAATTGACGTACTGCCGCATGACGAACGAACGATCGCCTGCCGCGCTGGAGCCGACGACGTAAACCTCCGGCGCATCGCGGCCACCGGGGGAGAACAGAGTGAATTGGTCGACCTCTTCGGGGGTCAGCCGACGGACGCTATCGGAATCGGCCGCCTCGCGTCGGAGCTTATCGAGATCCTTCCACGCGGCATGGTCGGCGTCGAAGTTTTGGCGCCGGGTTTGCAGATGGGCGTCGAATTGGTCGATGCGACGGCGGACCAACTTCTGTGAAAGGCCCTTGCGAGCGAACACGTCAAACGCGACGTCGGCCACGCCCAACTCGCCTACGGCGCGAACGAACAGGTACAGGCCGGGGACGTTACTGCCGTATTCGTAGGCGAGTTGTTCGGCGCCGGCCGTGATCACGACGGCCGCCGAGAGCCGGGAGACGATGTTCAACCCCAACTCGCCGGCCCCGGCGGCGTTCGCCAAAAAGCCGGTCATTCCCGTGCGGCTGCTATCCCAAGCCAGCGTCGCCAGGTAGGCCTCGTCCTCGGCCATCGCCTTGGCCAACCACTTACCCGTTCCCGTCTTCATCAGGCCGTCGGCCAGTTGTTCCAGCCGAAGCGTCTTGATCATCAGGTCGCTGCCGGTGGTGGCTTGCCCCAACTTGATCAACTGTGCTTCCTTCGCCGTCCAGCCAAGCGGCCGGGCTCCCACCCATTTTCCGCCGACCTTGGCAACCGAGCAGGGCCCTAGCGTGGTGATCAGGTTCAGCGGGCTGAGCGCATCGCCGTACCATTCCGCCCAAGTGTCGACCTGATCGAGGCCGACGAAGGTCTCCTGCTTGAAGGCCCCCAGGAATCCGGAGCCGTCGCCTTCCGCCAGGGCCTGCAGTTCCGGCAGGCGCCCGAACGTCTCTAGGATATCTTGGGTGATGCGGCGGGCCTTGTCCGCGGGAAGCGGCGTCCGTCCCGGGGTGTGGAACACCATCTTCTCGGCGAGCCCGTCGGCGCCCAGTGCCCTGAGTTCGACCAACCGCACGCCGTTCTTGCGAAGCCGCGACATGGCCAACAGGCTCGTCAGATACTGGGCGACCTCCTCTTGTACGCCCACCACGGCGTCTTCCTTGGCCCACATCTTGCCGAGGGAAAGATGGCCGACCGGTCCGCTCGTGGCGGTCACGTAGATCGCCTCGCGGATGCCGCTGAACCAGGAGGCGGGATCGTTGGTGTCGTATCCCCGCTCCGAGAGATACTTGTACCAGGCCTCCCAGGAGGCCTTTCGTTCCTGTTCGAGCTTGGTGGCGATTCGATTCAGGAAGTGCAGGTCGAGGTTCTTCTCGATCTCCAGCGCCGCCGGGTCACCGGGATTCGCTTGCAGGTAGGCTCGGGCCCTGGCGAGCGCTCGCAGCCGCTGCTCGAGCACGCGCTGATCGATCGGGGTTCCCGGCTTCGGCGGCGCCAGGATCATCCGCGTCATCTGACGCCACTGCTCCTCATCGACGCGGTGCAACTCGATCTTCAGCGCGAAGAGCCCGAGCGCTTTCTGAGGCAGGCGGCCGGCGGCACTGACGCGATCGTACGCACCCTGAAGCGCATCGACGAGCCCCAATTGGTCGTACAGCTCCAACTCGATCACGTCGGCTTGGGCTTGGTAGAACCCCCGCGTATCGGCGAGCAGTTGGAAGTGCCCGGTGGACTTCTGGTGCTGTCTGTCGGCCGAGTCGGCAAGCTCTTGCAGCAACTCCTTGGCGCGCCGTACGAGTCGATGTTGGGTCTGCTCGGAGCCCTTTTTCGCCGCGGCCAGCGCGTCGCGCTTCTCCTTCATCCCTCGGCGGGCGGCGGCCGTGATCATCGAGAAACGTTCCGGCGGTTCGTCTTCGCTCAGCCGATACGTCTCCTGGTCGAGCTTCAGCAGCTTCAGAAACTCGTGACGCGTCTGCTGCCATCGGCCGTGCTCGATCTGCAGCATGGTGCGGATCACGTTGACTTCCGACAGGTTCTCTTCGGCCTTGCTGCGAAACTTGACGTACCACCGCCAGAAGTCATCGTCTCCGTACCACTCGTAATCTACCTTGAACGTCGTGGTTGCCGCGACTGCTGCCGCTTGCTCCTGGAGTTGTTCGTTCAGTTTCGCCAATCGCTCAAGATCGGCTTCCGACGGCTCCAGGTCGCGTGCGGCGAGACTCTCGATATCCTGCTGCAATTCGTCGCGCTGCCGCGTGATTTCCTCAAGCGCTTCCTGCTCGTTCTTCGTCTTGAACTCGAGCCCGGCAGTCTTACGCTGCCGCGTGACGTCGCAGGCCTTCTCGACCAGTTCCTCGTCGATACCCAGCGGCGCCTCGTCGCCGTAAACGAAGACGTGGATGGTGAGTTGGTCGCCGTCGTGCTCGACGTAATCGGGGACGTCCGACTTGCGGCCGTTGGGTCTTGCGCGTTCGTACTGGTTCGCCGCCCAGTCGGAGGCAGCCGAAAGCGCTTCAGCGCGAGCGATTGCTTCCTCGCGGGTGGCAACTGAGAAACCCTCCATCTGACGCACCGTGTCACCGCCGGTCGCCAAAGAGAGCAGCCCCCCGAAGTCCGGGTTCTTCAGAAACTTCTCGAGTTCCTCCTCCGCCTTCTTCTTGGCCTGCAGGTAGTCCTCATCCGACATGGTGCCGAGGGCGGCGACCAGAAACGGAACCAGTTGGCGTGGGTCCAGGAGGTTGCTTTCCCGCCACTCTGCTTCCGTCGTTTCGAAGCCGCCGAACCGTTTGGGGAGCTTCCACGGCCAGAACCACTCTTCGCCCAACTCGTCCGGGTTCGGCAAAAGTGCATCGGCCGACTCGATTTCTTCCAGCCCGGCGATCCGCTCGGCGATCTTCGTCACCACGCGGCTCGTTTCCTCGACGGCGCCGTCGGCGAACGGGCCTTCGCAGAAGCGCTCGACACGGACCTGCACGCGTCCGCAGCGAAACCGCCCGTCGATGAAGACGTGGTGCGGCGCGAAAAGCTGCACGCCCCCGGTATCGGGTTCGCGGATGTCCGTCCAGATAAGGTAGCCCTCAAACGGCAGCTTGTCCGCCGAGGGAGTTTCCTCCGGCTGCGCCGAGAAGACGGCAGGACTAAACAGGGCCAGAACGCCGGCGACGGCCGCCAGGCATCGGAGACTCCTCATGGCGACACCTCGGGGTCAAGGCGCTTGTGTTGATTCCTTGCTGAGAAGGACTACAACCGGTAGCGAGGATGTCGAGTCATCGCCTGCGACGACCTGCCCTATACGATCGGCCGTCCTATCGCGGCCAAGGCGACGTCCCAACGTCTCCGCGTCGGATTATAGATATACCAAGGCGAGCTGGCAATAACGTGAACTCGTATCGGGTGTGAGTTGTGCCGGCCAGCGACGAGACTCAGGGCATCGACTCCGACTCCCGCCGCGGCGTGCTTCTTGGACACCTTGGTTTGCAGGCCAAGCGGCGGCCGATGAGTAACTTCCCCACTTGGGGTGGCTGGTGGCTGAGCGCAGCGAAGCCCCAGGACCCGGACAACTGGGGCACCGCCGCGCTATGCCCCAGCCACCCATCACTGAAACCGGGAGTTATTCATCGGCTGCCCCCAAGTGGTTCAAAGGGTTCGAGAAGGAGAGCCAAGAGCTGTAGAGGCTCTGGACCGAGGCCGTGCGGAAAAAGGACATCCCTCACTAGAGTGGAACCCGAATCGAGAACCTGTGCGTACAATTCAGAGCTAGACGGGCGGCGGGGGATAGTCAACTAAAGAGCTAAGCAACGTTTCTTCAGGGAGCAACGCGCGAAATGGTAATTCAAGTGTCCGAGAGGGCCAAAGATGAACTCACCCGGATGGGTGTTGGCAACGAGAAGTTCTTACGCATTTCGGTGGTGTCCGGCGGCTGTTCGGGGCACACTTATTCGGCCGCGATTGACGACGCGGTCGGCGAAGACGACAAAGTGGTCTACGACGACGACGATTTCCGAGCAATTGCCAACCTGCAAAGCGCGGTCCTCCTGCACGGCCTGCACGTCGACTACTCGGCCGATCTGGTCCGCTCGGGCTTCCTCTTCAAGAATCCCAACGCCGTCAAGGCATGCGGATGTGGCGCGAGTTTCCAACTCTGACCCGACTAGAGGACGAATCAGCCATGAGCGTGCAACCGATTGATATTCTCGGCGGTGAATCGGTCTACTGCATCAGTGAGCACCAGTTGGCGCGGGCGTTCGAGTTGGCCGAGGGCGACTCGCAGGCTGCGCTGAAGATCCAGGCGGCGCTCCGGGATGTGGAGTCGACGCTCAACCGGAACGAACGGGCGGCGCTGGCCTTCGTTCTCATCGACCGCTTGCTCAAGAGTTCGCCGACCCCCTGACGCTTGCGCGGTGGATCGCTGCTTCGTGGTACAAGTACCCACTGGGAACCAGTTGCAACCATCACCTCCTTACAGCAAAGGCAACAGGTTTATGAACGATCATCTCTCCCGCCGCACACTTCTGCGCCGCGCCTTGGCCGGAGGCGCGGCACTCGGCATGGGACATGCGCCGCTGGTGGCGCCGGGTCGACGCGCGGTCGCTGCGGATGATGAAGCCCCAACGGACGACGCCGCGCGGGCTTCGCACGTCGAGCCGCTGATTCGGCTCCTGGAGTCGACCCCGCGAGACCGGGTCGTCGAGGCCGTCGGCGAGAAGATACGGCAGGGAGCCGGCTATCGCGACGTGCTTGCCGCCTTGCTGCTGGCCGGGGCGCGCGAAGTGCAGCCGCGGCCTTCGGTCGGCTACAAGTTCCACACCGTGTTGGCCGTCATTTCGTACCATCTCATTCGCGAAGGCCTTCCCACCGGCAGTGGCGCCGGCAGTGGCCCCGCCAGTCGCGATCGGTGGCTGCCGGTCTTTTGGGGGATCGACTACTTCAAGGTCGCGCAGGCAAGCGATGCGGCAGAGGGTGATTGGAGAATGGCGGCCGTCGACGAGGCCGCGCTGCCGTCGGCCGACAAGGCCGGGCCGGCACTGGTCGAGGCGATGCACCGCTGGAACGAACCGGCAGCCGACGCGGCAGCCGCCGCGGTCGCCCGGCATCTCGACCCCCGGTCGACCTTTGAGTTGTTGTTCCCGCTCGGGGCACGCGACTTCCGCTCGATCGGCCACAAGGCCATCTTCGTGATGGGTGCCCAGCGGCTGCTGGAGATCATCGGCTGGCAGTACGCCGAGCCGGTGCTCAGAAGCCTTGCCTACGCGTTGCTTATGCACGAGGGCGGCAACCCGGCCGAGCGCGACGATCCGGCCGACCGGCCCTGGCGGCGGCACGAGAAGATCGTCGGCAAGATCCGCCACGACTGGACGGCCGGGCAGTCCAACGCCGAGGCAACTGCCGAACTGTTGGCCGTCTTGCGGACCGGCTCCGGCGACGACGCTGCCGATGCCGTGATCGAGCGGCTCAACGGCGGTGCGGCCCCGTCGTCGATTTGGGACGCCGTCTTCTCCGCCGCCGCAGAATTGCAGTTGCGGGCGCCCAATATCGTGTCGCTGCACGCGGCAACAACCACCCGGGCGATCCATCACGCCTACCGGACAACCGGCCGGGACCGCACACGCCGGCTATTGCTGTTGCAGAACGCCGCGATGGTGACCATGTTTCGCGACGCCGCCGCACAGCGCGGGCGCTTGCAAGACGCCCCCATTGAGGAACTGGAGCCCGTCGCGCCGTCCGGCTCAGACGAAGCGGCGCTGAAGAGCGCCTTCGACGGCTTGGGTGGCCGGCGACGCATGGCGGCCGAGCGGATCTACGGTTACCTACGCTCCGGGCGTCCGGAAAAGCCGCTTGTGGCCAAGATTCGGCAACTGGTGGCGAGAAAGGGCGACGGTTCACACGATTTCAAGTTCACGTCCGCGGCCTTGGAGAGTTTCCATCACGTCTCGCCGCCGTGGCGGGCTCGGTACCTGGCCTGTGGAGCGATGCACTTCAACGGCCCCGACGAACGCGACCACGCCGTCGTGGCCCGGGCGCGCAAGGTCTTGGACTTCTAGGATTCGTCGAGAAACTCGCGGCCCGGCGGATAGTCGTCGTCTCGCTCTGCGAGACGGTGTGGCATCTCGCGGAGCGAGATGACTACTATGCCGTTCTCCGACAAAGCCTAGACGTCAACGGCTCGCGGCGGCAGGGCAAGTTGCGGCCTACTATCTCTCGGCGGCGATGTCTGCCGGCTCGGCGCGATCGCCTTGCTGGGAGCTTGCCTTGAGGTTCAGACACAAGAGTTCCTGCTCGTTGCGCAAGTAGAGCCTACCGCCGGCGATCGTGGGAACCGTCCAGGTCCTGGCCTCCAGGATCTCCTCGACGCGGGCGACCTCCTCGTACGCGTCCGGCGACGCCTTGGCCAACGCCAGCGTGCCCCGCTCGCCGAGGATCAGCAGCATGCCGTCGGCGGCTGCCACGCTACCGCGGTTGAAGCCTCGCTCGCGCCAGCGGACTTCGCCCGTGCTGAACTCCATGCACGTCAGTATCGTGTTGTTGAAGCCGTAGAGGTGGCCGTCTAGGAGCACGCACGTGGAGAAGTAGCTCTTCATGTCCTTGCTGTCCCAGAGCGGCTCGGCCTCGGCGGCGCCGTCGGTGGCCGAGAGCCGAAACAGCGCGCACCCGGTGCCGTAGCCGGAGGCGACGAACAGACGCCCGTCGTGAAAGATCGGCGTGGCCACGTTGGCGTCTTCCGTGGTGATCCAGGGATGACGCCAGAGTTCGCGGCCGTCGTCCTGGGCCACGCCGACAATCGCTTCGCCGGTAAGCACCGCCAACTGCTTCAGCCCGTCGACTTCGATCGGCAGCGGGGTCGCGTAGCCGCCTTTGTCGCTGAGGCTGGTCCAGAGCACCTCGCCGGTCGTCTTCTCCAGCGCGACCAGCGACTTGCCGTCCTCGCCGCCGACGACCACGATCAGCATCTTGCCGACGATGACCGGTGAGGCCGACAGGCCGTAGTCGAGGTTTGTCGCGGCGAATTTCTCTAACGTATTGAATCCCCAGATCTTCTCGCCGGTCTGCGCCGCGAGGCACAGCAGCGAGCCGGTGGCTCCGTGCGTGTAGACGCGGTCTTCGTCGACTGTGGGTGTCGCGCGGGGGCCGTTGCCGTATGAGTTTTCGAGCGGCTCGCCGCTACGGACCCGCCAGAGCACCTCGCCGTCGGCGGCGTCGATGCAAGCCACAAACTCGTCCGTCTCGGTGCCGTACATCGTGTAGGCCTTGCCGCCGACCACGGAGACCGCCGAGAAGCCGTTGCCCAGTGGGATGCGCCAGAGTTGCTGTGGGCCGTCTTGCGGCCAGGTTTTCAACAGCCCGGTCTCCCGCGAAATGCCGTCTCGGTGCGGACCGCGCCATCGGGGCCAGTGTCCCTCGCTGCCGGCGGCACTGTCGCCCTCGGCGGCGTCGGTCTGCCACGCGGGCGACATGGCGAGGATCGTAAGTAGCAGCAGACGCAGCGAGTGTTTGTACATGATCGAAGTCCAGCGTCCTGAGGTTCGGTTACTGCGACGGCGGGAAATATCGCTCGATCGTTCGTTTCGACGGTGGCCGGGTCACCAGCGAAACAAGCACCAACGCCGCCGTCGACGCGGCGAAGATCGTGGCCACCGGCATCATCTCGAGGAAGAGATAACGCCGGTTCGCGCCCCATTCGGCGTCGCGAAACAGTAGCAGCCACACCACGGCGGCGGTCAGCACCGAGGCCGTCGCGCCCCACTTCGTGACCCGCTTCCAGTAGAGCGACGCGAAGACCAGCGGAAACAGGCTGGAGAACCCGCTGAAACACCAGACGGCCAGCGCAAAGACCGACGTTCCCTGGGCCAGCAGCGCCAGTACGTAGGTCAGCACCACGATCGCCAGCACGAATAGCCGCCCGATCAACACCCGCTGCGCGTCGGTGAAACGGTCTTCGCCGAAGTGGTGCAGCACGACGTCGTGCGTGAAGATCGAGCCGATGCAGAGAAACTGGCTGTCCAGCGACGACATGATGGCCGCCAGAATGCCGACCGTCAGCAGACCGGCCAGATAGGGATTGGTGAGCGTCTTGACGATGAAGGCCAATATGGCGTTGGGGTTGGCGGCCACCGGCGGGGGCACGAGCGGCTTGCCGTCCAGCGCGCCCGCGGCCCACACACCCAACAGCACGCACGGCACCCACACGATCATGATGAAGATCGGATGCAGCAGGACCGTGGGGCGGAACGACTTCGCGCTGCGCGCGGTCATCCAGTGCTGGAACAGATGCGGGAACATGGCCACCGACAACGGGATGAAGGCGTAGCTGATGAACCGCAGGTAGCTGATGTGTTCACCTCGGTGCATCAGATCGGGCCGCACGGCCGCGACCGATTGCGACGCCGCCGTCACGCCGCCCAGGCGATGGGCGACGACGAAGAACGTGACGACGCCCAAGACCATGAAGACGCAAGTTTGCAGCGCGTTGGCCCAGGCCGTGCTCCGCAGGCCTCCGCCGAAAACGTAGATCAGCACCACGCCGCAGATCGTCGCCGCCCCGAGCCAAACGGGCAGGCCGCCGGCCAACGGGGCTGCCTCGTGGGGGAACAGTTCGGGAAACGCCCCGGCCGTCATGACCTGCATCACCTTGCCGCCGCCGAGGATGCCGATCAGCAAGTAGGGAATGATCAACCCCACCAGGATCGGAAACAACACCAATCCCAACGCCGGGCTTTCGAACCGGTCGCGGAAGAACTGAATCTGCGTGGTAAAGCCGAACCGCGTACCGATCTTCCAGAGCTTAACGCCGATCAGGAAGAAGCAGAGCGAGTGGATGATGCCCGACTTCGACGCCATCAGGCCGTAGACACCGATCCCGTCTTTGAAGGCCTCGCCCGAACTGCCGACCAGGGCAAAGGCGGTCATTGTGGTGCCGAAGATCGACATGATCAGCAAGAACGGCCCGATCGAGCGGCTGGCCAGGAAGTAGTCGCCCGACGTATGGCGAGAAAAGGCCACGTGGGCGTACCGCGTGACGAACAGCAGCACGCCGAGGTACACGACGATGATCACGAATTGCGTCACCGGGCAACCTCCTCGTCGACGTCGTCACGAAACAGCTCCGGCCAAACCCAAAGCACGGCCACCGCCCAGAGCCCGGCCGCGGCCAGCGAAACCAGCGCCTGATAGCCCAGTCCCACCGGCAGGAAGCCGAACAACAGCCGGCTGTCGTTCCAGAACCACCAGTCGTGGTGCAGGATGAACAGGGCCGCCAGGGCGATCCAGAACAGAATGTGCTTCATGGTCGTCCTTAGGTTGCCAACGCAGCAAAGGACTCCTGCTGGAAGGCTCGCTGCTGGTAAAGGTGCTCAAACAGATTGCCTTCGTGCGGCTGGTCCCACTGAATCACGGTCGTGGGGATGGGGCCGAAGTTCAGCCGCCCGATCTCGCGGCGGGCCATCAACTCCCGCCGCAACGCGGGTTCCTCGGTCAAGGAGGTCACGACCAGGCTGGGACCGAGGCTGCCGAGCAACGGTTCGCCGGGCGTTTCCACCACGCTGACAAACGGGAACAAGTACTCCTGGTTCGCCAGCGGATGCTCCACGTCGTCGCAGTAGATCACCGTGGGCAGCAGGTAGGTGCCGCCGTCGAACTCGACCAACCGTGGGCCGCTGCGATGCGCCGCCGAGAGATCTACGGCGCCGCCGCGGGCCAGCCCACGCTCTATCGCCGCGTCAATGCCCCGAGCCACGGCCGAATCGGGGAACGCCGCCAGCAGCGCGTCGGGGTCTTCTCGTGGTCGCGGCACCACCTCGGCCAGTCGTGTGGCCAATGCTTCGGCCAACTCGCGCCCGTGAGAAGCGGCACGGACGCTCGAAGTGTTGATGCAGGATCGCCCTCCGTTGGCGGCCACCGACGTGACGATCAGCTCCAAATGGTCGCGCCACGACGGCGATCGGTCCGGCCCCAGCATGATCTTGCTGTATCCCGGGCCGTGAATTTCCACGCGCGGGTCACTGAGCCAAGGACGGACGGTCGGCCCGGCCCCGAAGACCATCGAGGCCCCACAGCGGCGCAGGATCACGCCGGCCCCGTCGTGACCGCAGGGATAGAAGCCAAACGCCGAATCGGGAAACCCGCCGGCCCGCAACGCCGCTACGATGCGCAGCGGCGTCCACGGCTCGCGGCTACCCGGCTTCAAAGCCAGGGGCATCTTCAGCGCCACCGCCGGCAACCACAGCGCGTGAACGCCGGGTGAGTTGGCGGGCAATACGGCGCCGAATCGCCGCGCGCGGGACACGTAGCTCACCGCGTGGCCGCCGCGGCTTCCGAAGCCGGCGTCCAGCGTGTCCGGGTCCAGTCCGCCGGTCAGTCCGTCGAGGATCTGGCCCATGTTGGCCAAGGCCGCCTCGATCTTCCGCATGTTCTGGCGGCACAACGCATGCGGAAGTCCCGTGGTCGCCGACTGGCAAGTAACGAACTCGTCGGGCGACTGGCTCGAGTCGCCCAACGGCAACGAAGCGTTCATGAAATGCGCTGCGGCCCGCGTGAGACACTCCAGAATCTCCGACGATCGAAGCGGCTGCAACTCGGACCACGCGTCGTGCAATAGGTCGCGCGAAATCAGTCCGGCGTTGGCCTGGCCGACCTCGGCCACCGGCTCCCCTGAGGCGTAATCGCTCAGCCGGAGCGTCTCCTTGCTGTAGTAATCCCGCCCGGCACGGAGGATCGGCACGCGTAGCATCAATACACCCCCACGACCACTTGATTCTCCTGAGCGCCGAAAGGCCGCACGTCGCCCACGCCGTCCCACGGGTACTTCGGGACCGGCCGGGTGCGAATCGCCTCGTCGCGTTCGAGGAAGCCGGGAACGAAGAACTCCTTGGTTAAGGTGGTCAGCTTAACGCGGCCGCGCCGGCCGTAATCGACCACGCGCTGCGGATCGTCGGGATCGACCACCCGCAGCACGGCCCGCGGCTGTGGCGCGTGATAGATGACCATGTAGTCGTCGGCCGGATCGAACGGTTTGTGGCAGGCCAGCCCCATCAGCGTGTTCCCGTAGGTCGGGGCGAATTCTACCCCTTCGAGTAGTTCCTCCCTGGCGAAGCGGTGGAATTGTCGGGTCATCTCCGTGCCGCCGCAGAAGACGCCGCGGATGCCCATCTTTCGCAGCGAGACCTTCTCGCAAAGCGCTTCGAGCAGCTTCGGCGTGGTGAACATGCAGTGGATGTCGTCGTGGGCTCGCAACAAGGTCAGCGCTTGCTGGACGATGTGCTCCTTGTAGTCCTCCAGCACGTCGAGTTGGCCGGTGCGGATCAACCGGACGACCCAACGGGGGTCCATGTCGATGCAGAAGCAGATGCCGCCGCGGACCTGGGCCAAATGCTCGATGGCCAGACGCAGCCGGCGCGGACCGGAAGGGCCCAGCATCAGCCAGTTCGACCCCGGCGGAAAACCCTCATCGCTGATCGTCTCGCTGAACATCGAATAGTCGAGGCGGAAGTCGTCGGCGTTGATCCGGCTCTTGGGCACGCCCGTGCTGCCGCCGGTCTCGAAGACGTACAACGGCTTATCGGCTAGCCCCTTGGGGACCCAGCGCCGCACCGGCCCGCCGCGGAGCCAGTCATCCTCGAACGGGCCGAATCGACCCAGATCATCGAAACCGTGGATTTCCTCCACCGGATTCCAATCGAGCCGCTCGGCGTACTCGAGCCAGAAGGGGCATCCGGTCGCCGGATCGAAATGCCAACGGACCACTTCGCGGGTCCATTCGTCAAGCTGTCGACGGGCGTCGTCGACGCGGAACTCCAGATCGCTCTGATGCACTTGCTCCGCCACCTTCATCATTTGACCTCGCCGGGATCGGATTGGGCGCCTTGCTGCAAGGCGAAGAGTTGCTCGCGGTTGGTCACGTAGAGCACGCCGTTGGCGGCCACGGGCGTGGTGTAGACGCAGCCGCCGAAATGGCCCTCGAAGAGCAGCTTCTTCTGGCGGCCGGCGGCCAGCACCGCGAGTTTGCCGTCCTCGTTGCCGAGAAAGACCTTGCCGTCGACCACGTAGGGCGAACTCCATACGGCGGCCGCCGTATCGTGTTCCCAAAGCTCTTCGCCGGTCTTCGGATCGAGCGCTCGCATCACGCCGGTCAGGTCGCAGAAGTAGAGCACGCCGTCGTACACGGCCACGGTGCTCATCGACCGTTGTACCTCATCGTTGTGCCAGAGGGCCCCGGTCTCCGTGATGTCGCCGCGCTGCGTGGCGTCGATCGCGTAGAGATGCCCCGGCCCTTCGCCGTGTTCGGGGTCTTGCCCGACGGAGATGAACACCTTGTCGTTGTAAACCACCGGCGTGGCGATGATGTTGTTTCGCGTTCCATGCCCGCCGAGCTTCCACTCGGAGTCCTCCGGATTGCACTGGAACGACCACAGCAGTTCGCCCGACTCCGGTACGAACGCGTAGAGCCGCCCATCGCCGCCGGGGAAGATCACCTGCCGTGTGCCGCCGATCGTTCCCAAGGCGGGGCTGGACCACTGGCCATGGAGAATGTCCTCGGCCGGATCGTTGCGTTCCCAGACCACCTCGCCGGTCTTCTTGTCGACGGCAAGGAAGCTCGGCGCCGCCGGCACGGGCAACACCTTGTGTCCCTCGTCGACGCCGTTGCCGGTTACCAGATAGACGAGCGTGTCGTCGATCGCCGGCGAACTGGTCGCCAGGTTGTGGGGAAAGACGCCCAGTTCCTCCATCATGTCGAGCTTCCAGACGATGTCGCCGTCTTGCTCGCCGGAGAGCTTCTCGTCGGTAAACGGTCCGTCGTTCTCGCCGTCGAGGAACCCGTTCAGATCGGCACACACCAACTCGCAGCGATTGCTCACGTAGTAAAACCGGTCGCCGTCGACCGCCGGTGTCGAGCAGATGCCCTGCTTCGGCCAATCGTGTAGTCGGCCGGCCGGCAGCTTGTCGTGTGTCATCTGCCAGAGGAACCGGCCGTCCTTTTCGGCGAAACAGAGGATCACGCCCTTGTCGCCGGTGACGCCGGGCCTGCGCTCGGCCTGGTTGTTGGTGCCCACGAGGACCTTGCCTCGAACGACGACGGGAGTGCCGTACGTCTGCGATCCCAGCCCGGCGACCCACTTGACGTTCTTGCCGGTGTCGAGATCCCATGTCGAGAGGATGTTCTTCTCGGCGGTGTTGACCATATTGCGTTGCGGGGTGCCGCCCCACGTCGTCCAGTCGTCGGCCGGCAGCGGCCCGGCCAACAGGAGACCGCACACCGCCGCGACCGTGGCTCGCGCAATGATCCGTTTCATCTTTCGTTGCACTCCCGTTCTGATTCGCATGTGTGGTTCGGTTGGCGGCGGCCGTCACGGCCCGTCGGTCTCCTCGCGATAGACGCGCACGTTGTCGTAGCAGACCGGCGCCAGCGAGTAGGCATAGATCCCGGCCGAGCCTTCGAGATTCGGTTGCGGGTCCTCCCCTTCGAGCAGCCATGCGTCGGGCTCGGCCTCGCCGTGCGGCCAGACCTTGACCCGAGGATAGGCCTTGCCGTCGGCCAGATCGACGCGGAACTTGACCGTATACCACCGGCCCGGCTCCCACGTGAAATCGACACGCTCCTCGAACCGCGGCCCGGGGACCCACGAGATCACCCGCATACGGGACACGTTGCCGAACAGTTCCAGCCGGTAGCGGGCGTTGATCAGCCCCACGTCGCCCCGTCGGCGCCGCTGGGAGATGCCCAGCACGTCGGCTTGCACCGTGTAACCGGTCGGTAGCGGCGGCGTGATGTAGACCCGCGACCGATTGAACTTCGGTCCCCGGTCGTCGGCCAGCTTCTTGAGCACGCGAGAACCGTCGATCGTTTCGATGGCGTGCTTCGCCTTGGAGACGCCGATCCACCAGTCGAGCATTTCGCCGTCGTCGTACGCCTCGAAGTCCTCGGTGATCGGCAGCCGAGGCACGACCCGCACGCGGGCGGACGCGCTCAAATCGCCCAACTTGGCCGAGACCGTGCCGATCGACGCACCCGGGCCCGGTGCGGTGAAACGCCCCTCCACATCAATCGCCCCGGCGTCCGGTGTAAACGACCATTGCGGCGTGACCGGCCCGAGTTCCCTGCCGTTGCCGTCGAAGCCTAGCGCCCGGAAGGGCACGGTCTGGCCCGGCTCTAGCAATACCTCGCACGGGCGAACCTGGATTAGCGTGGGGGACGTCGAGTCGGCCGCTGCCTCCGGGGGCAACGGCGAAACCTGCACCTGTTGCGGCTGCGCGTCCTTGCTGCCCAAGCAGATCATCTCTTCGGTAGTGAAGAACAACACCCGGCCGTCGGCCACCGCCGGCGAGCCGAACAACTCCACCACGCCTCCGGCCTCGCCCTCGAACTCGATCGTATCGAGCACCCGGGCACGGTCGCCGGCATCTTCGAGAATCGTGAACAGGCCGTTGACCGTGGCCACGTAGATTTTGCCGTCGGCCGCCACCGGCGAGCCCTTGCCGACGCGCCCGACCGTCTGCTGCCAGATCTCCCGGCCGCCTTCGGCATCGAAACAATAGAGCACGCCGAAGTTGTTCATTACGTACAGCCGCCCGGCGTGCAGGGCGGGCGAGGCGTAGCCTGCTGCAACGCCGTCGCGCCGCCAGATTTCGTGGGTCTCGGTGACGTCGCCGGATCCGCGGGCGTCGATACAGACAACCCGCCCCATGGCCGTCGAATCGTGGTTCTCTTCGCTGTGGGTGGCGTAGACGCGGTGGCCATCGACGACGACCGACGAGTTGATCCCGCGGCCGCTGAACCGAAACCCCCAGACCTTCTCGCCGGTTCTCGCGCTGACGGCGTAGATTCCACCGTCGGCGTTTCCGGCGATCAGCAACCGCCGGCCTTCGATCACGGCCACGACCGGCACCGAGTAAGTCGTGTCTAGCGGCGCGCCGCCGGGCGCCGACCACCAGAGCAACTCGCCGGTCTGTTTGTCCATTGCCAGGTAGCGGTGCAGGCCGCGGGCCTGGGCACCGAAGCTGGAATTGAGGAAGCTGATGATCACGCGATCTTCGTCGACGATCGGCGTGTGCGTCCGGCCGCCGTAGCCGGAGATGCGTCCCAACGTCTCGGTCAAGGAGCGCGACCAGAGGACCTTGCCGTCGCGATTGAAGCAGAAGAACATCCCGCCGACGCCATGGGCGTAGACGTTGCCCGTGAGCGGATCCACGACCGGACTGGTCCAGCCGACGCGCGAGTTGGGGATGTCGGTATGGAAAACGTTGAAGCGATGCTCCCAGATTCGCTCGCCGGTCGTCAGATCGAGCGCAATGACCCGCTCTTGCTCGGTCACGCCGCTGCCGGCCAGGTTGATGGCGTAAACTCGGCCCTTGTGGACGACCGGGGTCGAACGACCCCCGTAAGGAACTCGCCAGAGGATCTGTTCGCCGGAATCGGGCAAACCGGACTCCAGTGAGACTCCATCGTGGCCGGGGCCTCGCCACGCAGCCCAGTCGGCGGCTCGCGCGGACACGGCGGCCGAAGCAAACAACGCCAACAACACGGCTGCTCGCCGAAACCACCCGATTTCGACTCGCGGCAGGTCTACCAAGGATCTTTCCATCTCCAGCTCCGCGCCCAGGGAACAACGCTGACTCGGTTAATCCCAATCATGTTGAGATGCAAACTGGCCTTTCAGCCGTATTGTACGCCGGATATTGGCAAGTCAAGCTGTCAATTATAGGTCCCGCGGCCGCACGAGCGGACGATGTGTGGCGCAAAACCGGTGCGTCAGGATGACGCAAGATATGTGGCACCAACGGGTTGTGTCGCTTTGTCAACCGGAATCCTGCGGACACAATCCCGGGCCGTCTGCGAGCCACCGATGCTTGCAGCTCCTCCGGACAAGTGACGGAAACGAAGATCCGTCACGACTTCGGCTATGCACGGCTTCCGTCTGGCCCCGGCCCCGCCGCTGGTGACTCTTCGGCCACCGCCGCGACGGCTGCTGCCTTCGACGAGGCCTTCGCCGGCGGCGGCTTGTAGAACGCCACCAGACAGCCGCCCAACGCTGCCAGCACAATGCCGAGGATGAACTGCCACCGCAACGACGACCAGCCTCCGTGCGGTGGGTGCATCAGCAGAGCAACCACGGCGTTAATGACTGGGGCACCGGCAAAGATGATCGACATCACGTAGCTGGGCCGCCCCCCGGCGCCGAAGGCCAACAACACACAGTAGGCACCGATTGCGCCGAGAGTTCCCGCCACAAGCGACCATGTCATGCCCTTGGGCGTGACGCTCCAGGACGCTCCTTGCCACCAGAGCACCAACAGCGGCAACAGCACGGCCGTGAGGAAGTAGGCGATGCCCACGAACAGGAAGGCCTTGGAGCGGCCGTGGACGGCGTCCTTCATCAAGGACTGTCCGCTATGCAGGAAGATCCCGTAGAGCCCCCAGGCGGCCATGGTCATCAGAGCAAAGACCAGCCAAGTCATGCTTTGGTGGTCGGCGTTGGGTGGGGTCATGCGAGTCTCTCCTGATCGGTCT
Source organism: uncultured Planctomycetaceae bacterium (assembly GCA_964472545.1). Lineage (GTDB taxonomy): Bacteria > Planctomycetota > Planctomycetia > Pirellulales > Thermoguttaceae > CAYYNP01. Next base: position 16,480 of record CAYYNP010000049.1, on the reverse strand, counting down.
GACTGGCTCGTTGCGATTGGCACGGGGGATCGGTCGGCCGGACCGGTAGGCCATGCTCGTCCAGCACGCGCCGATAGATCACACGGAACTCGTCCATGGCGACGGCACGGGGGTTGAATCCGGCAGTCCATTGGGCGGCGGCCTCCTCGGCCAGCAACTCGACGTCGCCGTCGGCTATCGCGGTCGATTCCAGCGCCGACGGCATCCCCGCGAGTTGGAACGCCTTCTCGATGTGCGCGGCGAGCGCTTCGGTCATGAAATCCGAATCACCGGCTTCTTCAGCCAGGCCCGAGTGGCGGATCAAATCACCATAGATCCGCCGTGTCTTGGGGTCTGCGCCGTTGAAACGGATCACGGCCGGCAGCATCAGCCCGACCGCCAGTCCATGGGGCAGGCCGTAGCGCCGAGTCAGCGGATTGGCTGCGGCATGGGCCGCCCCGAGCATGCTGTTCTCGATCGCCGTGCCGGCCCAAGCCGCGCCCAACAGCATGTCGCCCAGGGCCGACAGGTTCTCCGGCTCTGCCAGCACGCGAGGAAAAGCCCGCGCGCAGAGCCGAAACGCTTCCTTCGAGAACATCATCGAGATCGGGTTGCGCCGTCGGCAGACGGCCGTTTCCACGGCGTGGGAAAGTGCGTCGATTCCGGCGCAGACCGCCACGCGCCGCGGCTGAGAGACGGCAAGCTGCGGATCGAGCAAGGCCACCTTGGCCGCGGCCTTCGGGTCGCCACAGGCCATCTTGACGTGTGTTTGTGGATGTGAGATCAGGGCAAACGACTGGCACTCGCTGCCCGTGCCGGTGGTGGTCGGCACGGCGATCAACGGCAGCATCGGCCGTGTGGCCTTGCCGACGCCCCAGTAGTCCTCCATCCGGCCGCCGCCGGTCAGTACGAAGTTGCATCCCTTGGCCGTGTCCATACTGCTGCCGCCGCCGAGACCCACGAGAAGATCGACCCCGGCATCGCGGGCAACGGCTACGCACTCGTCGACCACCGCGGCGCCCGGGTTCTCGATCACCCGGTCGAACGTCACCACGTCAACACCCTCAGCACGCAACGAGGATTCGGCCCGCGCGGCGTGGCCGGCCCGGACGATGCCGGCGTCGGTAACCAGCAGCACCCGCCGCCCGCCGTATTCGCGGGTCAATTCGCCCAAGCGATCGAGGCTGCCAACGCCGAACACGATCCGTGTCCGCGGCGCGAAGTCGAACTCGGTGGTGTGCGATGCGTTCACGGGAGAATTCAGTATAGGTCTCGTTGATATCGTCGATCGCGCTGGAGGTTGTTCACGTAGTCTTCCGCTTGCCCTTGATCGCGGCCGCCTTCCCGGCGGACGATCTCCAGCAGCGTTTGGTGTACGGCCGGCGCCATGCGTTTCTCGTCGCCGGCGACGTAGAGATGGGCTCCCTGCTCGAGCCAGGCGAAGAGTTCCTTGCCGTGCTCGTTCATCAGGTGCTGCACGTAGGCCTTCTGCGGCGTGTCTCGCGAGAAGGCCACGTCCAGCCGCGTCAACAGCCCCCGACGCTGCCAGGCGTGCCAATCGTCCCGGTAGAGAAAGTCGGTCGCCTGGCGACGGACGCCAAAAAAGAACCAGTTGTTGCCTTTGGCGCCGCACTGTTCCCGCTGCTGTAGGAAGGCACGGAACGGGGCGCATCCGGTTCCCGGCCCGACCATGATGACCGGCGTGGACGGGTCGGCCGGCAACCGGAAATAGGGGTTGGCGTTGACGTACACGGGCAGCCGATCCCCGGGCTGGATCCGCTCGGCACACTCGACGGAACAGACGCCGTAGCGGTCTCGTCCGCCCGAGCGGTAACGCAGGGCGGAGATCGTCACGTGGGCTTCGTCCGGGTGTGCCCTGGGGCAATTGGCGAAAGAGTAGAGCCGCGCCGGCAGACGTCGCAGCGCCGAAACAAGCTGCTGAGCCGGAATCCCGCGCAGCGAAAAGTCACGCACTAGGTCGAGCAAGTCGCGTCCGGCCATGGAACGCGGCTGGCCAGTCTCCGGCACGCCCGATTGGCCGGCCTTCGACCATTCCCGGAATTGCTCTGCCAGCCCGCCGGTCGCTACCGTGATTTCACAGTGCCTGCTCAGCGCGTCGCGGAGCGTGTGCCTCTCTTGGCCGACGACGACTCGTTCATCACCGTCGTAGCCCAACTCGCCGATCAACTCCTCGACCAGGCGCGGATGATTCGTGGGGTAGATTCCCAGCGAGTCCCCCGGCTCGAAGGCGAATCCGCTATCTTCTAACGAAAGCCTGAGGTGGCGGGTCTCCCGGTCTGAGCCGGGGCCGTTGAGATTGCGATTCTCCAGCACCTTGGCCGGAAACGGGTTCTTGCGCGAGTATCCGCCGGATGTGGCTTGCTTGGCGGTTGCGGCTTGGGTCGCGATCGTTGCTGCCCGGATGGAGACCGGGACACCCGTGCCGGCCGGACTGTCAACGTGCTTGCCATCTTCTGCCGGCTGCTCTGAATGAGGGCGGTTCAATAGGACATCCAAGACCCCCTCGAACCAGGCATCGGCCGTCTCCTCAAAGTCGACGTCGCACTCCACGCGCGGGTAGAATCGCTCGGCTCCGAGTCGCTCCAGCCGCGCGTCGAGCCGCCGGCCGATCGTGCAGAAGCAGTCCTTGTACGTGGTGTCTCCCAGCGCGAGCACGGAATATCGCAGCCCTTGCAGACTCGGGGGATCTCCCTCCAACAGGAACCGACAGAACGGCGCGGCCGAGTCCGGTGGCTCTCCGTTGACGAACGTACCGATCAAGACCAGCAGCGTGTCGGCTCGGGTCAAGTCGACGTCGGGAAACTGGCTCATGCTGCAACAGGTCACTCGATACCCGTGCTCCTCTAGCCGGGCGGCATACAGACCGGCCAGCCACGTCGCATTGCCGGTCTGTGACCCTTCCAGGAGCGTGATCTGACGAGCATCGGTGGGCGAATCAGGGCCGCTTTCTGAGGATGTATCTTGCATGTGCCGATTCCAGCAGAATCACGGGCAGCCCCCAGTGTCGGCCCGCAGTATCGACCCACGGAAGCCGGGCAAGCCGGGGCCGATCACCGGAACGTCCGGCGCGCGTCGAGTCCGGCCAACCGCTCCGCCGGTTAGAGGGCTTGGGAACCACTGCAACCTCCCTCGCGGGAATTATAGTAGGGTGCCGGTCCGGGCAAGACGCGGCATCCGGCAACGGGGAGGCGCCGCCGTCGAGGTCCGGTATCTCTTTCCCCAATGGGTACACGGCGGTTGTTGACTGGGCAGATAGACTTTTCGGCAACCGCAATGTCCGCCTTCTTGGTGTGGTTTGTGGTGGGACTTGATTTGCACGCTCGACCTGCGAAGGATTCTGTACCGAATTACTGAGAATCACCGCGCGTTCGGAGGACGGATGGTGGCGTCGACCTTGAAGATCTTGCCCGACCAGCCGGAAGAAAGCACCGTCGGCAACTACTTTGTCGCCAACTACCCGCCCTTTTCCTTCTGGCAGGAGTCGCGTTGCGGCGAGGTTGACGAGGCCCTGTCGAGGACGCCGGAACCGGACACGCCTTTGGGTGTCTACGTCCATATCCCGTTTTGCCGTCAGCGGTGCCATTTCTGTTACTTCCGCGTCTATACCGGAGCGGAGGCCACGCACGACCGGATCGACGACTACTTGGACGCCGTGGTACGAGAAGGCGACCTCTACGGCCCCAACAGGCTGATCGCCGGCCGCCGGCCGCGATACGTCTATTTCGGCGGCGGCACACCCTCGATCCTCCGCCCGGAACAAGTGACGCGGCTGATCCGTGGCATGCAGGCCCAGTTGCCCTGGGACGACGTGGAAGAAGTGACATTCGAATGCGAGCCTGGCACGCTTCACCCGCGGAAGCTACAAGCGCTTCGCGAACTCGGCATCACACGGATCAGCCTGGGGATCGAGAACTTCAACGACGAGATCCTCAAGATCAACAATCGCGGCCACTTAGAGGCCCACGCCCTGCGGGCTTATGGATGGGCCCGGGATTTGGACTTCCCGCAGATCAACATCGATCTGATTGCCGGCATGCTCGACGAGACCGAGGAGAACTGGCAGGAGTGCGTGCGCAAGACGATCGACATGGCGCCAGACTGCGTGACGATCTACCAGATGGAAATCTCGTTCAACTCGATCATCTACAAACAGATGAAAGAGCGGGGCGAGGAAGTGGCCCCGATCGCCGATTGGCCGACGAAGCGGGCGTGGGTCCGCCAGGCATTCGAAGCCCTGGAGGCGGCCGGCTATACGGTCACCAGCGGCTACACGGCCGTAAAGGACCCCGAGAGCTACCGCTTCCTCTATCGCGATTACCTCTGGCGCGGTGCCGACATGGTCTCGCTCGGCGTCTCGTCCTTCGGCCATTTCAGCGGCACACACTACCAGAACGAACAGCACATGGGGCCGTACCTTCAGCGCGTTGGGCGGAACGAGTTGCCGATCTACCGGGCGCTGACGATGACCGGCGAAGAGAAACTGCTTCGCGAGGTGATTCTGCAATTGAAGCTGGGCCGTCTCGATAACGAGTATTTCCGGCAGAAGTTCGACACCAACGTGCTCGAGCGGTTCGCCGCGCCGGTGGAACGCTTGGAGCATCAGCGGCTGCTGACCGTTGGGGCCGAGGGCGTCGAACTCACCCGCGACGGGCTGCTGCAGATCGATGCGTGGCTGCCCGAGTTCTTCCTTCCCCAACACCAACACGCTCGCTACACGTAGCCTGGAGTATTGGCCACCGTCCCCACCGCCGCATCGTACCATGCCCTCGATCGCCCTCTCCTGCCCGAAGAGCCTCGAATTGCTGACCGTCTTTTTGGATGGTGACGAGGAGGAAAAGTACCCGGAGTTGGAGATGATCGGCGCGGAACGAGTGCCCGAGCCGTATCACCGGTTGCTGGTGCATGAGCGCGACATGACGTCGACACTCTCCGCGTTTCACGACGAGGAGGTGGCATTGAGCGTACTGCATCAGCGGGTTGCAGACGGTGAGGTCGTCCGCCAGGTGGTGCTCCGCGGCCGGCAGAGCGGCCGCGCACTGGAATTCGGGGCGAGCCGGATCCAACTTGACGTCCTGGACGACTCGGCGCGGGTGCACGTCCTCCGGGGCGAAAAGCCGCTAGGCGGGATTCTCAACGCAATAGGTGTGCAATACCGAAGCTGCCCGGGCGGGTTCCTGCGGACTCGGCCCCACGAGGCGCTGGCCCGATCGCTCGAGTTGGACGCCGCCGGGCGATCGCAGTGGCTGTTTGGCCGGTGCAACTGCCTCAGCCGCAGTGAAGGCGGCACGATCGCCGAGGTGGTCGAAATCCTGCCACCGTGAAAACAGGGCCGACACAACAAGGATGAACACCACAGACAATCGGGACTACGACGCGATCGTGATCGGCGGCGGCCCGGGCGGGTCGACCGCCGCGGCCTTGTTGGCCGAGAGCGGACGCCGTGTGGTGTTGCTCGAAAAGGAGAAGTTCCCCCGGTACCACGTCGGTGAGTCGCTGTTGCCCTACGCCTATTTCCCGCTGAAACGGCTGGGCGTGCTCGAGAAGATGAAGCGATCGCATTTTCCCAACAAGCACGCGGTGCAGTTCGTCTCGACCGAGGGCAAGGTGGCCACGCCGTTCTACTTCTTCAATCATATCGACCACGAGTTGGCGTCGACCTGGCAGGTGTTGCGCAGCGAGTTCGACCAGATGTTGCTGCTCAACGCAGAGGAAAAGGGCGCGGAGGTGCGTCAGCAGACGCCCGTCGTAGACCTGTTGGAAGACGCCGCCTACGTGGTCGGCGTCAGGGCATGCCACAACGGCGGCGAGCCCTTCGAACTGCGTGCCCCGGTGACCATCGACGCCAGCGGCCGCAGCGGCTTCTCGATGGCCCGCAACGGCTGGCGCCGCGACGATCCGATGCTCAATCGCGTCGCCTATTGGACCTACTACCGCGGCGCGAAGCGCGATCCGGGCCTCGACGCCGGCTCGACGACGATCGCCTATCTGCCCGACAAGTCCTGGTTCTGGTACATCCCGCTGCCCGACGACGTCGTCAGCGTGGGCGTCGTGGGCAAGCGCGAGCACCTCTTCGCAGACGCGAAAGGGCCGGCAGAGATCTTCGCCCGACAGGTCCCCAACAACCCGTGGATCGAAGAGCACTTGGCGCCGGGCGAGCAGATCGGCAAGTTCTACGGGACCAAGGAGTTTTCCTATCGATCCGCCTACTGCGCTCAGGATGGATTGGTGCTGGTGGGCGACGCGTTCTCCTTCCTCGATCCGGTCTTCTCCTCCGGGATGTATCTCGCGTTGCGAAGCGGCGAACTGGCTGCCGACGCGGTCGATGCAGCGCTGTCGGCGGGCGCGGTGTCGGCCGGGCAGTTCCGCGAGTACGCGCGGCGGATGACGCACGAAATCGAGTCGATGCGCAAGCTGGTCTACGCGTTCTACGACGTGGCCTTCAGCTTCGGGAAACTGATTCGCAAATATCCGGAAGTCCGCGGCGACTTGACAGATTGCCTGATCGGCAACCTGCAGAAGGACTTTTCGGCGTTGTTTCGCGCTGCGGGTGATTTCGCCGCACTGCCCGAGCCGCTGCCCTACGGCGGCCCGCTGAAATCACTCGCGTAGGGTTGTGGATGCCGGGCGGCTACCGTCGAGAGACCCGTCACGTGGGGTGTGCCGAATAGGATTGGGAGAGACCATGGCCTACGAGTTTCGCAACCGGATGCGGGTCGAATTCGTCGACACCGACATGGCCGGCATTGTCCATTTCTCGCGGTTCTTCCGCTACATGGAGGTGACCGAGCACGCGTTCTTGCGCTCCGTCGGGCTGTCCGTCCACTTGGAGGTCGACGGCCGGGTGGTCTCCTGGCCTCGGGGGCACGTCGAGTGTACGTACAAGGCGCCGTTGCGGTTCGAGGAGGAGTTCGACGTGCAGCTTCTGGTACGGGAGAAGAACCGCGCGTCGGTCACCTACGGCTTTCGGTTTCTCAAGGAGACGGGAGAACTGGTGGCCGAGGGTTTGGCGACCACGATCTGTGTGGCCGCCGATCGGGCATCCGGGAAGATGTCGGCGATTTCGATACCCGATTGGTTCCACCGTTGCGTGGACGTGGCACCGGCAGAACTGCTCGCCAACTGACCTAGGGCATGGGGCCGCGGATTGCACGCGCCCCTACTCCCGAACCAAATCAAGCCGGCTAATCCTCCCGGAAGCGTTCCAGTCCATCACAAACAGGTTGCCGTTCTTGTCGAAGGCGATGCCGTGCGGCGCGTTGAAGACCCCCTCTTGCCACTGGCTGACCGGAACCCGGTAGTTGGCCCAGTGCTTGCGATCGGGGTTGTCGCCGAGGTGAGCCACGGGGCGATTCGAGCCGTCGAAAACGGTCACCCTGCCCTCCAGTTCGGCGACCCCGAGAAACTCGCCGCAAAACGCCATCGAGCATGGACGGCGCAAGCCTTCGGCGACGTCCGCGACCCAGTTGCCCTCGAGATCGAGATGCACCAGGCGCAGGTCGAGCGCCAAGCCGTGACAGGTGCTGAACTGGCCCGGACCGTCGCCCGGACCTCCGAAACTGCGTACGTATTTCCGGTTCACGTCGTATTGGTGAATCCAGTGGGTGCCATAGCCGTCGGCAACGTAGATGTCGCCGTCGGGCGCCACCGCGACGGCCATCGGCTTGTACTGGGTTGCGTTCTCGTACTTGCCCGACTCCAGCGGCGGCCCCTCGATCGCCCAGACGACCGTGCCGTCGAGGTTGAGCTTCAGTACCGCGGCCCCGCTGAGGCGGGCGGCGTATATATACTCTTCGCCGTCCTCGACGTGAATGCACATACCGTGGATTCCCGTCAGCCCTTTGGCAATCCTGCGAAGCAGCGAACCGTCGGGCCGATAGACCAAGATGCCGTATTCGCCCGAGTCCATGCTGCAGTAGATCCGGCCGGCCTTGTCCACGACGATTGCGCCGTGGGTTGGGCCGAGTGTCTTGCGCCCTTCGGGTACCTGGCACCAGTTGGGCACGCTACGGTATGCACGGGGGTTGCCGATCGTAACCACAAACGCGGCGGCGAAACACGTCGAGCCGGGCGGGGCCTCGCCTGCTGCGTGCCCCTCATGGGCCATCGACACACACGACAACGACAAGAAAACAAGCGATGCGATAGCCATGGAAGACCGCGGGAACTGTGCCATCTTCGAGTGTCTCCTCGGTAACTGACAAGAAGGGCTTTGCGGGCCTGGGAAACGAAATCGCGGGATTATACGGTCGCAACCGCGCAGCGGAAAGCCAGCGATAAGCCCCCCGGGCGATCGTCACCGGTTGTCCCTTTTGGCGTGGGAACCCGCGCCTTGATTCTGACGGCCGTCGCTGCGTAACATTCCGGGCCGGGGCCGGCCGCTGCGCGGTTTGTGGCTGCGCGGTTTGTGGCATCGCCCCGACCTCACAGTAACGCGGAATCACGTGGGTGCCACTGCTGGCTGGTCCAGCAGTGCCTTGAAGCGCCTGGCCGGATTGCACTGCTGGACAAGCCAGCAGTGGCACCCCAATTCCTAAGATCGACGAGCGACTTGATCGCCGAGCCCTTTTCAAAAAGGACACTTCGCCATGGCAGACAATCGAGGAGTGGCGTACGTCGAACCGGGGAAAGTGGAAGTGCAGAACATCGACTTCCCCAAGCTGGTACTGGGAACGCGCAAATGCGATCACGGAGTGATCCTGAAGGTCGTTTCCACGAATATCTGCGGCTCCGACCAGCATATGGTCCGCGGACGGACCACCGCGCCGCCGGGGCTGGTCCTGGGGCATGAGATCACCGGCGAAGTGATCGAGTGTGGCCGCGACGTCGAGTTCATCTGCACGGGCGATCTGGTGTCGGTCCCGTTCAACATCGCCTGTGGGCGGTGCCGGAATTGTAAGGAGGGGCAAACCGGGATCTGTCTGAACGTCAATCCGGCCCGTCCCGGGGCGGCCTACGGCTACGTCGACATGGGCGGCTGGGTCGGCGGGCAAGCCGACTACGTGATGGTGCCATACGCCGACTTCAATCTGCTGAAGTTTCCCGACCGCGATCGTGCCCTGGAGAAGATCCGCGATCTGACGCTGCTTTCCGACATCTTTCCCACCGGCTATCACGGGGCCGTTACCGCGGGCGTGACGACCGGCAGCACCGTCTACGTGGCGGGCGGCGGACCGGTGGGGCTGGCGTGTGCGGCCTCGTGTCACCTGCTAGGCGCCGCCGTGGTGATCGTCGGCGACATGATCGACGAGCGGCTTCAACAGGCTCGCTCGTTCGGTTGCGAAACGGTCGACCTGAAGCAGGACGGCTCGCTGCCTGAGATGATCGCCGATATCGTCGGGGTGCCGGAAGTGGACTGTGCGGTCGACTGCGTGGGCTTCGAGGCCCGGGGCCACGGCCACGAAGCGGCCGTGGAACGCCCGGCGACGGTGCTCAATCACACGATGCAGGTCACCCGCGCCGGCGGCGGCGTGGGCATCCCCGGCCTCTACGTCACCGACGATCCCGGGGCCGCCGACGAGGCGTCCAAACTCGGCAACCTCTCGATCCGCATCGGGCTTGGATGGGCCAAGAGCCTGCACTTCCACACCGGGCAATGTCCGGTGATGAAGTACCATCGCGGCCTGATGATGGCGATCCTTCACGACAAGGTTCAGATCGCCGAGGCCGTCAACGTGACTGTGATTGGCCTGGAGGAGGCCCCCAGCGGATACAAGGACTTCGACTGCGGCGCGGCCAAGAAGTTCGTGCTCGATCCGCATGGAATGCTCGCGGTGTGAGAGCCGCCGCTCGACCACATTCTTCACCACTCGGGGGCGGTTGTCGCCCGTACGTCCTGTAGCCGAAGTCGCCAGACTTTGGTCCGGCGCGGCAGAAGAGCCAAATTCCGGCGAATTCGGCTACGGCTGGTGAGAAATGCGCGCCAGCGGTTTCGTCTGACCACCCTTGCCGGTGGCCACCCGGGTCCGTAGAGTAGTGATGGAGCGAGGTGTCCGTTCGGCCCTGCCTGGGGTTGAGTCTGGACCAGAGGGACCGTCGTCGGGGGATCGCCTTCGGGGGCCTCCCGTCCATCCAATCGCGGAGGTGATCCGTGGAGTTGCTACGCGAATTGCTGAACTTGCAGCACGAGCGAGGTTGCCTGGACGAAGCCGCGCTGTGCGAGATTGCCGAGCGCGACAACGTGCCGCTCTACCGGCTCGAGGAACTCGTCAGCTTCTATCCGCACTTTCAGCGCACGCCGTCGCCAGGCCGGACGGTCGAAGTCTGCCGCGACGCGGTCTGCGCGATGGGCGACTGCGCCGCCTGGAAGGCGCGCCTGGCCGACCGCCTGGCGGGGCGCGACGACGTGGAAGTTCGAAGCGTCTCCTGCCTGGGCCGCTGCGACGCGGCACCGGCCGTCGCCGTCGAGGGAGTTCCGTTGGCTCCTACGTCGCTGATGGACCTGGACGACGTCGTGCGATGCGTCGATGACCCCACGCGGCTGGAATTCGCACATGCCGGAGACAAACGCCGCTTCAAGTGCGACCCGTACCAAGACCCGGCCGAGCATTACACTACCGTGCGCCGGCTGGCGGCTTCTCCCGGCCGAACGCCCGACGACGATCTGGATGCCCTGAAGCAAAGCGTTCTGCGGGGAATGGGTGGGGCCGGTTTTCCCACCGGAAGGAAGTGGGAATTGGTGGCGGCCGAGTCGCGACGGCCAAAGTACGTCATCTGCAACGCCGACGAAAGCGAACCGGGCACGTTCAAAGATCGGGTGATCCTCGGTCAGTTGCCGCATCTTGTCGTCGAGGGGATGCTCCTGGCCGGGCTGACCGTGGGCGCCGAACGCGGCATCATCTACTTGCGTCACGAATACGCCCCCGAACGGGCGGCCCTGGAGTCGGCCCTGCAGCACGCCAGAGAGGTGGGCGCCCTGGGCGAGAACGCGGCCGGTTCCGGCAAGCCGTTCGACGTCGAGATCTTCGTCTCACCCGGCGGGTACATCCTGGGCGAGGAGATGGCGCTGCTCGAGGCCTTGGAAGATCGCCGCGGTGAACCTCGCAACAAGCCACCGTATCCGGGCCTGCACGGACTTTGCGGCCAGCCCACGCTGATTAACAATGTGGAAACCCTGGCCCTGGCGGTCGCCGTGCTCCATTGGGGCCTGCCGTGGTGGGAGCAACAAGGACGGCCCGGATTCCATGGGTTGAAGTTCGCCTCCATCAGCGGCGACGTTTGCCGGGCGGGCGTCTACGAAATCCCGGCCGGCACAACCGTCGCCCAATTGATCGACCTGGCCGGCGGCATGCAGGAGAACCGAGCGCTGAAGGCCTTTCTGCCCGGCGGTCCCAGTTCCAACTTCTTGCCCGCCGAGATGGCCGACACGCCCTTGGATTTCGAACGGATGCAAGCCGCCGGCAGTATGCTGGGTAGCGCCGGAGTGATCGTCGTCGGCCGGGGGCGAAACCTGTTCGCACTGGCTACCAACATGGTCCGCTTCTTCCGCAACGAGTCTTGCGGCAAGTGCGTCCCCTGCCGTTTGGGCACGGCCAAGGCCGTGCAACTGCTCGAGGCCGTAGAGGACGGGAAGCTGCCCGCACAAGAGCTTCAGTGGCTGCCGCAGTTGGCCGAAACGCTCGAGCAGACGTCGATCTGCGGGTTGGGCCAGGTCGCGCTGAATCCGATTCTCTCGATGATGCGTCACTTCCCCGAGGAGATTCCCAGCGATGGCCGCCCTTGAATCGTCGGATCCAGCCACCGTGGCCCTCTCGATCGACGGCCGTCAGGTCGTTGTGCTTCGGGGAACGACCATCTGGGAGGCGGCTCGACAAGTGGGAATCGCCATTCCTGCGCTGTGTCACGATCCCGGCCTCCGCCCGGTCGGCGTTTGCCGCGTGTGCGTTGTGGACGTCGGCGAGCGCGTGCTCGCTGCGGCCTGCGTACGCGAGTGTGCCGACGGCATGACCGTCCACACTGCGTCGCCGAAAGTCGAGCAGCACCGGGCCATGCTGCTGCGGCTGTTGCTGAGCGACCACCCGAAGCCGGAGCAACGCGAGCCGTCGTTTCAGTCCTGCCAGTTAGAGGAACTTGCAGCGAAGGTCGGACTTCTGAAGCAAGGAGAACGTTGCGATGAACTGCTGGGCTCATTCGAGCGGGTCAACGAGGCGGCGGGTGGCGAAGACCGTTCGCCGCGGCCGGCCAAGGACCTCTCGTCGTCGGTGATCGCCGTCGATCACCGCGCGTGTATCCTCTGCGATCGCTGCATCCGGGCGTGCGACGACGTCCAATCCAACGAAGTGATCGGGCGCAGCGGCAAGGGCGAAACGACCCAAATCGCGTTTGACCTGAATCGGCCCATGGGCGCGAGCACGTGCGTGGCATGCGGCGAGTGTGTTGACGCCTGTCCTACCGACGCGCTGACCCACAAGCCGATCACGCTCTCTCCGTCGTCGTCCGAGGCAGCCACGCGGGTTAAGAGCGTCTGCCCGTACTGCGGCGTGGGCTGCGCCCTTACCTACCACGTGCGAGACAATCAGATCGTGCTGGCCGAAGGCCGCAATAGCCCGGTCAACCGCCGCCGACTTTGCGTGAAGGGGCGCTACGGCTGGGACTACACGCTCCATGCGCAGCGGCTTACGCGTCCCCTGATACGTCGCGAATCGCATTATCCGAAAGGTCCGCTCTCGCCGGACGTCGCGCGCACCGTTAACCGGCCGAGAACACGGCCCGGCGAGTTGGTGGACTACGCCGACGTGCTGCCGGCCTTTCGAGAGGCGAGCTGGGAGGAGGCACTCGACCTGGTTGCCCGGCGGCTTCAGTCGATTCGCGACACTCATGGCACCGAGGCCCTGGCGGGCTTCGGGTCGGCCAAGTGCTCGACCGAGGAAGCGTATCTGTTTCAGAAGCTGATCCGCGCGGGGCTCGGCACCAACAACGTGGACCACTGCACGCGGCTCTGTCACGCCTCGTCGGTGGCGGCGCTGCTTCAGACGATCGGTTCCGGCGCGGTCACCAACGTCTTTTCGGACGTGGGCCGCGCGGAGGTTTGTCTGGTGGCCGGCTCGAACACCACGGCCAATCATCCCGTTGCCGCCACGTTCATCAAGGAGGCGTCGAAACGCGGCACGCGCCTGATCGTGGTCGACGTGCAGCGGAACCAGATGGCCCGGTTTGCCAAGCACTTCGCACAGATCAAGCCGGGTACCGACGTAGCGTTCTACAACGGCTTGATGCACGTGCTGATTCGCGACGGCCTGATCGACGAGGAATTCATCGCCCGCCGGACCGACGGTTTCGAGGACCTCCGCCGGTTGGTGCTCGACGAGTACGCGCCGGCCGACGCCGCCCGGATCTGCGGAATCTCGGCCGAACGGATTACGGCGATTGCACACACGATCGGCAAGGCCACCAAGGCCGGCGGCGGCATGATCGTCTTCTGGGGCATGGGCATCTCGCAACACACCACCGGCACCGACAACTCCAGGTGCCTGATCTCGCTCTGTCTGCTGACCGGCAGCGTGGGACGCCCCGGCACCGGGCTGCATCCACTGCGGGGGCAGAACAACGTGCAAGGGGCCAGCGACGCCGGGCTGATCCCGATGATGTACCCCGACTATCAGCCCGTGGGCGATGCGGCCGTGCGAAACAAGTTCGAGCAGGCATGGGGCTTCTCATTGAGCCCCAATCCCGGACTCACCGTCGTCGAGATCCTCGGCGCTGCCTTGCGGCAAGAGATCCGCGGCATGGTCATCATGGGGGAAAACCCCTTTCTCTCGGATCCCAACGTGAACAAGGTGCGCGACGCGCTCGCGGGCCTCGACTTCCTCGTCGTGCAGGATATCTTTCTCACCGAGACGGCCGAGTTTGCCGACGTGATCCTACCGGCGGGCAGCTATTTCGAGAAGACCGGCACCTACACGAACACCGACCGCCGCGTCCAGCTTGGGCGAAAGGCACTGGACCCACCCGGCGATGCGCGGCCCGACTGGCAGATTCTCTGCGAGATCGGCAGGCGATTGGGGCTGCCGATGCAGTACACGTCCTCGGCGGAGGTGTTTGACGAATTCGCCGCACTGACGACGAGCTATCAAGGCCTCTCGCATGCGAACCTTGGCAGCCGCGGGAAGCTCTGGCCTTGCGATGATCCCCAATCGGGCGACGGCACGCAGATCCTCTTTGGCGATCGCTTCCCCACGCCGACGGGCAAAGGCCTCTTCGTCTCGTGCGTCTACCGGCCGGCGAAGGAGCGGCCCGACGATGAGTATCCGTTCGTACTTAACACGGGTCGTCTACTGGAGCACTGGCACACGGGGAGCATGACCCGTCGCAGCCGGGCGCTGGACCGCATTCAGCCGCAGGCGGTCGTTTCCATCAACCCTCAAGATATGGCGCGGCTGGGAATCCGCCCCGACCAGCGGGTGCGGGTGAGCAGCCGCCGCGGAGTGATCGAGTTGCCCGCCCGCGCCGACCCGGGAGTGCAACCGGGATCCGTGTTCATCCCGTTCCACTTTCGCGAGGCCGCCGCCAACGTGCTGACGATCGACGCGCTCGATCCGATCGGCAAGATCCCGGAATTCAAGTTCTGTGCCGTCAGGATCGAGCCGGCCGAGAAAGCAGAGTAGCAGGCCGCAATCATCGCCGCCGCATACCGTCGATTCGTGGCTCCTACAGCAGAAGGGCCTCGCGTCGTTGGAGGCGACCGTCGGAACCCGGCGATAGACGATACGACGACACCCTCATCTGGGTGGTCACTTGCCGTGGGCGGTATCATTGGGTGAAGGTTCCGTACCCTGAAGAGGCGCGACGATGCGCACTGTAGTATTCTCATCGATCTTGTTACTTGCTTGGTTGCCGGGCTCCCGGGCGTTGTGCCAGGACTTCTTCCCGTTTCCGGTGGACAGAGGATCGCTCACGGTAGTGATCCAGGACTTCGCCGTCCTGCCGGATTCGAGTAGCGGGAACAGTGCGCCGGCGCGGATGAGCGTGATGACGGCTGACCCGCTCGGCCGGCTGTTCGTCAACGACCAACGCGGCCCGCTCTACACCGTCAGTCGCGACGGCGCAACGGTTACGGAATACGTCGACTTGCGTGACTATCCCACATTGCGAATCACCAGCAGCAGCGAGAAGGGGTTTCAGGGGTTCGCGTTCCACCCCGACTTCAACGCCGCCGGTGCCGGTGGCTTCGGAAAGTTCTACACGATCCACAGCTCGAGCAACACGACGCCCACGCCCGACTTCGATCCCGGCGGAGGCACCGATTTTCACACGGTGCTGCTGGAATGGACCACCGGCACGCCCGCGTCGAGCACTTTCGTGCCGGCCAACGCCGCTGAGCCGTTCCGTGAGGTGATGCGATTCGACCAGCCGTTCGGCAATCACAACGCCGGCCTGATCGCGTTCAACACGACCGCCGGCGCTTCCCACCCGGACCGCAACAACCTCTACATCGCCATCGGCGACGGTGGGGCCGGCGGCGACCCACAGGAAAACGGCCAAGACACCGGAAATCCTTACGGCGCGATCCTTCGCATCGACCCGACGGGGACCAATGGCGCCAACGGGCGGTACGGCATCGTTGCCGACAACGCGCTGGCCGCCGATGGCGATGCGGGCACTCTGGCCGAAATCTATGCCTACGGCCTGCGCAACCCGCAGCGTTTCAGTTGGGACCGCGCCACCGGCAAGATGTTCATCGCCGACATCGGGCAGAACGCCGTCGAGGAGATCGACCAGGGTGTCAACGGGGGCAACTTCGGCTGGGACCAGCGCGAAGGCAGTTTCCGATTTGAGGGCTCGAAGATCCCCGGCATGATCGACCCGGTCGCCGAGTACGATCACACCAACCTTGTCGGCGACCCGCCCACGGGCATCGGCAACCGAGCCGTCACCGTCGGCGAGGTCGCCCGCGGCACCGGCATTCCCGGCCTCGACGGTAATCTCCTGTTGGGCGACTTCCCCACCGGGTTGATCTTCTACCTCGACGTCGACACCGACCCGCTCGACGGTGGGCAGGACGGTCTGCGGGAGCTCGTAACGCTCGACGACACCGGCGACCCGGTTCGTCTGCTCGACCTGATCAACGAAACCCGTGCAGACCGCGGGCTCGGAAGCCAAACTCGCGCCGACCTCCGCTTCAGCCTCGGCATTGAGGGCGAAGTCTACGTCCTCAACAAACGCGACGGCGTCATCCGTCGTCTCGCGGCCGTCCCCGAACCTTCTTCGCTACTGCATCTGGTCGTGGTCGGTTTGCTGTTGGGCGCGGGCAAGTATTTCCGCCGACGCCGTTGGCGTCGATGAACTTCAGCCAGAAGTTCGTCGTTATGGGAGCCGCCCCGTCAAACGACAATCGGCGGAACAACCCTCTGGGGACGCGTCCTGACGGCACATTGCCTTGCGGCGTATAGGGAGCTGCCCAACTTCAAATGCAACACTCAGATTACGCTTTAGCTCTCTTTCCGCATAACTCGTTTCTGTTTTCTCGAACGTCGGGCGGAGGGCC
>CAYYNP010000048.1:0-42159 GCA_964472545.1 uncultured Planctomycetaceae bacterium | reverse complement strand
AGGAGATCGTCACCTACCCTCCACTTTGTGCCATTTGAGTTGAAACACTACACCTGTTACTTGCCAGCCTGTTACTTGCCACCGTATTCACCCCCGCGGCCACCGCCGACGAACAACACCTGCTCTACGTCACCGTGCCCGACGGCGCCGGCGGGACCAAGGGCCACGGGATCTACATCTTCGATATCGAAAACGACCACAAGTTCGTCCGCGCGATCGACATCCCCGACATGGGCGGCACGCGCGGCGTTTGTGCCAGCCCGGAAACCGACAAACTCTACTACGCCCACGGCAACACCAAGCTCGCCTGCATCGACCTGCGGACCGAGAAGAAGCTCTGGGAGAACGTCTATCCGAAGTCGGAAGGCGGCTGCGACCGGATCCAGATCACGCCCGACGGCAAGAAGCTCTTTGTGCCCTCGGGCTGGTGGAGCAGCGACGCCCATAACAAGGTCGTCGACGCGGCCACCGGCAAGCTGATCACCAAGATCCACTTAAGCGACGCCGGCGGCTGCCACAATACGGTGATGAGCCTCGACGGCACGCGGGCCTATTGTGCGTCGACGAAGTACAACTTCCTTACCGTGGTCGACACCAAGACCGAGAAGATCGTGGGCAAGATCGGGCCGTACATGGCCATGATCTGGCCGCATACGATCAACGGCACTCAAACGCTCAGCTTCGTCAACACCGACCACATCCTGGGCTTCGAGATCGGCGATCTGCGTACCGGCAAGAAGCTCCACACCGTGTGGGTGCCCGGGCTGGAAGACGAGCGCCGCCGCTGCCACGGCATCGGGCTCACGCCCGACGAAACCGAGGTTTGGCTGGTCGACCAGGACCAGCGGAAGCTGCATATCTTCGACGCCACGGTGATGCCGCCGGTCTTCAAGCAATCCGTCGATACCAGCGCCAAAACCCACGGCTGGATCACCTTCAGCATGGACGGCCGTTTCGCCTATCCCGATACGGGCGATATCATCGACCCGAAGACCAAGGAAGTCATCGGCACGCTCACCGACGCCCAAGGCGAGCGGGTGATCAGTTCGAAGTTCATCGAGATCCACATCCGCGACGGCGACCCGATCCGCGTGGGCCAGCAGATGGGGCTGGGGCGTGTGACGGCCGTGGAAGGGACGGAATAACTTCGGAAGACACGACGGCTGGGGTGCCATGCCCACGCTCACGTGGGCATGCGGGCGGTGTTCACGAGCTTACGGCATGCCCACGCAAGCGTGGGCATGGCACCCGATTAGGGAAGAAACCGAACAAGGAGACAACCCATGACTCGATTCACACTTGCCACCTTGTGCCTGCTGCTGGCGATTCCCGCCGCGGCCGCGGAGAAACGGCCCAACGTCATCCTGATTATGGCCGACGACTTGGGGTTCGCCGATCTGGGCTGTTACGGTTCCGAGATCGAAACGCCCAACCTCGACGCCCTGGCCGGCGCCGGGCTGCGATTCACGCAGTTCTACAACACGGCCAAGTGCCACAGCTCGCGCGTCTCGCTGCTGACGGGGCTCTATTGCGATCAGGCCGGCGGCACGAAGCTCAGCCGCGGGGCCACCATCGCCGAAGTGCTCGGCAAGTCGGGCTACTTCACCGCCATGGTCGGCAAGTGGCATCTGAGCCAGCAGCCGACCGATTTCGGCTTCGATCGTTATTGGGGGCACCTCTCCGGAGCGACCAACTTCTTCACCGGCGACGGGAGCTTCCGCCTCAACGGCGAGCCGTGGCCCGTGCCTGAAAAGCTCAATGGACGGCCCTTCTACACGACGCACGCCATCGGCGATTTCGCACTCGATTTCCTCGAAGAGGCCACGGCGACCGACAAGCCGTTCTTGTTGTACGTCGCCTTCAACGCGCCGCATTACCCGCTACAGGCACCCGAGCAGGCCGTGCAGAAATACGACGGCCGCTACGACGGCGGCTGGGATCGGCTGCGGGTGGCGCGTCATCGCCGCCAGCTTGCCTCCGGCCTGTTGCCGGCGAAGTGGAAGCTCAGCCCGCGGCCCGATCACGTGCCGGCCTGGGAGAGCCTCGGCCCCGAGGAGCGGCAATGGGAAGCCGACCGCATGGAAGTTTTCGCGGCCATGGTCGACGTGCTCGACGAGAACGTGGGCCGGCTGGTGACGTTTCTGCGCGAGAAGCAGATCCTCGACGACACGCTGATCCTCTTCTGTTCCGACAACGGCGCCTGCCCCTTCGAGCGCACCCGGGGCCGCTACCTGAAGCCTTGGGACCCGAAGTCGTATTGGACCTACGACGCCGCCTGGGCCCACGCCGGCAACACGCCGTTTCGGCTCTACAAGCAGAACCAGCACGAGGGCGGGATCTCCTCGCCGATGATCGCCCATTGGCCCAAGGGGCTGAAGACGGCGCCTGGCTTGGTGACCGATCAGCCGGGCCACCTGGTCGATTTCATGGCCACCTTTGCCGACCTGGCCGACGCGACGTATCCTAAGCAGATCGGCGGCCGGCAGATCGACCCGCTGCAAGGCAAGTCGCTGTTGCCGATCTTCCGCGGTGAAACCCGGCCGCCGCACGAGACTCTCTACTTCCACTTCGGTACCGATCGGGCGTTGCGGCAAGGCCCGTGGAAGCTGGTCTCGGCCAAGCTGGGCAAGTGGGAACTCTACAACCTCGACGACGATCGCACGGAACTCAACGACCTGGCCGAGCAACAGCCTGCACGCGTTGACGCCATGAAGGCCGAGTGGTTCCACACGGCCGAGCACGTCGACCGGCTCAGCGGCCGCGCGTTGGCCCCGGCGGGCGATGAGGTGAAGCCGTTGAGTTTCCGCCGAGACACGACCTCGGGTTCCGCATCCGGGCAGCAGAAGCCGGCGCCACAGAAGGGCGGTCGTACAAGGAAAGCCCCCGAGCAGTAGCCCACCAACGCATGCAGGGTGCCGACGATTCCGGACGATTGCTGGCCATCGCCCGCGATCGCCGCTACAATCTCCGATATGAACGCTCGATTGCTGCTCTGCGTGGCCGTGATGGCCGTGGTTTGTGAGATTGGGCCGGGGAGCCAAGTCTGCGGACAGCCCCCACAACTCGCCGAGCACTTCGCCGACGAGCCGGCCGAGGCGCTGGTACGGCGGATGCAGCCCGTCGGCCTCGAACTGGCCGAGGGGGTCCAGATCGGTTGGTCGTGCCGCCGAATCGCCGACGGGCCGCTGGTGCAAATCGACGCCACGGTGACCAACCGTGGCACTCAGGCGGTCGACGTCGGCGAAATCCCAATCGCCGCATGGACCATCCCCAACGCGGCCGACGCTGACGCCTCGCGCTATCGCGAATTGGCCTATCGCACCGAGCGTTGGTACGGCTCGACGTTCTTTGGCGGCCCCGATTGGACCCGCGTGGGCGACTCCTGGCACCATCCGGGCACCAACACGCCGAGCATCCGCCGTTTCGTCGCACCGCACGACGGGCGGATCACGATCTCCGGCCGCGTCTACAAGCTCGACACCAACAACGGCGGCGGCGACGGCGTGCGGCTCTCCGTGCGCCACAACCGCCGCACCGTCTGGCAGGCCGAAATCGACGGCGACGACGGCGGCGATAACGATGGGGGCGTCGAGCCGAAGCTTACGCTCGACGTTCGCACCGGCGACGCGGTCCGTTTCGTGGTACACAAACGCAAGGAGATCTTCTACGACACAACCCATTGGGACCCGGTGGTCGCTTACGCCGACGGTCGCGAGTTCCGCGCTTCAGAGGCCTTCGCCGGGCTGAAGCAGGGCCACGGCGGGTGGTTCTACGAGATGGAGATCGACCCCAGTGCCGAGACCGGCCTGCCGCAGGTCGCCTTCTTCGACGCCGACTTCCAGCCCCGGCAGCGGACGATGTTTTCCGGCGAGTCCGTGTCGTTGACTTCCGAGAACGCCCAGCCGTTGCTGCTGCTCGGCGACGGCAGCCGGCAAAGCGGCGTGGGATTGGCCATCAGCGGAGGCGCTCCGTGGCGATTCGACGTCGAGGTCGGCCAGTCCGGTCAACTGCGGATGAAACTCGCTCGAACTGTGAACGTGGAGTGGAAAACGGGGACTGGCTCCGAGCCACCGCGGATGCCAAACCCGGGGGAAAACGCCGCCGGCTCGGTGCCTGTCCCCTTTTTCCACGAGGCCCCGGCGTCGCCGCCCGAAAAAGGGGACAGGCACCGTCGCCAAAACGAATCACCGCTGCAATACCGGTCGTCGATGGAGCCAGTCCCCATTTTCGGGCTCCCACATAGACAGATTGAGAAACTCACCTCCGGCGGCAAGGTCAGCGTCCGGCGACTCGAGCCGGGCAAGTCGCTTACCCTGCCACGCGTGACCGTGGGCGCCTTTCGCGGCCCGCCGGCCACGGGATATGCCGTGTTGCAGAAGATCCTCGACACCGATGTCAACGGCATGCAACCCACCCGAGAACGCCTGGCCGCGGTGGCCGGCGAGACCGAACTCGATCTCTGGGCGATAGTGCAGAACGAGTGGCGCCAGGAAGACAAGCTCGACGACACGCCCGAGACGTACGCGGCGGCAACGGCCCGGCATCTCGAAGGGGCACGGCGGCTGCTGGACAACCTCGGTGACGGAAGGCAAGACGACTTCCTCGGTAATGAGGCCGAGGAGTTGACGAACCTCGAGACGCAACTCGAGACAACGCCCGCCGATTCGCCACAAGAGGTCAAGCGACGCTACCATGACGTGCGGCGATTGAAGCGCCGGATCGCATTGGCCAATCCGCTGATGCGGTTCCCCAAGTTGCTCTTCACCAAGCGCGTGCCTACGTCGTACAGCCATCTGGTGATGCAATACTTCGGTTGGCGGGCACGCCCCGGCGGAGGGCTCTTCGTGCTCGAGAAGCCCGGCCGCTCGTTAGCCTGCCGCGATCTGCTCGACGAACGTTTAGCCGGCGGCAACGTGCTTGAGCCGCGGCTGTCGTACGACGGCCGGCGGATCGTCTTCTCCTACGTCAAGTGCCCGGCTGCAGGCTTCGATCCCAACCAAATCGGCAACGGTGATCCGGACGAGGGTTTCTACCACGTCTACACCGTCAACGTCGACGGCAGCGGGCTGCGGCAGATCACCTCGGGGCCGTTCGACGACGTGATGCCCACCTGGCTGCCCGACGGCCGGATCGTCTTCTGCTCGACCCGCCGCGGCGGCTACGCGCGGTGTTTCGGTGGGCAGTTCAGCCGCCGCTGGCACGTCTACACGCTGCACCGGGTCGACGCCGACGGGAACAACCTGCGCACGCTCTCGATGCACGACACCAACGAGTGGTTCCCGGCCGTCTCGAACACAGGCCACGTACTCTACAGCCGCTGGGACTACATCGACCGCGACGCGGTGACGCACCAAAACCTCTGGTCGACGCGGACCGACGGCACCAATCCGGCCACCGTCTGGGGCAACGCCACGGCCAGCCCGCATTGCACGTTCCAGATCCAGCCGATTCCGCAAAGCAACCAGATCGTCTTCACGGCCTCGGCCCACCATTCGATTGCCGGCGGGTCGATCGCGGTGGTCGATCCGGCGGTCGGCTACGACGGCCAGGCGTCGATCCGGCGGATTACGCCGGAGATTCCGTTCCCCGAGGCCGAAGGACGCAACATCACGGAGTATTACGCCGCGCCGTGGCCGCTTTCGGAGGATTACTTCCTGGTGGCCTACAGCCCGGTGCCGCTGGTCTGGGAGCCGGGCGCCAATGGGGTAAACGCCCTGGGAATCTATCTGCTGGACGCCTTCGGCAATCGCGAGTTGCTCTACCGCGACCCGGCCATCGGCAGCACGAACCCTTGCCCGTTGGTGGCTCGGCCGGTGCCGCCGGTGCTTTCGAGCCTGTTGGCCGACGACGGCGACTCGACAACCCAACCGGCCGCGTCGACCGGCGAGATGGTGCTCTCGAACGTCTACGAAGGCCTTGGCGACGTCGAGCCCGGGTCGATCGAGCGGCTGCGGATCGTGCAGGTCTTTCCCAAGACGACCAACCTCTCCGACAACCCGGCGATCGGGCTGGCCCGCGAGGAGAACGCCCGGGCGGTGCTGGGCACGGTGCCGGTGGAAGACGATGGCTCGGCCTATTTCACGTTGCCGGCGCACAAGCCGGTCTACTTCCAGGCGCTGGACGCCGAGGGGGTGGCCTATCAGACGATGCGCTCGGCCACGTACGTCCAGCCGGGCGAGCGGGTGGCTTGCATCGGATGTCATGAACACCGCATGAGCGCCCCACCGAACCGCCCGATCGCCGCGCTGCGCCGCAACCCGTCGCCGATCTCACCGGGCGAGTTCGACGGCCGGCCGTTTTCGTACGTCGAGGTGGTCCAACCGGTGTTGGATCGCCACTGCGTCGACTGCCACGGCGGCGAGAGGCCCGACGGCAACATCGACCTGACCGGCGTGCCCGACCGCGGCTTTACCAAGTCGTACTGGGCGTTGTGCGGCGACACGAATTTCTGGGGCGCCGGCACGAATCCCCAAAACGCCGCCGCCGCGCTGGTGCCCCGTTTCGGCGGCCGCAACCCCGTGCAGATCACTCCACCCGGCGGCCTCTACGGCGCCCGCGGCAGCCGTTTGATGAAGCTGCTGCGCGAGGGTCACGAAGACGCCGAGCTACGCCCCGAAGAATTCGCCCGGTTGTCGATGTGGATCGACTGCAACGCGGTATTCTATGGCGTTTACACGCCTGAGGAGCAGGGCCGGCAATTGCGCGCGGAGCGGGTGGGGATGCCGGAGTTGCAGTAGGGCGGGGCCTGCTGCTTCGGCCGATTAGGATCTTTGGGTGCCATGTCCACGCTTGCGTGGGCATGTTGGCCGAGTGCTCGGATTGCCCTAGACGCTGTCTCAGTTCCAGCCGTCCTGCTTGCGGCCGCTGCGGCGCTTTTCGGCGAGCGTTAGCTGGTCCTTCATGCTGGTGATGCGCTTCTTGATCGCGATCCGCGTCAATAGGGCGGCTTTGTCGGTGCCCAGCTTGGCCATCGCCCGGGTCTTGTGGTTGTCGACCGTGTTGGGCGCCAGGCGGAGGATGGCCGCGGCCTCTTTGACCGAACACCCTAGGCTCAACAGCCGGACGACCTCTCGCTCTCGTTCACTAAGTTGATCTGACATCGGGTATCTCCTTCCGCCGCCCATTGTAGCAGGCGGTGACTCCCGCTGGCAACCGGCCCGGCCGGCCGGCTGTGGTCGTCCGCAGTCGCGCGCCGGCCGCCAACCCGTTCGGGGTGTTTCGCTCGCTTCAGTGGGGCGGATTGTGATAGAATTGGCCAAGCCGGGCGTTGGGAGAAGCCCACCGCCTGTGTAACCTAGAGTTTCTCGGAAACAAAGCCGTCAAACAGCATGAGGAGAAGCATCGTGCGGAATACGACGATTATGGCGTCGCTGCTGAGTGTTGTCCTTTATCTGGCCCCCGCCGCCGACACCACGCGGGGATGCACCTCGATCATGGTCGGGGCGAAGGCGTCGACCGACGGGTCGGTGATCACCTCGCACACCTGCGACAGCCATCGCAGCGGGTCGCAGATCCTGGTCGTCCCACCGGCTGCATACAAGCCCAACGCGAAGCTGCTGTTGACCAAACGCCGCGACGACAACGACGGCCCGATGGAGCGCTACGGCCGCCAGCCGACCGGCCAGATCCCACAGGTTGCCGAGACGTTCGGCTATTTGGCCCCCGCCTACGCCGCCATGAACCGGCGGCAGCTCGCCATCGGCGAATCGACGTTCGGCGGACGCGAGGAGTTGCAGAGTGAGAAAGGGCTGATCGACTGCGAAACGCTCACCCGGCTAATGCTCGCCCGCGCGACGACCGCCCGGGAGGCGATCCGCCTCGGCGGACGACTGATCGAGAAACACGGCTGGTGCGACATCGGCGAAGCGCTGACGATTGCCGACACGCGCGAGGTCTGGGTGATGGAGATCGTCGGGCCGGGCAAAGACGCCGTGGGGGCCGTTTGGGTCGCACGCCGCGTGCCCGACGATCACGTCTCGGTCGTGGCCAACGCCTCGAGGATCGGCAAGCTCGACCTGGCCGACGAGGATTTCATCATGGCTTCGGCAAATCCCTCGAAGCTCGCCGAAGAAGCCGGCTATTGGGACCCGGACGCCGGCGAGCCGTTTCGCTTCAATCGGGCGTACGATCCCGAGGGCCGCATGAGCTTCGCCTCGACCCGGCGGGAATGGCGCGTGTTGGACCTGCTGGCTCCGTCGCTGAAGCTGTTCCCCAACGCCAACGAGTTCCCCTTCTCCGTGAAGCCCGAGAAACCCGTCGGGCCGGAACGGGTAATGGAGATCTTCCGCGACACGTTCGAGGGCACCGACTTCGACATGGTCAAGGACCTGACGGTCACCGACGAGGAAGGCAAGACGGTCAAAAGCTCGCTGGCCAATCCGTTCATGCCCTACGACATGAACAAGATGCTGCGGATCAACGGCGGCTGGGGCTGGCGGGGCGAACGGCCGATCGCCCGTTGGTATTGTATGTACGCCACGGTCACGCAATCGCGCGGCTGGCTGCCGGACGACGTCGGCGGCATCGTCTGGTTCGGCTACGGCAACCCGGCCATGACGACCTACGTGCCGATCTACGCCGGCGTGACGGACTTACCTGCGACGTATCAGACCGACGGCCGCACCACCGGCTTCAGCCGCCGCTCGGCCTGGTGGGCGTTCAACCGCGTGGCCACGTTGGCCGCCCAGCGCTGGGGCGAGATACGCGTCGACGTGGCCGAAGTTCGCAACCCGCTGCAAGAGAAGTATCTGGCGGCTCAGGAGGAGATTGCGGCGGAGTTTGCCAAGCTCGCCGCCGAGAGCCCCGAGAAAGCCCGCGAGTTTCTGACGCGTACGACCGCTGACGCCTGCGGTGAGACAACCGACGCGTATTGGAACTTGGGGGATCTGTTGTGGACGAAGTATGATGAGAAGTGGTAGGGTTGCCGCCACGAATTCCAAGTGCTGTACATCGCCGACGCTGCACGTCGCCTACGTCGTGTATTTCCGACGACGTAGATTCTTAACGCCGTAGGCGTTTGACATCACGGCCCGGTGTCGCTGAGCAGCGGCGCACGCCGGGTATCGGTTAGGCGAGATCACGTCAACGCCAACGGCGTTGTACAACCGCGCCCTGCCATGTAGAACGCCTGCGGCGTTCGGTTCTTCCTCGGACCCTTCCCCCCAGGGTGCGCCGCTTCGCGGCGACCCTGGGCTGCGTTGTCTAGACCCCGTCGGGGTCGAGGACGGTCTATCTCTATCTCAGGGCGCGAATCGCCGTATGGCCACCCCCATCTTCCACCGCAACGTTCCGCCGCCGAAACACCGCGGACGCCTTTGGGCAACATCACAACCTCCGGCCGGGCATTGACGATCCGCCGCCGATAACGCACAACCCGTTGTCCAACAACCCTTTACGGCGCACGACTCGCATTCTGCCCGGTGGCGCACCGCGTTTCGGCATCTGGTTTGCATTCCCCAACGCCTACCCACGTCACACCCGGCGGGGGGAGAGCCTTGGTCCCCTCGGGCTCTCCCGACGGCCGGGCTTCTTCCGCCGGCCGCCTTCGGCTTCCCGATTCATACGGAACCTCCCTACCGCTATGCACGCTCGCGAACTCGTCGAATTGGCAGCCATCGTCTCCGCCCATGGGCCGGTCTTGGTTCGAGGCACTCACCAGCTCTCCGGCACCGGATTGGAACAATACTGGGCCACGTCGAAATGTCGGCTCGACCGCTGGGGAAGGAGCCTGCGGACCTTCGCCGATGAAGGCTCGGCCGCTAATGGCGAGTCCCAAGCCCGGACCCAATGGCCGTTCATCCGTGGTATCTTCGAGGAGATCATCACCGGCGAGGTGCTCACCCGAGTTTGGACCGCCGTGCTCTGTGCCTACGATCGCCACCACGGCACCGATCTCTGCGAACCGGTTACCCGCAGCGTAATGATCGGCCATCTCGAAGCGCGGCATCGGGTGCTCACGATGCTGGTGGGCAAGTCGGGAATCGATACCCAGGCGGCAATGAAACTGAACCACCTGCGGCGACGTGCCGAACGGTGGACCGATATGCTGGTGGGCTATCTGGCGGGGCTGCACGACGTCGGCGAATTTGCCGTCGACCCGGAACGGGCACGCGAGTTCGCCGAAGACCTCCGCTACCAATGCAATCTCAAGGGCGGGCGTCAGGCCTGGCCGCTGGTGTTGGCCTCGCTACGTTCGGCCTTCCGCCAAGGGCTCACGGCCACCAGCCCCAATGCCGATCTCAACGGCAAAATCGCCGGCAGCATCCTCTCTTGCTTCCAGCCCGAACTGTTCGACTCGACAGGCCTGTTCCGTTCGCTCTGGATGCTGCGGCTGAGCAACACCACCACCGACGCCGAAGGGCTGGTCGACGAGTTGATGGCGCTGGAGCAGCCCACGACTCGCACGGCCACCTCGTCGGCCGCACGGATGGTCGAAGGGCTGGGGCGCTTCGACGACGCGAACTGAGGCTCTACGACGCCGGTTCGCGCTAGGCCATGTCGGAAAACGTCATAGTAGTCATCTCGCTCCGCGAGATGTCACTGCGTCTCGCGGAGCGAGACGACTACTATTCGCGAGTCTTCCGACAAAGCCCAAATGGTCGTTGCGGGCGGCCGGGGCGAAGCTCGGCCCAGCCTCCGGCCACAACCACCCGCCAATCCGCTTGGCACTGCGTGCCGATTTTGACAACGGCGGCTCCTTGGCGTAAGCTCAGTGGCCGGACGCGGATCGAAACCGCCGACGGTCACCCAGCCTCGTTTCTTGGAGAATCGCCATGCGAACGCTCATACGGACCCTTGTGCTCCTGTTGCTTGCCACACCCGCCGTGGCCGATCCGGGGCCGATGGTGCTTTGGTACGACGAACCGGCCAAGGCGTGGACCGAGGCGCTGGCCGTCGGCAACGGCCGGCTGGGGGCGATGGTCTTCGGCCGTACGGACGAAGAGCGGATCCAGATCAACGAAGACACGCTCTGGGGCGGCGGACCGTACGACCCAAGCCATCCCGACGCGTTGAAGGCGCTGCCGGAGGTCCGCAAGCTGGTCTTCGAGGGCAAGTATCGCGACGCCCAGAATCTGGCCCAGCAGCACATGATGGCCCGGCCGATTCGCCAGTTGCCGTATCAGACAGTGGGCGACTTGAGGCTGATCCTGCCCAAGGGCGACGTGTCCGATTACCGCCGGCAGTTGGACATCGACCAGGCGGTGGCCACGACGACCTACACGCTCGACGGTGTGAAGTACACCCGCGAGGTATTCTCCAGCCCGATCGACCAGGCGATCGTCGTGCGCCTCTCGGCCAACGAGCCCGGCAAGGTCTCGTTCACCGCCGCGATGGCCACGCCGCAGCAGGCGACGGTCGCCACCGAAGCGCCCGATCGGCTCGTGATGCAAGGCGTCAACGGCGACGCCGAGGGGATCAAGGGGGCTTTGAAGTTCCAGTGCCGTGTTCGCGTGATTCTCGACGGCGGGAAGATGGAGTTGGCCGACGACACAATCAAGGTCGACGGGGCCGACGCCGCCACGCTGCTGGTCGTTGCAGCCACCAGCCACAAAGGCCCCAAAGACGTCAGCGGCGATCCCGAGGCGCTGACCAAGGCCTATCTGGCCATGATCGGCGACAAGCCGTTCGAGGCCATCCGCCGCGACCACGTTGCCGAGCACCGTCGGCTCTTCCGCCGCGTGGAACTCGACCTGGGCACGAGCGACTCGATCGATCTGCCGACCGACGAGCGGATCGCCAAGTTCGGCGAAGGCAACGACCCGCAGCTTGCCACGCTCTATTTCCAATTCGCCCGCTACTTGATGATCTCCGGTTCGCGGCCTGGCAGCCAGCCGATGAACTTGCAGGGCATTTGGAACGAGAGCATGAGCCCGCCGTGGGGTGGCAAGTATACGATCAACATCAACACCGAGATGAACTACTGGCCGGCCGAGCCGTGCAATCTGGCCGAATGTGCCGAGCCGCTGATCGAGATGGTCAAGCAGTTGACCGTAACCGGCGCCCGCACGGCCAAGGTCAACTACGGCGCCCGGGGTTGGGTCTGCCATCACAACACCGATCTGTGGCGCGCCACCTGCCCGATCGACGCCGCGTTTTACGGTCTCTGGCCGTTGGGCGGGGCGTGGCTGAGTCAGCATCTGTGGTATCACTACGAGTTTCAGCCCGACCGAGAGTATCTGGCCGAGATCTACCCGGTGCTGAAGGGCTCGTCGCAGTTCTTCCTCGATACGTTGGTCGAGCATCCGGAGAAGCAGTGGCTGGTCACGTGCCCGTCGATGTCGCCGGAGTTGGGGCATCCGCACGGCGCCAGCACGTGTTCCGGGCCGGCGATGGACATGCAAATCCTCCGCGACTTGTTTGCCCATACGATCCGTGCGGCGGAGATCCTCGGCATGGATGAGGACTTCCGCAAGCAGTGCGCTGTAACTCGCAAGCGACTCGCCCCGCATCAGATCGGCCGGCACGGGCAGTTGCAGGAGTTCCTGCACGACTGGGACAACCCGAGCAACAAGCACCGCCACCTTTCACACCTTTACGCCCTCTTCCCCAGCGACCAGATCACGGCCGCCACGCCGGAGTTGTTCGCCGCGGCGAAGAAGTCGGTCGAATTCCGCGGCGACGGGGCGACCGGCTGGAGCCTGGCGTGGAAAGTGAACCTCTGGTCGCGGCTGCTCGACGGCGACCGGATGTACCGGCTCTTCTCGACGTTGCTCAGCCCCGGCCGTACGTATCCGAACATGTTCGACGCCCATCCGCCGTTTCAGATCGACGGCAACTTCGGCGGCGCCTCGGGCATCACCGAGGGATTGCTGCAAAGCCACAGCGGGCGGATCGCCTTGCTGCCGGCCTTGCCGAGCAAGTGGGCGGCCGGTCACGTCAAGGGGCTGCGGGCACGGGGCGGCGTCGAGGTAGATATCTACTGGCAGAGCGGCCGCGCCACTCGGGCGACGTTGCGGGCGACGGTCGACGGCCGTCACGTGCTCTGTCCGCCGAAGGGACAAGCGATCGACGGACCGGCACAGATCGAATTGAAGGCGGGGCAAACGTATGAGGTCAAGTTCAAGTAGTAGACATTGTTTGGTGGCATACTCAGGGGGGGTGGGGGGGGCACAACGCCACCGGGGCCCCCCGGGGCAAAGCGCAGCGGTGCCCCAGGAGGCGCCATCTGGGGCACCGCTGCGCTTTGCCCCAGCCACCCCCAACAGATGAAGCTCACGAATCTCGAAACAGGACAACGTCCGATGCGTATCAAACTGGCACTACTCGCTATGACAGTCATGGCGCTTCACGGCACCGCGACGGCGGCCGACACGACGGTCGAAAACGAAACCCTCCGCGTCGTCGTGACCAGCAAGGCCCGGGTATCGATCGTCCACCGCGAAACCAACTTCACGTTCGTCGAACGGGCCGCCCTCCCACAAGCCATCGAAAAGACGGAAGTGCTGCAAGTCAAACACCTTGCCTGGGGCGAGGGCCGTGCCATCCGGCTTGTGCATTCCGGCGGATGGACGACAGCATTGACCCTCTACGAGAATTGCTCGTTCGTCCATATCTCTCGAACGGTGGCCAACGAAACAGACCAACCGTACGAAGCCAACGCGTTGGAGTACCTCGACTTTCGGGTCAACCTCGACGTCGCCCCAGACCAACTTCGCGTGTTGGGCACCGGCGGCCTAACCCCGGTCGGCGAAGCCCGCGGGAGTTATGCCTTCAGCGCGATCGCCGATCCGGCCACGCGCCACGGCGTCGTCTGCGGATGGATGACGCACGAACGGGGCGTGGGCGTCTTCTTCCCCGAGAACGATGGCGGCACGACCCGCGTCCGGGCCCAGATCGACTTCGGCCATTTCCAGGTCGATCCCGGCAAGTCGCGGCCGACCGAAACGCTCTTGATCGGCTACTTCGACGACGCCCGGCTGGGGCTCGAGGCCTACGCCGATTCGATCGTCAAGCACTATCGGATCAAGCTCGCTGCAAAGCCGGGCGTCTATTGCACCTGGTATCACGGCGGCGCCTCGGACGAGAATCGTATCGCCGAGAACACGGAATTCGCCGCCAAAGAGCTTCTGCCGTACGGTTTGAACGTGATGCAGATCGATGACCATTGGCAGGCGATCTTGCCCAAGGGTTTTGAGCACGAGGGACGCATCCAGACGACCGGCCCGATCAAAGTCTTCGCCGACACCAAGCCCAATTACTCCAAGGGGATGGCACACACGGCCAAGACGATCACCTCGCACGGGATGGTCGCCGGCATCTGGTTCATGCCCTTTGCCGGCAACTTCCGCAACCCGTACTTCGATCCGGAAATCTTCGCCAAGAACCCCGACGGCACACCCTTCCACGACGCCCGCTGGTCGGGCACGTGCATCGATACGACCAACCCCAAGGCCGAGCGGTTCGTCCGCGAGCGGGTCCGGCGGATCTACGACTGGGGATATCGCTATTTCAAGATCGACGGCATGCACACCGGCGCGATCACCTACAACATCTACGTCAACACGGCCTACGGCAACAAAGACTTCGGCAAGAGCACCCTGCACGACCCGGGCATGACGCACATCGAGGCCTATCGCAAGGGCCTGCGGATCCTCCGCGAAGAAGCCCCCGGCACGTTCATTCTCGGCTGCAACGTCTCGCAGAATATGCGCTCGATGGGCCCGGCCTTCGGCATGATCGACGGCATGCGGATCGGCCCGGACAACGGCGGTGCCGCCGGCGGATCGTGGGGCGCGGTGACCAAAGGCGCCTGGCACGGCACGAACCTCTACTTTCTCAACGGCCGCGTCTGGCACAACGACCCCGACCCGGTCTACCCCCGAGCGAGCAACCCGATCGACCGGGCCCGTTGGATGTGCTCCTGGTTGGCGGTGGCCGGCGACATGCACACCTCGAGCGAACAATACTCGACGTTGCCACCGGAACGGCTCGACCTGCTGCGCCGCTGCCTGCCGGGGCACAACGAAAAGGCCCGACCGGTCGATCTGTTCGAGACCGACAAGCCACGGATCTGGCACGTGCCGACCGAGCGGATGGACCTGGTCGGTCTGTTCAACTTCAGCGACCGCGAGGCCGACGAAGTCGTCTATGACCTCGACAAGCTGGGGCTCGACGGCACGAAGACCTACGTCGGCTTCGACTATTGGGCCAACGAGTTCATCGGGCCGATCGAAGGGCAGCTAAAGCGAACAGTCGCCCCCGCGTCGTGCCAAATCTTGGCGCTGCGCCCCGTCGCCGATCATCCGCAACTGCTGAGCACGTCCCGACACATCACCCAAGGGATCATCGACGTGCTCGAAGAGAAGTGGGATCCTACCGCCAAAACGCTCTCGGGCAAGAGTGACGTGGTGGGCGGCGACCCCTACGAGCTTCGCATCGCATTGCCGGCAGGTGGCGGCTGGAAGATCGGGCGAATCAACATCTACAACGCCGACGTTAGCGTCACCGAGCAACCCGGCAGCGCTCGCATTGTCGTCGAAACTGCCGAAAGCCGCGAGGTCTCCTGGTCGATGAGGTTCGAGTAGACACAAAGCCGTTATGGGGTGGCTGGGGCAGAGCGCATCGGTGCCCCGGAAACGCTCCGGGCAACATCGACTCTGGCGCCCTGGGGCATCGCTGTGCTTTGCCCCACCCACCCGTCTATTGCCGCGCTCCGCTTCCGCCGACGCGTCCGTTCGCTACAATAGCGTGCTTCATCCTCGCCAAGCACGACAGCGCATGAACCACCTCATCCCCACCGTCCTGCTCGTCCTGATCACGGTCGTCTGGGGCTGGAGCTTCGTGCTGGTCAAAGACGCGATTGTGGGCTTCGGCGTGATGGCGTTTCTGTCCGCGCGGTTCATCGTCGCCGGGGCGGTGATGAGCCCGTATGCGATTCCGCGGGTGACGAAGCGCTCGCTGGCCGTGGGCATTCCCGTCGGGGCGGTGCTCTCGGCGTCCTACGTTGCCCAGACCTTCGGACTGCAATGGACGAGCGTTACCAACTCGGGCCTGATCACCGGGCTGTTCGTGGTCTTCGCGCCGATGGCCAATCGAGTGTGCTTCGGCGTGCGCACGGGTTGGCTTTCGTGGACGGCGATCGCGGTGAGCTTCGTTGGCCTGGCGCTGTTGACCGGCACCGGACCGAGCCGGTTCAACGTCGGCGATCTGCTCACGCTCGTCGGGGCGGCGTTCATCGGCCTGTTCATCGCCATGTTGGACCGCTACGCCAAAGACCACGACGCGATCGGCTTCGCCTACGTCCAGGTGATGGTCTCCACGGTCGGCTTCCTGCTCGTCTGGCCGTTGGTCGATCCGGTGGCGTTGCCCAAGGCCGACGTCTGGGTAGCGCTATTGATCACCGGAGCCGTCTCGACGGCCGCCGGGGCGACCATCCAGAACTACGCCCAGCAACACCTCCCGGCCATCCGCGTGACCGTAATCGTCGCCCTGACGCCCCTCTCGGCCGCCGCCTTCGGGTACGCCCTCTCCGGCGATCGGCTCAGCATTCTCCAGATCGTCGGGGCCGTGCTGATGGTCGCCGCGGTGATGCTCGTCGAGGTTTTGGGGAAACGGGAGAATCACCACAGAGAGCACCGAGAACACGGAGGAACAGAAGAGGATTGCGCTGAGCAACAAGTGCCGTAGAGTGCGTCTGGACACACCACCTCTATAACCCCGCAACGGACACGATGGCCCCACAACGCGACACTCGTTACCCTGGGTTCCCGGTGCGTCCTACAAGCCTGCGAACCCGGCGGTCTACGCTTCAATCCCATACGGCTCCCGCTGCGGCCGGCTGCACAGGGCGCTGGCTTGTTCGTCGCCGATGAAGTCTTCTTTCTTCGGGTCCCAGCGGAGCTTGCGCTTCAGCAGGATGGCGATGTTGCAGAGATGGCAGGACGTCATCGTGCGGTGGTGGGTGAAGGGGTCGGAGACCGTGAAGACGCGCTCCTTGAGGCACTCGAAGAAATGGGCCATGTGGTCGCCGGGCTGCTTGCCGTTGTAGAGCTTGATCACCTCTCTGTCGAGCCACTCGTTGTCGGCCGCCGTAAGGTCCTCGATCGGCTTGCCGGTGAGCCGGCCGCGGTTGACGAAGATCCGGCCGTTCTCGCCCTCGAACCAGATGCCGTTGTCCGGGCCTTCCTGGACGATCATCTTGTTGCCGTTCTCATAGGTCGAGGTGATCTTGAACCGCATGGCCGAGTTGTAGCCGTTGCCGAGCTTCTGCCCGCCAGCGAAGAACTTCACCGGATCGAAGTCGGCCGGGAAGACGTCGGGGAATTCGGCCGTGCCCTCGATCTCGATCGGTCCGGAATCGGTGTAGCCGAGGCCCCATTGGGCGATGTCGATGTGGTGGGCGCCCCAGTCGGTCATCTTGCCGCCGGAATACTCCAGCCACCACCTAAAACTGCCGTGGCAGCGCTGCGGGCAATAAGGTACCACGGGCGTTTGGCCAAGCCAGTAGTCCCAATTGAGATTGGCCGGCGGTTCGGCGTTGTCGAACGGCCCGCCCGCCGGTCCGCCGCCGATGGAACAGGTGGCCGTGAGCGTCTTGCCAAGCCGTCCGCTCATGGCCAGGGCGATCGCCTTGAGGAACATGTTGCGGTTCTCGCTTCGCTGCTGCGTGCCGATGTGAAGGATCTTGCCGGAGTCTTTGACCACCTTGCAGATCTGCTTGCCTTCGTCGATGGTCAGCGTCAACGGCTTCTGGCATTGCACGTCGAGGCCGGCCTTTAGGGCGTCGATCACGATGCGGCTGTGCCAGTGGTCGGGCGTGCCGATGGTGACCACGTCGATGTCTTTGCGTTCGAGCAGCTTGCGATAGTCGGTGTAGACCTCCGGTTTCTTCTCGAAGCGTCCGGCAAACGCCTCGGCCCGGCCGCGGTCGACGTCGCAGCAGGCCACCGGGTCGGCGAATCGCGAGGCACTGCGGCCGTCGTGGCTGCCCATGCCGCCGAGGCCAATCGAGGCCAGGTTCGGCCGGTCGTTCTTGTCCTGGGCCTTGGCGTAGGAACTACTCCAGACGTACGGAACCGTGCCGGCAGCGGCAACGCCGGCAGACGTTTTGAGGAAATCGCGGCGGGAGGATTGGCGGCTCATACGAGGGCTCCTTCAATGTGGGACGCTTAAGGGTGGGCGAGTACGGCAGGGCGGGACAAATGGCAGGTTCCGGCCCGCGCCGGTAGTCTAGTCCGATTGACGCGTGTTTACCAGTCGTATCGGTGCCGTGCCCACACGGGGTCCGGCAACCTTGAAAATCCACCATTGAATGTTCGATTTTCAAGGCTATACTTCTAGAGTGGTACCTCGCCCCGATCTGAACCGCCGAATCAACACGGCTCTGCGCCACAATCCTGTGGTTACATTGCTCGGACCGCGCCAGTGCGGCAAGACCACGATGGCGCGACTTCTGGCGGCCGAGATCGATCACGAACTCTACGATCTCGAGGACCCGGCCGATCTGGCCCGTCTCTCGGCCCCGATGTTGGCACTTGAGGATTCCACCGGCCTGGTAATCATCGACGAAGTCCAACGCAAACCCGAGTTGTTTGAAATCCTGCGCGTACTGGTGGATCGGCCGGGCTGTGCGGCAAAGTTCCTGCTGCTGGGCAGCGCCTCGCCGCACTTGGTGCGAGGCGTCAGCGAGTCGTTGGCCGGACGCGTGGCGTTGATCGAGATGTCGGGCTTCGACGTACGGGAGATCGGCCCGGCGCACTTCAAGCAGCTTTGGATGCGCGGCGGTTTCCCCCGCTCCTATTTGGCCGACGACGCCTCGGTCAGCTACCGATGGCGTGCTGATTTCGTGCAGACTTTTCTCCAGCGCGATGTCCCGCAACTTGGCATCTCGATTCCCTCGGAACACCTGCGACGCTTCTGGACGATGATTGCCCATTACCACGGGCAGGTTTTCAACGCGGCCGAATTCGCTCAGGCGTTGGGCAAATCGGCCACGACGGTGCGGCGATACCTGGACCTGTTGGCCGGTGCCTACGTGATCCGACAACTGCCGCCGTGGCACGAGAATCTCAAGAAGCGGCAGGTCAAATCTCCCAAGGTCTACGTACGCGATAGCGGCCTGCTGCACAGTCTGTTGTCGCTTCAGACCGCTCAGGCCGTCGCCGGGCATCCGAAGTACGGCGCGTCGTGGGAGGGATTCGCCATGGAGCAAGTGCTGACGCTGACCGGTGCGCGCCAGGCATACTTCTGGGCAACGCACGGCGGCGCCGAACTCGATCTGTTGATCTTCCGAGACGGGCGGCGGATCGGGTTCGAGTTCAAGTGCATTGATGCTCCAAGGATGACCCGTTCGCTGCTGATCGCGACCGACGACCTGGACCTTGATGAGGCATTTGTGGTCTACCCGGGAAGGAAGACCTACGCGATCGACCCGCGGACCAAGGCCCTTTCGATCCTCGATCTCGCGTCGGTCGACGGCGAGCCATGAGGCGCCGTGCGTACGGAAAGGGAAGCACGTTGTTTCCCAATCTCCAGCGACCTGGGGCCAAGAACACTCCCTGCGGTGGTGGTTCCTGCAAAACCACGGCATCTGTATCCGGCGGCGGCACATCGCACGCCGATCTGTAGCTGGCTCCTGCAATAGGCCCCATCGTTCTATATGATTACCCTCACAAGGAGGTGTGCGGAGGATTCCACACACCACCCAAACTCCGTTTTCCCTACAGACTATTGACTCTTCCCCAAAGAAACCGTACACTTGATTGAAACAAACATTTGATTCAATCGGTCGTTTAGATCGGAACAGAGATATGTCGAACACGGCGGACGATACCCGGGCGCGGCTGTTGCAGGCTGCCGGCGAGGTCTTTGCCGCCCGCGGATTCCAGGCGGCCACGGTGCGCGAAATCTGTAGCCGCGCCGGGGCCAACTTGGCGGCGGTAAACTACCACTTCGGCGACAAAGAGCGGCTCTACGTCGAAGCGGTCAAATTCGCCCATACGCCGGGGGCCGAGGAACCGGCTCCGGAATTTCCGCCGGGCACGTCGGCGACCGACCAGCTTCGGGCGTACGTGCAGCGAATGCTCACACGGCTGCTCGATCCGAACCGGCCCGCCTGGCACGCCCAACTGATGGCCCGCGAGATGACCGAGCCGAGCCGGGCGTGTGCGGCAATGGTCGAATCGTACATCCGGCGGAACTTCGAGTGGCTCGACGCCATCCTCCGCGAGTTGTTGCCGGCGGAGACGTCCACGGCCGATCGCCATCTGGTGGCGTTTAGCATCGTGGGGCAGTGTCTGCACTTCAAGATCCACCGGCCGATCGCCGTGTTGTTGGTGGGCGAGGAAGAATACGACACATTCGACGTCGCCCGGCTTACCGAGCATATCGTCCGGTTCACTTTGGCCGCGTTGGGGCACGAGCGGCCGGTGTGCGAGATTTCCGATCCTAATGCGGCGGTGGTGCAGCCATGAGTGTGTTGGAACGAATCGGTTGGGAACGGATCGGCCGCTACGCGGGGCTGGTGATCGTCACGCTGGCCGCGACGGCCGTCGTGATTCTGGTGCTGGTCACCGGCTACGGGGAGACGCCCTCCAACGGCAACGGTGATACGACGGAGGAGAAACCGGCCGATGTGTCGGTCCTGCAGCTCGAGTCAGAACGGATCGAGATCACCGACAGATACTCCGGCATGGTTCGCCCGTGGGAACGCTTCTCGCTGGGTTTCGAGACGGCGGGCCGCGTGGAGGCATTGGGCCTCAACGACGCAGGCGGCCGAGAAGGACTGCCATTGGACGACGGCGATTCGGTGGTTCCGCAGCAGATCCTGGCCCAACTCGACGACGAGCTACTGCAGTGTCGGTTCCGGCAGGCGACGGCCCAGCAGTCGGAGGCCAACGCCAGGCTCAGCGAGGCCACGGCACAGCTCGCCCAGGCCACGTCCGACATGCAACGGGCCGACCAACTCAAGCAGCGGAGCCACGGGGCGATCACCGACGCCCAGTATCAAAGCACCGTCACGGCGCTGCGGGTGGCCCAAGCCCGGCTGGAACTCGCCCGGGCACAACTGGCCGGGGCCAAGGTGGCGATCCTCACCGCCCAGGAAGATATCAAAGACACCGTGCTGCGATCACCGGTCGGCGGGGTAATCTCGAAACGGCTGGTCAACGCAGGTGAATCGGTCAGCCCACATCAGATCGTGATGGAGATCATCCAAGTCGATCCGCCGCTGTTGGTGATCGGAGTGCCCGAGGCCTACGTGGGCCAGATCGAACCGCAACTGAAGGCCCACGTGAGCCTGGTGGCACCCGACCGCAACCGACGCCAGCGGGGAGAAACCGAAGGTCGCGTCTTCCGCATCCCCGAAGCGGCCGATCAGACGACCGGGCTGTTCGAGGTCGAGGTGGCGCTGCCGAGGGCGGACAAGAAGCTCTGGAAGCCCGGCTTGATCGCCCAGGCCGAGATCGTGCTCGACGAAATCGACGGATTTCGCATCCCGCTGGAGTGTACGATGGTGATGACGTACGAGATGGCGTTGCGCGACAAGGAACTCTCGCAGGACGCGGCACTGCTGAAGCGCCTCGGCAGCGGTGGCGAGGAGGTGCTCTTTGTTTACGCGGTTGACGAGACCGACCACGGCCGGCGGGTCGTTCTCGACGCACCGATCAAGCAAGACGGCGACGTAATCGTCCAGGGGCTTTCGCCTCAGCAACGAACGATCGTCCGACGCGGGCAACATCAACTCGTCGAGGGCGGCCCGGTCAAAGTGGTCGGTGAGGACGGGTCGGAGAAGGCAAGGAACGAGGCCGGCGTCGGCCCGGATAAGTCGGAATAAACCTGCGCTCGCGACTTTCGCCATGTACATCAGCCATAAAGCCATCGACCGGCCGCGCGTGGTCATCGTGTGCGTGGTGATGGTGATTGTGCTGGCCGTGCTTTCGGGCATCTACATTCCCGTACAGCGGACCCCGGCGATCAACACGGCGGTGGTTCTGGTGACGGTGCCCTATCCGGGCTCCGAGCCGACCGAGGCCGAGAAGGACATCACGCGGAAGATCGAAGAGGCATTAGAGGGACTCAACAAGGTCGACAAGATCCAGTCGACCAGCATGCGCGGCTCGAGCGTGACCAGCATTATCTTTCTCGACGGCGTGCCGTCGAAGCGCGCCCGCGACGACGTGGCCCACTTGGTCGACGAAGTCCGCAGCCAGTTGCCCCGCGGCCGCGAGGTGCAGCCGATCATCACCGACATCGACTTCGAGAGCATGCCGATGATGCTGGTCAGCTTGTGTGCGCCGACCGGTTTCGACGAGCGGGCGCTGAAGGAGATCGCCGAGGACGTGCAACGCGACCTGGAGACGATCTCCGGCGTCTCCAATTCTCAACTCTTCGGCGGCAAGGAACGGGAGATCCACGTCAACGTCGATCCGGATTTGTTCGCCGAATACGGCCTGACGATGGATCAGATCCGCATGGCGCTGATGAACTTCCACAGCCAGCTTCCCGGCGGGTCGCTGAACACGTCGCGATTCGACATGCAGGTCCACAACAAGACGCGACTCCGCGGCGTCGAGGACATCCGGCAGGTGATCGTGGCCCAGCGAGGCGAGCGGCTGATCCGGCTCAAAGACGTCGCCGAGGTGCTCGATACGCATCGCCGGCTGAAGAACGTGGCCCGGATCGACGGCCGCGATACGGCCACCATCGTGGTCAACAAAGAAGCCTACATCAACACGCTGGAGTCGGCCCGGCAGATCAAGGCCCGGGTGGCCGAGCTACAGAAGGAATACCCGCACATCGAGTTTTCCACCACACGTGACGTCTCCGAGGAGATTGGCGTGATGGTCTGGGTGTTGGGCACCAGCGCGATCGTCGGGGCGATGTTCGTGTTGGTGATCCTGGCGTGGTCGATGGGCATGCGGATCTCGATTCTGGTGCTGATGGCGATCCCGTTCAGCATGGCCATCGCGTTGATCTTCCTGTTTGCCTCGGGCATCGCGATCTCGAACATGGCCATCTTCAGCTTCCTGCTGGTGCTGGGGATGGTGGTCGACGGGGCGATCATCGTGGCCGAGAACATCCACCGGCACATCGAGCGCGGCGAAACGCCGGTGCAGGCCGCCAAGACGGGAATCGACGAGGTGGGCATCCCGGTGATCGCCGCCGACCTGACCACCGTGGCCGCCTTCCTGCCGATGCTGCTGGTGCCGGGCATCATGGGCGACTTCCTGGGCGTGATGCCGAAGGTGGTCACCGTGGCTCTGTTGGGCTCCGTGCTGGTCGACCATTTTCTGATTCCGGTTGCCGCGGCCTAT
Source organism: uncultured Planctomycetaceae bacterium (assembly GCA_964472545.1). GTDB lineage: Bacteria > Planctomycetota > Planctomycetia > Pirellulales > Thermoguttaceae > CAYYNP01. Next base: position 18,907 of record CAYYNP010000048.1, on the reverse strand, counting down.
TGGTACGGGCGGCGGCAGCCGAAGTCGGACAACGGCGAGACCGAATCGGCGGTCGATTTGCGCCCCGCCGGCCAAGCGGCCCATCCGAAGAGTCACGTGCGGCCGAACCACGGCCTCCCCACGCGGCTCTACGCCGGCGCACTCCGCTACTCGCTCAATAACCGCTGGATGGTCGTTTGCTGCTGTGGGTTGGCACTAGTCTGGGCCTACTGGACGTGGGATAGGATCGGCAAGATCTTCTTCCCACAAAGCGACCGTGGTCAGTTCGAGATCAGCTACGAGTTGCCGTTGGGCTACAGTATCGAAGAGACGCTGCGGGCGTCGGAGGTCTTTACGGGGCCGTTGCAGGAACTGCAAGAGAAGGGTGAGTTGGTCCACTTTGTCACTTCCGTCGGATCGTCGCGCGGTCTGGCCACCCGATTGGGAGCCGATACGGCCACCGGGCCGGAGTTCGGCAAGATCATGGTCGAGCTCACTTCGCCTACGATCCGCCAGCGGCATCAGGACCTGATCATCGAAGAACTCCGTGGGAAGATCAAACCCTGGCCGGGAATGAAGTATCGCATCGAGGAGGTCGAGGAAGGGCCGCCGGGCGGGGCCGACATCGAGGTGCGGCTGACCGGAAAGGACCTCGATCAACTCGGACGGCTGGCCGGGAAGATCGCCGCGAAGCTGAAAGCGACTCAAGGCACAATTGAGGTCCAGACCGACTATCGCCCCGACAGCCCGGTCCTGATCGTCGAGCCCAAGCCCGACGTGGTCGGCCTGTTCGGCATGACCGAAGCCGAGGTCGCCCGGGCCGTGCAAACGGCCATCCTGGGCGACAGCACGATCCAATTGAGCATCGATGACGAAGACGTCACCCTGCGGTTGCAGGCCGATCCCGAACACCAGAGAACTGCAGACGACATTAAGCGTTTGATGTTGACCAGCCCTAACGGGCGTCGGGCAACGGTTGGACAACTGGCCGACGTTCGCCGCGGAAAAGGGCTCTACGCCGTCAACCGCTTCGACCGGCGCCGGGCGGTGTCCGTGCGGGGCGACGTCCGGCCAAACACCAAGAACCCGAAAGAAGACCGCGACTACACGCCCGACGATGTCTTCAAAGTGCTTCGCGAGGAGATCCTGCCGGAATACGGTTTTCGGGCCGCCGAAGAAGAGGCGGGGTTCTGGGCCAAGATCTTGGCCAAGATCGGAATCCAGGGCAGCAAGAAGAACGCAATGGTCATGCTGGGCACGCCGCTGACCGAGTCCGAGAGCATTCGGGCCACGTTTACCGGACAGAACGAAGAACGCGACAAGAGCACTTCCCACATGAGCAACGCGATGCTCGTGGGCGTGCTGTTGATCGGCGCCATCCTCGTGCTGCAATTCAACAGCTTCCGCCAAACTCTCGTGGTGTTGATGACCGTGCCGCTGAGCTTCGTGGGCGTGATCTTCGGGATGTGGGTCTGCGGCCATCCATTCAGTTTGGCCTCGTTTATCGGGCTGCTCTGCCTGGTCGGTATCGTGGTCAATGATGCGATCGTGCTGGTCGACTTCGCCAACCAGGCCCGACGCCGCGGCATGGGCGTGAAACAGGCCTTGCTCGAAGCCGGCGTCAACCGGCTGCGGCCCGTGATCCTGACCACCGTCACCACCATCGGCGGGCTGCTGCCGCTGTTTTTGAACCTCTCCGGCGGCGCGGAGTTTTGGGGGCCGCTGACCGGGGCGGTGATCTTCGGGTTGATGTTTGCCAGCGTGTTGACGCTGCTCGTAATCCCGGTGGCCTACAGTCTGGTCTATCCGCTGGCGGATCGGAAGCGGGCGAAGTTGGTCGAGCCGGAAGAGGAAACCGCAGTGCAGCGAATTCAGCCGGTCGAAGAGATGGCCGTTGCAAAGAATTAGCCGATTGGAGCAACCTGGGTGGCTGGCGGCAAAGCGCAGCGATGCCCAGAGGCGTCGAATCTCCGGGGCATCGCTGCGCTTTGCCCCGGCCACCCTTCCAGCCTGCCGTAAGCGCCGAGGATACCGTGGCAGAAAGCCTGGCCATCACGTTCGTTCTGCCGGTGCTCAACGAGACCGAGTCGCTTAGGACGACCGTCGAAACGATTCGGCGGCTGGCCACCGAGCACGTCCACGAGATCTTGATCGTCACGGCCGATCGCACGACGGACGAGAGCCTATCGACGGCCGAACAACTGCAAGCACATACCCCCGAGACGGTGCGGGTCCTCCGGCAACAACTCCCGTCTCTCGGCGGGGCGCTGCGCGACGCGCTGGCCGCGGCGACCGGCACGCACGTGATGCTGATGGCCGCCGACCTGGAAACCGACCCGGAGTTGATCCCGCGGTTTGTCGAAGCCATGCAGCAAGGCCGCGACGACATCATCTCCGGCTCGCGGTGGCTTGGCGGCGGCGGGTTCGAGGGATACGGCCGGCTGCGCAAGACGCTCAACTGGGGCTTCCAGCGCTGCCTGGCCGCGCTCTACGGCGTGTGGCTGACCGATCTGACCTTCGCCTATCGGCTCTATCGCCGCGAAGTGCTCGACGGCGTCTGCTGGGAGGCGCTGGGGCATCCGTTTCTGCTAGAATGTCTGCTGAAGCCGCTTCGGCTCGGCGCCCGGGTGACGGAGGTGCCCTGCCGCTGGCGTTGCCGCCGCGAGGGCACGTCGGCCGGTTCGTGGCGGCAGATGCTCCGTTACGTGCCGCTGGCGATTCGCATCCGCCTGATGCGTCGAAAACGAATCCGTCCCGAATAGTCCGCGCCCGTCATGTCGTCCGAGCCGCCCCAACGCCGCATTCCGAAGACCCTTTGGCTGATCCTGGCCTTGGCGCTGGCGTTGCGGTTGCTGGGGGCCTATCGAGCGAACCTGATCTTCGACGAAAGGGCGCACTGGGCGCTGGCCGAAACGATCGACCTGAGCCCGGGGCATCTGCATCTCGTCTCCCGTACGCTCGACCATCCGCTGCTGAGCATTTACGTGCTGAAGTTCGGCAGTCTGCTGCTGGGCACGAGCGATTTCGCCCTGCGAATGCTGCACCTGCTGGCCGGCACACTGACCGTCGTGCCGGTCTATTTCCTTACGCGCCGGGCCTTCTCCGAACGGGCCGGGCTGTTTGCCGCGGCGCTATTGGCGGTCGACCAGTTTCACGCGAGTTGGTCGCGGGTGTTCATGCCGGAGGTCTTGCTGCTGCTGTTTGGGTCGTTGGCGCTGCTGCAATTCCTGCGGATGCTGGAGAAGCCCACCGTGCTGCGGCATCTCGTGCTGGGCCTGCTGCTGGGACTGGCCTATCTTGCCAAGACGCCCGGCGTGCTGCTGATACCTGCGCTGTGGATCTACTTGGCGCTTTCACCCAAGCGCCGCTGCATGCTGTGGCATCCCCACTGGTACTTCACGCAGTTCGTCTTCTTGCTGGTGATCGCCCCTGACGTGATGTGGAATTCCTGGCAGTTTGCCGAAGGCCACCTCGGCCGCAGCGCCGCGTTGGCCGCCGAGCCGTGGCAGCTTTCGCTCAAGCCGCTGAGCCTCTACCTCGGTGAGGTCTTTCGCGTGCTGATCGATCCGGGCGTGCTCGACGAGGAATACGCGCACGGCCACGTTTATGCGTGTCATTGGATCGCGGGCCTTCTCTATTTGATAGCGGTCGTGGCGGCGGGCTTTGCGAGGCGCGGGGATTCGGCGGTACGCGTACTGCTGGTCACCTTTTGGCTGATCTTCGTGTTCTTCTTGCTGGTGCCCGGTGGACAGCGGTTCGAACCGTTTTGGTGGGCGTCGTTGAGTTTGATTCCAGCCGTGGCCTGCGGCGGTTGGCTGTTGGATTGGGTCTGCCGGCGGGGAGCCTTTTGGCGGGCAACCGCGGTTGCGCTGCCCTGTCTGCTGGCCGTTCTCTATTTGCCGGCCGCCTGGTGGGAAGGGCCGTATCAGCCGCGTGCCGGCGTGGAGGATTTCGTCGACGACTTCCTCGGCCGGGCCAAGACGGCGACCGTTTGCGGTGATCTGCTGAGCGCTCAGCGCAACTACATCTATGTGCTAAACATCTCCGGCCCAAACGCCCAAGCCTACGAAGGCCTGGCCCACTTGGCCATCATCCAACGCCAACCGGAGAAGGCCGAGCCATGGCTAGCGAAGCGTCGCGCGCTGGAAGCGGAGAGTGAGGAGTGAGGCGGCCGGGGCGACGACGATTCGGTGATCACCCCCACGCGATGGATTACGCAACGGCTATTCACTATTCACGGCCTGGCCCCACACCTCCCAGGGACTCGCGGGCGGCCAGCCAAGTGGTAGGGATTCGTTCCGCGCCTGTTGCGAGGGCCACAACTCCGCCGACGATCGCGCAGGTCGTGTCGCGGTCTCCGAGCCCGGAGACTGTCGTCCACAAGGCCTCGACATAGTCGTCCATGTGGCGCGCTGCGCACCAGAGGGCAAACGGTACCGTATCGGGTGCAGTCACACGACTGCCGTTCCCGAGAATTCCGGCAACCGCTTCAACGGACGAGTCGAACGGTAGCCGCATTGCGGCGATGATCCCGTCCTTTGTCTGTCCAGGCGGCGTGAAATCAGACACGATCTCCAGACAGTGCGTGCCCTTCGTTGTGGAGGAGTCGCCGCTGGACCGCCACGCGACAGCCGCCGCAACAGCCACCGCTATGGCGCCGGCCCGTCCTTCCGCGTGCGTATGGGTGACTTCGGCGGACGCCCGAGCCTGAACGACGACCTTGTTCAGATCATCTGCGAAGAAGGCTCCGAGTGGCGCGACTCGCATTGCGGCACCGTTGCCCATGGAGCCCTGGCCGCCGTACGCGGCTCCTGCGGCCTCTTGCCATGGACATCCAGAGTGGATCGATTCGAGGATTTCCATGGTCGTTGGGCCATATTCTCGGCTCTGGTCCTGCCAGTAGAGGGCCGCCAAATCCTGAGCCAGCACATCTTGATCGACGTGGCCGTGTTTGGCAAGCACTCGGAGCACGCCCGAAGCCATCACTGTATCGTCGGTGAAGCACCAAGGCGGCGGAGGCAGCGTTCTGCTCGCGATCAGCCGCGTCGCTTCCTCAGGCGTCATGAGCCAGTCGGGGCGATCGAATTCATAGAAGAAGCGCTGGCCAAACGCGTCGCCGACCGATAGGCCGTCGAGTGACAGAAACGCACGTTCAAGGCGAGGATCTTGGGCTCGGCGACCGCGTTCCATTGCCATTCGCTCCCCCGCCTGAGAAGTGGATTGCCCTTCTTGATCTTCTCCTCATTCGGTACGCCACACCAGCTTGTCGGCCTCCGGGCGCGGCCGGTTGTTCTCGCTGTCCCAGTAGGGCGAGACGTTGCGGAGATTGGCCACGACCTGCGGGAAAGCATCAAGGATGCGGTCGACGTCGTCGTCGGTGTTGTAGCGGCTGAAGCTGAAGCGGATCGAGCCGTGTACGGCGGTGAAGGGGACGTTCATCGCGATCAGCACGTGTGACGGCTCCAGCGAACCGGACGTGCAGGCGGAGCCGCTGGAGGCGCAAATACCCAACTCGCTGAGTTGATAGAGCATCCCCTCGCCTTCAACGTAGTGGCAAGAGACATTCGAGGTGTTCGAGAGCCGGGCCGCTCCGCCGCCGTTGACCTCCAACTGGGGAATCGTCTCGCGCAGGGTCCGTTCCAGCCGGTCGCGCAGCCCGCGCACCCGGGCTTCGTCCTTGTCGTGGTTGGCCACGGCCAGATCGAGCGCTTTGGCCATGCCCACGATATAGGCCACGTTTTCGGTCCCCCCGCGGCGGCCTTGCTCTTGATGTCCGCCGACGAAGAACGCCCGGCACGGCACACCCGGCCGCATGAACAGGGCCCCGATGCCCTTGGGCGCGTGGAGCTTGTGGCCGGAAAACGAGAGCAGGTCGACGTGGCGGAATTCGCGTTGCATCGAGATCGGCAACTTGCCGACGGTCTGCGTGGCGTCGGTGTGGAAGACGATCGCCGGGTCGGTCTCTTTGGTCAATCGGGAAAGCTGCTCGATGGGGAAGACCACGCCGGTCTCGTTGTTGGCGTGCATGACGGTTACCAACAGCGTGTCGTCGTCGAGCGCGCGGATGAAATCGGCCACGTCGAGACGGCCGTGGCGGTCGACCGGCAGGAACGTCACCCGCAGACCACGGCGCTGCAAGTCCTTGCAGACCTCGAGCACGGCGGGGTGTTCCACGGCGGTGGTGATCACGTGGCGCCGGTTCGGGTTGGCTTGCACGGCCCCGTAGATCGCGGCGTTGTTGCTCTCGGTGGCACAGGAGGTGAACAGGATTTGGCCCGGATCGGCGGCGTCGAGATGTCCGGCAATCCGCTGCCGGGCGTCCTTGATGGCAGCGGCCACCGTCTGGGCCGGCTCGTACATCGAACTGGGGTTGAAGTACTCGTCGGTCAGAAACGGCACCATCGCCTGGTAGACTTCCGGGGCGACCTGGGTCGTGGCGTTGTTGTCGGTGTAGACGATCGGCATGTGTGTGAATCCCTCTAAAGACGGTCTTCTCTGATACCTGGCGAGTCTATCGAAAACGTGTGTGGCGCTACCGGGGTGCCATGTCCACGCTTGCGTGGGCATGAGAGCCGTCTGGCCGCTGGTGACCTGCATGCCCACGCCAGCGTGGGCATGGCACCCACACGAACGACTCCACTAGACGGCCACCACCCGAATCCGCTCATCGACGCGATCTCGTAACGTCCGCTCGACCAGCGACTTCAGCGTCTGCGTGGCCCCGGCACATCCGGCACACGCCCCGCCGAGGCGGCAGTAGACCAGCGACTCCTTGATGTCGACGATCTCCATATCGCCCCCGTCGCGCTGGAGCATGGGGCGGATGTAGGTCTCCATGGCCTCTTCGATTTTCTTGCTGAACTGATACGGTGAGAGCGCCGGCTGCTCGTCCTTCAGCGGCGGTTGCGGCGCGGGGCCTCCGCTTAGGGAGATCAAGTCCATCGGCTTCTCGCGGGGCGTTTTAGAGTCGCCCCAGGCCTCGTCCAACAAATCCTGCAATCCGCCGGGCACGTGGTGACACGACATACAGGCCCCGCCGGCCTTGATCGCGTTGGTGATCTCGGGGATCGAGCGGAGGTTGAGTTCCTGGATCTTGCGTCGGATGTAGGGTTCGCTCAACGAGAAGCACTTGCAGACGATGCGGCCCTCGTCCTCGTCTTCGGCGTGGATGTCGATTCCGAGTTCCGCCAGATCGACACCTCGATGCTGTGCCCAATTGAAGACCGCCGCTTCCAGCGCTTCGGCCCCCATCACCGAGCAGTGCATCTTCTGCTCCGGCAGCCCGTCGAGGAAGTCGACGATGTCGGCGTTGCGGATTTTCAGCGCCTCGATCGGCGTGTACTTACCCTTCTCGATCAGGGTACACAAAGCCTCGGAGGCGGCAATCGCCGACGTGCAGCCGAAGGTCAGGTATCGGGCAGCCGTGATCACATCTTTGGTGGGATCGTGCGGATGGCGTTCGACCTGAAACGTGAAACGCATTGCGTCGCCACAGGCGATCGCCCCGTATTCGCCGAACCCGTCGGGGTTCTCGATCTCCCCCAAATGCGTTCCCGGCTTGCCGTGAACGGCGTCCATAAAGAGCTGCTTCGTTTTCTCGCTATACTCCCAGGCCATCTCAAATCTCCCAACCGATGGTGCCGGCGTTCTCTCGCCACCGTAGCCTCAAGGCCGACACGAACTACCCAAGATTGGAATTCTACGTCGATCGGGCCGCCGCGGCAACGGGGTAGAGGACTCCACCCGTGAGTGCCGGAGGCGGTGGGAACTGCAATTATGGTGGTGAGCTTGGGGAGATTGAGGGCTCGGGCAGTTGCAGAGGGCCACCAGACGTGGGTTCGTCTTGCGGAGCAAGACGACGACTATTCAATGGTCGCAATCGGTCCCCGGCTGGACGGCCGCTCTCGAGTGGGCACGCGAAGTCGTGAGACGGAAGAGCCATCCGTGGGGCGGAGGTACTTCCAACCGGGCCAGATCGAGGCCGCCAGACTTGCCAGGACGATGCCCCACCCCAGGATGCTCGGCGAGAGCCACAGCCACCAGCCCAATCCAACTGCAACGCCCAATGCCCCCGGCCAGCGTTTCAACAGCTCCGTGAGTGTGGCTCGCTGCAATCCCCAGAGCAGCAGCCCGACCGAGACGGCCAGGCCGAAGATCGTCAACAGGGCGCTGCCGATGCGGCCGGGCTGAGCCCGACGGTAGTTGAGCGTCAGCGTGCTGCCGCCGCCGCGGAAGGCGAATCGCTCGATCGATTGATGGGGCCCCAACGACCAGGTCCAAAGATCGGCCGCATCGGCGGCCGTGGGCGGATCGGACGAATGCTCGGCGAACAGGTCGGCCTCTCCCAACGCCCGGGCGATCGCCGACTGCCGCTCGTCGAGCACCTTCAGATCCTTCTTGAGTCTCTCGGCCGGCTCGTCCGGCGGCGCGGCAGCCAAGTGGTGCATCAGGCCGGTTCGGGCGGTTGCCATCCGGTCGAGCCAGGGTACATACCAGGCCTGCGTCTCGCGGGATTCTCCCGTCAGCATCAAAGAGCCGGCTTCGATGATCTCGGCCGCACTGAGCAGCCGAGCCCAATGGTGATCGCTCAGTTCAGTCGGCACGGCGTTCTCGGCACCGGCGAACCGCAACGACGACGGCCCGGCCACCGTCCACAGCGTCCGATCGACCGGCAGTCCTTCCAGCGCGGGGGCCACAAAACGTTGGCCCAGCGCATCCGCAACCGCCAACGGTCCATTGAATACGACCTCGATCCGTTGCGGTAGACGCTCGAGCCCCAGGGGAATCCGCCACAAACCGTCTTCCACCGATTGAGGCACCACGCGTACACCCGCCACCGTGATCTGTGCCAATCGCGATCCGTTGGGCATCCGCAGTTCGACGGCCGGCTGCGTGCCCGGCAGCAGATCGAACCGGGCGACGCCGTGTCCGTATCCGTCGGATCGCCAAGCCACGTGCAGATCGGCCAGCCGGACGCGCGCCGCGGCGCCGCGGTCCTCGGGACGAAACACGGCTTGCCACGGCTGCCCGCCGACCTCATTGGTCCGATAGGTTTCGGTCTGCTCGGGGGTGGCGGGGTGATCGAGAGCGTCGGAATCTTCGGGCGAAAGGCCTTGGGTTTCCCAGTAGCCGGGATGGCCGGGCCACAGCTTCGGCAAAAGGATCCGCTGTACGGGCGCTTCCATTGGGCCCAGCAGTCGAACGTGGGGCACTTCAGGGCGGTCGATCCGCGGCAGATCGAGCCGGCCGGACACGCTGAAGCGGCACGCCGAGTCGATGGCACGCTGTGGCCGCAGGTTCAGTTGCCGAGAACCCTGAGATGCTTCGTCGATCGTGAGCGTAAGCGGCACGTCGCCGGTGACTTCGTAGGGCTCGGCGAAGGAGCCGGGCACCTCAATGCGGAGTTGATCGACGACCCCGCCGGGCTCGGTGATCCGGATGCTGAAATCGATTTGGGCGCTCCAGTCATCGCCGTCGTTCTGCAGGCGGACTACCTGTTCGGCGACGACCTTCGGCCGATTTGGCGTCAGGGTCACCACGGCTCGCAGCGGCTTCTCCACCTCGTCGCGGAATGCCGCAACCAGCCGACCCCATTGCGGATTGTCTTCGTCGGTAGGGTCGCTCGGGCCGAAGTCGATCGGGCCTGGGCCGATCGGTCCGGCGGCGCCGTTGATTCGCTCGACGTCGGCCAAGACCGGCTCGCGGCGAAAGACGCGGACGTCGGACGACTCCAGCGTGGCACCTTCAATACGCGGCGCCGGCAACGGCAACCGCTTTCTGCCCTCGGTGGACACGTGCCCTCGCACCGACAGCGTCTGCGGACCGTCGACCGCGCGGCTGAGAAACAGCGTGATCCCCGAGCCGTCCTCGGCCCAACGGGCAACGTGTTCGATCTCTCCCTTTTTCAGCGACGCGGTCTGAATTTCCAGGTCGGGCAGGCCGGTCAGCCGGTAGCGGAGGTTGTATCCGCCGGTGGTCTCCAATTCGGCGTCGAGTTGCACCTCGGCCCGGTCGCGGTCGAAGGCCAGTCTGAAATCCTGCCGCACGACGGTCACGGCTTGGCGGGGGCGGATCGACAAGCTCCAATCGTTGCGCTCCTCGGGAAGCAGGTGGACGAACAACGGCTGGCTCTCGGTCTCGCCCCAGCTTTCGAGAAACTCCGGCACGGCGACCTCCTCGACGCTCTCGTCGGCGGGAGCCTGGTATTGGAGCGTGGGATCGACCGAGACGGCCAGCAAACGTCGCGTCGAGCGGGCGTCGAGCACCTGCAACTGCGGCAGCCGCAGATTGCCGACCCCCGGTGCGCCCGTCGGCAGGAATCCGGTCAACAGGAACGTCGCCTCGACCACGGCCGGCCCGGCAACCGGCTGCGGCCACGTGAAGGTGATCGTCTGCGACTCGCCGCCGGTGGTATCCACGGTGGCCTCCGGCGGGTCGTCTCCCTGCTGGGAATCCAGCCGCAATCGAGGATCGGCGGTCAACCGCAACCGGCGGACTTGCCCCGTGGCGGCATTGAACCGCAGCCGCGCGTGCAGCAGCACCGAAGCGCGTTTCACCTCCAGCCACAGCAGTTCCTCCACGTCGGCTGCGGGGCCGGCCGTAGAGCCGCCCTCGCGTGCCCAATTGACCGACAGCCGCGGGCTCGCTCCAAGGTCGGCCACTAGGCGACGTGGCTCGTCTTCGTAGCCGACCGACCCGAAGGCCGAGGGGACCTTGATCGGCGGAGCCCCCGGTGGCACCTCTAACTCCAGCCGCGAGGTGGCCACGGCCGGAACGCGGAGGTCGAATCCGGCCGGCCCGGCTCCGGTGCGCATCGTCGGCAACAGCGAGAGCACGAGGTGATGTTCGGCGCCTTCGGGCAGGTCGAAGATCAAGGCCGGATCGTCGGTGTCCAAATCCGGGCGGATCCGCTGGCCGTTGAGTTCGGCGCCGTCGGGCAGCAGCGTGGCCCCCAGCGGGATGCGAACGCGGGAGCCGGCATCGAAGACGGTCAGGTCGAAATGGGCCTCCAGCCGGTCGAGAACGAACTGCTCCGACGTGGTCGACTTGGCCAACCTGCCCCGGTACGTCGCCCGGCCGATCAACCAGCCTTGCGGCTTCTCCAACTTCAGCGTCTGCAACTGCTGCCAGAACGGCTCCGGCACCTGGTATTTCCCACCGGTTGGCTGGTCGTTCTCGTCGATGGGAATGAAAACGCGATAGTCCGGTCGTTCGGCCATCGCCGGCAGAGTTGGCGGCGGTGGAACGGTCGTCGGCTGGGCACCGTCCGCCGCGGCGCAGAGTGCCCCCATGGCGGCCACGGCGGCGGCGATCACGCCGATCTGCACGGCCGTCGAGGCAATCGAGCGGTGGTGGGAATGGGAATCGGGTGGTGAATCGGGGCGCGGCAAGTTCCCGCAGCGGATCAGCCGCCATGCAAGGCAAAACAGCACGGCCAGCATCCCGGCCGAACCGATCGGTACGAAGGGTTCCGGCAGCAGCACGGAAACCAGACCAAAGCCGCCGGCGGCGCTCACCAACCACGCCGGCCGGTCGGTTCGGGTGAACCAGATTAACGCCACCAATAGCAGGAACGCGGCCGAGCTGCACACGCCGACGGTCCGACGATGCACGTACTGCAGCACCGGCGGCTGCTCTGCGTCGCCGATCTCCAGGCGATAGGCCTTCCAACCCTGGCCGTCGGCCGAAGGTCCTCCGGCTGGACAACCGCGGGGCCAGGGCACGGCGGCCCCGATTTGTCCGCGCCCCCAAGTTTCCGCCGCGACAATCACGGCATCCGGACGATCCCCGCCGTCGGCGGCGGCCTGCGTGAGTTGCCCGGCCAGCGGCCCCGGCAAGACCCGCCACAGGACGCCGTGCCGCAGTGGTTCCAAGTGGCGGTGATACAAAGCGGCTTCCGATTGGCTGGTCAGCAATGCGGCATCGGGATGAACCAGCAGCGAGAGCCCGGCGCGCCGCAGCAAGCCGGCACCCAGCAGCGACGGATCGTCGCTCGATCCGGGCCGGACGCCCGTCTGGGGCGTCAATCCGAGCCGTGCCACAGCATAGCGGTCTACCAGCACCGGCAGCCGCAACGTGACGACCGAAGGGTCCGCCAATAGCTTCGACCAGTCCACCGCGCCGCTGGCCGGCCCTTCTGCGTCGCCGGCCGCCAATCGCCCAAGGATTTGTAGCAACTGACCGGCGGCCGATTCGGCGTCGTCGCGGGCCGCCTGATCGGCGGGCGGGCCGTCGGCAACGGCCGTCTTCCAGTGGGCCACGGAGAGCGGGTCGAACGGCCGGCGGTCGGCGTCGCGGGCCAGCGGACCGAAGAGCCGCTCGCGCCAGTTCAACCCGCGAATCGTCGAGATCCGCTGCGGCGAGCCTGCATCGAAGGCCTCGTAGCCCGGCGGAAGCCAGACGGTCCAGTGTTGCGAGAGAACCGGCAGATCCGCTGCGGGCAACGGCGCCTCGACCGACCCGACGATACCCAAACGCGCGGCCGGGGTGGTGAAATCGACCGCCACGGTCGAGAACTTCGCTGCCGGCGGCAACTCCAACCGCAGGCCGGAGGACGTCCCGTCTTCGATCTCCCGCCAGACGCCCGTTTGTCCGTCGATCCAGACGCCGTGCACGTCCTCTAGCGTCGACGCGTCGGGCAACGTCAGCCGCAATCCGGCGTCGGCCGATCGCTGCACGCGGTAGGTGGCCAGATGCCGCCCCCGACCGCCGGCGTCGAACCGCGATTCCAGGTGCGCACACCAGACCCAAGCCGGCGGCGTGGCCGGGTCTTCGATCGGCGAGATCAACACGGCGGCGTCGCCCGTGCGGACCGCGTCGGCCAAGGGATCGTATCGAAACGCTGCGGATGCCATGGCATATTGGCCGGCGGGGGCTGCGCTGGCGGGGATCGATTCCAGACCGCGATTGACGACCTCGGCCGGTTGCGATCCTCGCGAAAACACCGCCAGTGTGGCCTCTTGGGTGGTGGCCCCCGGCAGCGACGCCAGACTAATCGTCAGCGGCCCGGACAGCGGGGACTCCCGAGTGCCCACGACCTCCAACGCGCCGTCGCCCGGATCGGCCAGCGCCAATCGCCAAGTCTCTTCGTCCGGGTCGAAACCGGCGTCGACCTGTTGGTCCATCGAGAGGCGTTCGGCCGTGAGTTGCCGGGTGTCGGCGCCGGGGAGTTCCCATCGAACGGCGGCGTCGCGGCGAACGGAAAAATGCACCAGCAGCGAATCGATCGGCGTCGACTCCGCCGGTGTGCAACGAATCGTATACCGCTCGCTCAACGCGCCGGCGTTTGCCGTTGCCTCGACGCGAATCGCGCCGGAATAGGTCGACGGTTGTTCCTCGACGGCGATCTGCAGCTCCGTGGCGGCTCGGTCGTCCTCGAACAGCAGCCCGTCGGGCAGTCGAGCGAAGAGACCCCTTTCGGCCGCGTCGAGGTCCTCCGCAGCGACGCGGCGGAGTTGCTCCTCGCCGGTCAAGACCAACCGGTACGGCGACTCCGCGCGCACCGCCAACAGCCGCCGGGCTACCAGGCGTTCGCCGGAGGTCACGTCGAATCGTAGCGGTGCCACGTCGTCGTCCAACGGGCCGTGGAGCCGGCGGGCCTGGACGGTCAGTCGAATCGGCCGATCGGGTGAGAGCGGCTTGGCGAGCCGGACCGTCATCTCCCGCCGGCCGCCGCGAGACGGGCCGAGGCTCCAGTCGAGCAGTGCGTCCGGCGGCGCCGACTCCACCGAATCGATCACCCAACGGCGCGACACTTTCGCCAGCAACTCGAACCGGGTGCCGTCGACGATGTGAACGTCGGTAACCACCCGAGCCATCGTCTCTCCGACGCCCATCTCGATCGCGGTCCCGCTGGTCAGCCGGATCGACGCGGGCCGCCGACTCAGCCGGACGGCCACCGTCGCGTCGCGGTCGAAGAGTTGAAACTCGGCCGACTCGCCGTCCGACAGCCGGCTGGTGCCCGTCTGGCGGCACTCGGCCGGCACGAGTTGATCGAGCGACAACGCGTCGGGTATCAGCAGCGTGACACTGCCCTCCCGCCAAAATGCCCCTTCCGATCGCATCCGCGGCAATTTCCACAGCCTATCGATAACCAGCGGCGCCATGGCCCGCAGCCGAAGCACGCGGGCGGGACCTTCGATCGGCTCCGGCAACGAGAGTACAACGCGGCCGGCCGAACCGTCGCCGCCGGCAACGACCGCCCAGGGCACGGCCGTATCGCCGTAATGGGCCGTCGCCAGGCGCAAGGCGGGATCCAGCGACACGGACACCTGCCCAACGGGCTCGCCGGCGGCCTCGACGTGCAACGTCGTCGATACGTCCAGCCCCTGAAGCGAAAGGCGATACTCGGTCGATTCCCGCACCAGCGCGGATCGCGGGCTCGGCCTGGCCGCGTCGCCGCTTGATAGGCGAATCCGGCAGCGGTGATGCCCGCCCAGTTCCACGCGCCAACGGCGCCAACCCTGCTCGGCGGAAGGTTGCTCGAGCACCACGCCGTGATCGACCGAAACCTTGATGGCTTCCGGCGCGTCGAGCACCAGCGCGTTCACCGGGCAGGAGGGCAACTCCAGCGAAAAATCGACCGCTGCGCTCGGTAGCCGACGCCCGCGGAACGACCAGGCCAACGCCAATCGCCCGGAACGCTCCACCAACACGCCTAGCTTGCCGTCGCGATCTGAACCGAGCGTGGCGGCCGACAAGGCCGGGGTACCTCCAGGTGCGTCGCCGGGCGGATCGCCGGCCGGACCACCGGAGGGGGCGTCGGCCCCTTCGTCGCCGAGCCAGCGGGCACTGCCGATCGCCAACGCACACGGATCCAACGAAAGCAAGGCCGGCCGCCCGGCCGAATGCTCGATCCAGAGCGTCGCCTCGCCGGCCAACAACTGCCCACCATTCAGTCGCGCCCGATATTCCGCCTTGACCGTTCGCGCCGCGAGCGCCGGATGGGTGCCGGGGGCTGCGGCCAGTGCGGCACGTATCAGACGTTCGAACTCGGCCGGCTCCATGGGCATGTATTTCTCGTTGCCCAGCGGCCAATCCGCCAGGCTGTCGGCCGGGGCATAGACGCGGCGGAACCCGATCGGCGGCGTCGACGCGTCTTCATCGACGGGTACTTCGGCCGGCGCGACGGCGGGCGGAGCACCCGCCTCGGCGCACTGCGCGATCGGCGACGGCAGGACAGCGCAAGCCGCCGGAAGGATCAGCAGTACCAACAGCGGTCGCAAGCTCATGGTGGCCCGTCGGAGTTCGCAGGCGGGTCGATCGTGGGTGCCGTTTGGGTCGACGGCTGCTCGCCGTCCGGCCGCTGCGGCAGAAGGGTTTGGCTGGAGCCCCGTTCCAGGATCGAGCTCGAGGGTTCCGGCAGCCCCGGCCCCCGCCGGCGCCTGGCCACGCCGCGCTCCAGCAGCCCGGCCAGCAGCGCCAAGGCGAGCCCCAGACAGGCGGCCTGCGAAACCAGCCGCGTCGGCTCCGGATAGAGCAAGCCGGCACACAACAGCACCGCCCCCACTCCCAGGAGCGTTCCCGGATGACGGCTCGCTGGAACGTAGATCAACAACAGCCCTACGATCAGCGCCGCACCGGAGAAGATCAACACGATCCACGAACGGTTGGCCGTTCGCAGGGTACACTGCCGCACGTTTCCCATCGTGCTGAATAGGTAGTTGTTGACCCCGTCGGCAACGCCCTGCTGGTGCGGCGCGTCGATCCAATCCTCCAGCGCCGCCTGATTCATCAGCGGCTTGCGTCCCCAGAAGAACCCTTGCCAGGCCCAGCGCGATTCGTTGGTGAAACCCTGCGGCGCGGCGACCAGGTGTTCGGTTTTCGGCAGCACGAGTTGCCAGTACATCTGCCGGACCCAGACGTCTTCGCCGAGTTGAGGGATTTCCAGCGAGAGGCGTCCCGAGCGAGGACGCGGCTGGGCATAAGGCACCCACAACTCCAGCCGGTACCCGCGTTGCCTCGTTCCGCCCGGCAACGATACGGCCAACCGGCCGTCCTCCCGCAGCCTGGCGGGAACTTGTCGGCCGTCGAGCCAGACTTCGGTTTGCCCCACGGCGGCCCCGGCGGGAACCACCAGCGCCAACTGCTCGTGGTCGGTCGTGAAGCGGAAGACGACCCGATCTTGACGCGAATCGTGCGTGAGCCAGGTCCGCACCCACGCCTGCTCGACTTTCGTCGTCTTCTCGGCCGCAGTGTGGTTGTTCTGCGCGACCAGCGACAATCGGACTCGTTGCGTCCGCCGGTCGGTGGCCAGTTGCAGCCGCCCAGTCTGCTCCGACGAGGAGCCGACGTTTTGCACAACGGCCCACGGCTCGCCGGGCGATTCGAGACGGATCCCTGGCGACGTGCGGCCGTCGAGCCGATTGCTTTGCGCTTCGGCGGTGAAATGCTCGTCCAACGGCATCGCCAACGGCACCTCGAGCGATGTCGCCGTTTCGGAAGGTGACGCAACCGGCGGAAGGGGAAACGTCACCGTTACGGTGCAGGGGCCGATCCGCGCGTCGCCCAGATCGATCCGCCGACGCAACGGCAATGCCGTATCCTGCGGATCTTCTTCGCCGACGGGAAGCGTCGCCGCGCAGACGTGGTCCCTGTGCTTGATTTGCAGGCCTTCCCACGCGGCCAACTCTCGCGGCATCTCGACGATCAGATGGTCGGTTGCTACGTGCTCGATCGCGTAGCGCAGTTCCTGCGTTACAGTCGGCGCCGGGCGGTCCAGGTTCACCCGAGTGTTGACCGTGGCGGTGATCGATTGCGGCAACACGCTAAACGCCGCAGCGAACACGGCCTGGGCTTCGTCGGCCTGGTAGTACCACGGGCTCTGCTGCGCGGCGGCGGCCAACTTCTTCTGCCGGTCGGTCAAACGGCCGGAAGAGGCGATGCGCTGTCGGATCAGACCGGCCGTCCGCTTGTCGTCGGGGATCAACTGCACGTTGTCGGCCGGCACTACGACCACCGTTGCCGGGCCGGCCGAATCGGCCCGAGGCTGCGGCAACGCCAGCATGACCGACGTGGCCCCCTCGGGGATCGCCTTTCGCGCATAGACCTCGAGTTTTGTCGCGCTGGCCGACGGCTGCCGCAGGGGAATGGAAACCACGTCGGTTTCGATCATCTTGACCTGGTCGACGTCGATTTGGGTTTCCGGTTCCGCACGGTCGTACGTCCAGCCGGGCAGGGCGATCTCGAACTGGGAGGCCTTGGCCCCGCGAATCGTGTACGGCAACGCCGCTTCCAGACGGACCTCGTCTTCTTCGACCAGCAGCAGGTAAACCGGCTCGACGCCGATCCGTGAGACCCGCGGTACCAGCCGTGCCGATAGGGAACAACCCTGCGCCACGCATGAGAACCCGGCTACCGTGCTCTTATGACGCAGCGATTCACGCAGTTGATCCAGTTCAATCTGCCGGATGCCGCCGCCGACTCGCCATTGCACCTGCCACTGACCGACCGCCGCCAAGGCGATCTGCCCGCTCTGCCGCGCCGCGGTCGCAACCTCGAAACCGGCCAACTCGAACCACGCGTCCGGTTGGGCCAAGTCGTGTGGACGCCGCGTTACCAGCCGGACTTCGACCGGCCCTTTGGTCTTTTCTTGAAGCACGACCTCGACTTCGTCCGGCGGCAAACCGTCCTGCGTCAGGCTGTAGCCCTCGCCGGCGTCGAGCACCGGGGCGGCCCCAGGCGGGAGGCCGACCCGAAACCGATCGAACGGCGCACCGTGACTGGTGATCGAGAGCACCGCCTCGGTGTCGACCCTCTGGCTGTCGACCCGCACCAGGACCTCTTGATCGACTTGGAGCACGGGCGACGGCTCGACGCGCCGGCCGTCGTCCGCGCGCCAGCTCAGATCGATGCTGCCGCCTCCGCCACGGACCGTGAAGACGGTCTTGCCGTTGCCGGCGGCCGGGGTTTCGAGAATGGCGGGTTCCGCCACTTCGCCCACGGCGTCGGCCAGCGGCACCTCGAGCACCACCTCCGACACCGCAGCACGCGGCACCAGCAACTTCATGCGGGACTTGCCCGCCAGATCGCTGAGCGGCACCAAGACCTTCAAGGTGAGTTGGTGCTGGTGTTCCGCGCCGGTCGGACATTGAATCCAACTCAGATATCCCTGCCCGGCGCCGTTGGTCGAGAGCACCTGTTTGCCCGGGCCGGTGTACTGAACGTCTTGCAGGAGGGCTTCGTCGAGTCGCAAGGGAACGCTGACCCATTGGGCCCCGCGCACGACGACTTCGACCACGACGTTCAACTCGGCGTGTCGGCCGGCCACCGTACCGGTCGCCCGCATTCGCTGCACGGTGTATCGCGGCGGTTCGTTCTGCTGCGCGATCCCGCGATAGATCTTCCAGGCCGCCTCGAAATCGGAGAACTTCCAACCCACCCCCGGCACGGCCACCAACTTGCCGTCCTCGTTCTTCAGATAGTAGATCGGCAGCGAGGACTCGGCAACTCGGGAGGGTTCGCCCGGCGGGGAGGCCGGATCCGAACGCGGCGCAGCGGTCGTGGGACCGTCTTGGCCAACGGCCAGACAGCTCCACACGAGCAGGTGGCATATCGCCCCCGCTGTTGATCGCGGCGCAATCGCGGACAAGGCAATCCTCCGGACGTCTTGCCGGTAGACTTCAGCAAGCATCCCCATCTTAACGCAGTTGTGGCTCGAAAAGGAATGAGCCCGACAAGTATCTTCTAGTCTAATTGACCGGAAAGTCGGAATGAAGTATCAAAACCGCCCGATTTTCCTCGCATCCCCACCGACGGGGGAGCTTCCCCTGCATGCAATACGGGCGAGCGGACGGGGCGGTTCGACCGCTAGTGCCGCCTTGCAGCTTATCTTGTGGGTGGCTGGGGCAAAGCGCCGCGGTGCCCCAGCGATTCTCGGGCTGTGAAAGGGCTGGCAGCCAGGGGCACCGCTGCGCTTTGCCCCAGCCAC
>CAYYNP010000047.1:0-42594 GCA_964472545.1 uncultured Planctomycetaceae bacterium | reverse complement strand
CGCAAAACCTCCAGGATACTCGGGCCGTCAAGCATGGATCTGACGGACGCTTACCTCGAAACATCGATTCTGGCGCGTTTCTCGTGGGGTCAATGCCCACGTCAAAGCGGGCCAACGACGAACCGGTGTCCTGATACCCGTCGGGCTTCCTGGCAAAAAAGCCGCTTTACGGCTGGTGTGGATTGACAAGCCTCGCGCCCTGGCTCTCAGACGCCACCAGAGGTCTCAAAGCCGCGGCCCGTGTCAGAGGGAGAATCATGCTCTCGCCGGCTTCCATCGCGTCCTGAGGCCGCCTGGGGAGCGTAAACGGGTGTTCAGAGGCGTCCCTTCGGGACGATCGGGCCTTCGAGTTTGAAAGGCCGCGCAACTCAGACTACGGCCAATACGACATCAACAGTTTCTCCACGGCGTCGGCCGTTGTGTCTGGCCGCTTGGACGACTGGGAACCCATGCTCGGCGGGACGTACTCGCGAAGCCAAAGCGCCGCTTCAGATGCCGGTAGCGACGGCACGATATCCTCCTCCATTGCCTCGCCGGACAAATCGATCAGTTTCAACGCTGTCAGGAAGTTCGTCTGGTTGTTCCGCGCCAAGAGCACATCCGTGGCGTTTACGCGTTGGTCACGGTTGTAGTCGTAGGGGAAGTCGACGCCGGCCGGGTCGAGGAAGTTGCGGGGATTGTTTCGGGCCAGCAATAGATCAGTGGCGGTGACCTGCGTGTTGCCCGGTTGGTTGCCTGCCTCACCCACTGCATTGCCGAAGTAGAAGACGTCGTCTTCGAGTCGTCCCAGGCGGTCGGCGAGCACGGTGACCTGCAGCCACCGATTGCGGATCGCGCCGTCTTCCCAGACGATCGTCACGCGATCGGCGCCGTCTGCGCCTTCACCCGGGCGAACGGTCACCGCCGGCTGAGGAGCGAGCGGCCAGGCGTCCGGGCGGTTGTCGTTGCCGACGCGGAAGGCGAAATCGTCGACGCCCGGCGTTGTGCCCTCGGCCAATCCGGCCAGATCGACGATGACGCCGTTGAGACCGCCGGCGTAGCTGGTGTAGTTGGCCGACGTGGCGACCTGACCGTCCAGCAGAGGCGTCTTGTCGGTGGCGATCGCGGCGCCGTCTTGTGCGTTGGCGGCCGCGTCGGAGCCGTCGTGGGCCGAGTTGTTGTAGAAGACCCAGCGGCCGGTCACTTCCGGACCCGTGGACAATGACGCACTGCCCGGCGCGGGCACCGACGCTTGCCACGCATTGGCGTAATGCCCCCACAGCACGGCGTCCAGCCGGGCGAGCGACCTTCCAACGCCGTCGGCCTCGATCGGCCACTCGCCGTCGGGCCGGTAGTCGGCCTCGTCGACGGTCACCCACGGCACGCCGTCGAGCGTCGGTTCGTCGGGCCTCAGCAGCCGCAGCCGCTCGCCGGCGTTGTTCAGCGCGCCCGCGTAAGGCCCGAAGATCTGCACGTCGGACGCCACAGAGTACTTCTCGCGAAACGCGGCCGGCGCCGTCGGCACCACCAACACCACGCCGCCGGGAGGTATCACCACGCCGGCGGGAAACTGGAAATCAACGCCGGCGATCCGCCACGTGTTGTTCGGACGCGCCGGGTCAAACAGCGAAACGGACGTGCCAGTCGGATTGAGCAACTCGATGAACTCGTCGCCGCCGGCTGGCGGATGGTACATGACTTCGCTAATCACGACCGGGCCGACTCGTGGCTGGGCGTTCACGTCGCCGAACGTGCGTTGCCGCATCGGGGCCAGGTCGCCGGTGGCGTTGGGATAGCGGCCGAACGACTCGCCGGCGGCGGCCGCAGGAAACTCTGCGTGGTCGGCAAAGCGCGTCAACCGGCCGGTGGCGTCGGCCTCCATCAGCCAGACGTCGTCGCCGGAAGCTCCGCCCAACGCGAACTCCCAGTCGGCTCGCGGCCCGGCGTTGGGGTTCCAGAGGCCGTTGGGGTTGAAATCGCGTTCGTCGAAAACGAGGTATCCGCCCGCGGCGATCGGCGTGTCGTCGGGGATGCGAAACTTGCGATAGTCACCACCGCGCGGATCGGACGCCCAACCCCAGGAGTCGCTCAAGTACCAGCCGCCGACGTCGACTTGCCGGCCGGTCGTGTTGTGCAATTCGATCGCGTCCAACAGCGGCGGGTCGGTGTGCGTGAGCACTTCGTTGACCACGATGCCCGGATCGGCCGCCGGCTCCGCGCCGGGCGTGCCGCCGAAGGCGATGCTGGAGTGCCAGTTGTCGCCGTCGTTCAGGTACGCGGCGCGCAAGGCGGAATCGTCCGGCACGCCCGCCGGGTCGATCAACTCGAGCGCAGCCCCTTTGCCGTCGGCCCGGCCGGGCCATCGATCTTCATCGCCGTAGCGGAACTCGGCGATCACCTCGTCCAATTGCGTACTCAGCCGAATACGCTCACCGCCGTCTTGCAGTTTGCCGACGTAGACGCCGGCCACGTCGATCCCGCCGCCATAACGGGCCTCAAACGCATCGAGATTTCGCGCCACAACCACGTACTCACCGGCGGAGAGCGTGGCACCGTCGGTAAACTGAAAGTCGATCCCGTCGGCGAAATACACGCCGGTCAAGTCGAGCGGCTCGCCACCCGTATTCTGCAACTCGACGAACTCGAAGTCGCCGGCCCGAAACGACGGATCGGCAGACGGCTGCGCGGCCAATTCTTCGCCGGTCGGATCGAACGGATGGTAGTTGATCTCGGTAATCACAAGCGGGTTCGGCCGTTCGACGAGAAACGTCGCCTCGTTCATCGCCGACCACTCGTCACCGTGCAACGCCCTGGCCTTGACGGCCGTCGACTCGCCCAGCGTAATCGGCTCCCCCTCAAACACCAAAGCCCCCGCCAGAATGCCCCCGCCGGTCAACCGCGGATCGGACCCGTCGAGCGTGTAGTAGATCGTCCCCTGCGGGGCGTCGACGGTCAACTCGAAGCCGAACGGCACGTTCCCTCCGTGCCGATTGAACGCGGGGGCTGCCGTGTTCGGGTAGAGCCCCCGGCTGACGTATTGTTGGATCAGCGCCGCGGTCCGCCGCGGGAAGAAGTTCGTCCGCAGGCCGTTGAGGGTGTTCTTCCAGTGGGTGTCTCGCGTGTAGACGCCTCCGCCCCAGCGTGCGGACTCGGCGACAATCGACGTGGCCATCTCGTCGGCCCCGGCCATAATCAGCGCATCGATCCGCCCGGGCGTCATGGGGCCGTCGTTGAAGAGGTATTGGTGCGCAACGTCGGCGAAACGGATGCGGAACTCGGGATTCTGGATGAAGCGACTAAACAAGCCGCCCGGTCCGCCGTAGCCGGTGTAGTCCGTGTAGGCATTCTGGCTGAGGTACTGTCCATACGCGCCGTCGGAATCTACGGGCACGAAGTTCCACGTCTGCCCCGCGGTCCGTTCCCGCCCGAAGAGATAGTTGTTCGCGGCCCACCAACCGACGAAGAGCGTGTAGTGGTTGACCATCGCGTAGCGGATGTAATGATCGACGTCGATGAACTGTTGGATGCGTTGATAGTTCGTCGGATCGGCCAGTCCGGCGTTGGCAATGGCCACGGTTCGATTCCATGCGGTGGCGTCGCCGTCGAGAAACCCGCTCTCATTGAATACGTCGTAGTTGTCTTTGTCGCCGCCTTCGTAAGAGGCGAAGAACGGGGCGTTGGTTCGCTCCAGCAGGTGATATTGCCCCCAGTAGACGCCATTGAGGAAGACGTGGACGAAACGCCCATGGGCGGCCGGATTCCCCAGGGAAAGCCCCAGGTCGTTCGTCCAGCGGTTTCGCAGGTAGAGCGCGGTGGCCGGGGGAATGCGGGTTTGGAACCAACCGTCCTGCGAGCCGCTACGGAGGATCAGTTGGTCGAACTGTTCCACGGCGCCTTCGGAGAAAGGGTGATCCTCGAACAACGGATACTCCAACTGTCCCGGGCCGTACTGGCCGCGAAAATAGAGCCGGAAACTCTTCTTCGTATACGCCCGGCTCTCACGCCCCTGGATGCGTATGCCCGCGTCGAATTGAAATGCGTCCTCACCCGGGTTGAGCAACTCCAGCGAAATGGCACGCTCCCAGACCTTTCCCTTGTGCTGTGGGTGGTCATAGATGCCGGTCGATCCGAACAGGCTCGACTGCGGCGTAACGATTGAAACGGTAGGAACGCCCTGCAAGGCCGGCTCCATCAACGGGCCGTAGACCGGGTCGCCGAGGATCGCGGGGCTGAGCGTGTAGTCGAACCCTCCCATGCTGCCGGACTGCCGAAGCACAGCGTTGGGGAAGATGTACGTCTGCGTGTCGACGTTGGTGGGCGCGTAGCCTTGCTTCAGCGCGATTGCCCGCAGCGTGGTCGTGGTGTTGATGGGGATCGGATCGGTGTAGAACGTGCCGCCGATATCGCTCGGCAGGCTGCCGTCGGTCGTATAGTAGATCTGTGCGTTGGGGGTGTCGGTTGTGATCTCGACCTCGAAGGGCGCGTCGTAGAAGCCGCGGTCGACGCTGAAGGCCGTGTCGGCGACCAGGCCCGAGAAGCCCGCACCGTTCGCCGTGCCGGGCGTGGGGTCGGTGAAGAAGCGATTGCCTGACTGTAGCAAACTGGCCGCGATGAGGAAGTTGGCGTCGTCGGCCGCGGCGTTCAACCCGTGGACCGCCAATACGTTGCGCCCGGCGCGCAACACACCAAAATACTCGGCCAACTCGATCCGCTCAACTTGCTGCGATGCGGGCACGGTTCGCCCGTCGGTTGCGGCAGAGTTCCAACCGGGCACCTCGGGCGCATTGCGGGCGGCGATCTCGACGCCGTTGAGATATGCCACGAAGCCGTCGTTGTATTGCACGTGTAACTGCAGCGCGTCGGTCAGACCCGGGTCGTCGACCTCGAAGGGAACACGCGTCCACAGCGAGGCGTTCTGGCCGTGCATCAACTCGGCGACGTCGATCGAGAACGTGCCGTCCAGCCCGGTGGCCGCCACGTCGAAGCCGAATCCGATGGCCGGGTCGGCGCCAAACGGCGTAACCAGGTCCGCATTCTCCTCCCGCGGCGAGTGCGGCGCAACGAAGGCCCAATCGGCGGCCGAATCGTGATCCGTATCGCCGTGGCGTTGCAGCGAGTTGCCGGCAGAACCGGTGCCCGCCACGGAATCACCGTTCCAGGCGTCGCCAATCGTGATCTGGTGCGAGTTGACGGTGACGTTCATCGAGGTGATCTGATCGGCCGGGTATCCCCAGGCGACGAAGTCGGCCACGTTACCGAAGTCGTCGACGATCATCACCCAGCCGTAGCCGGCGGTCCGCCAGTTGATCGGACTGCCCCAGTAGCTGTCGAGCTCTGCCGGGTCGTCGTCTTGATAGAGCACCTGCCCGCCGGCGATGACCGCGGGAAGCTCCCAGTAAACCGAATGCACCTGGTTGACGCTGCCGGTCGTACCGATGTTGGCCGCCACGACCCAGCCGTCGGTGTTGATCGCCCGGTCGGAGACGTTTTGGATCTCGACGAAATCGGGGTCCTCCGTACCCGCCTCGGCGATCAGGATGCCCGAGGTCTTGGAGTACGCCGACCACTGGGAATCGTCGAACTCGGGAAACATCCAGTCGGGCTCCGACACGGCGTCGTCCGCGGTGGGAACGTGGTAGCTCAGCGCGTCGCCGTCGGGCACGGAAAACGCCGTGGCATCGTCGCTGATCCCGTAGGAGACGTCCGACGTCTGGGCCGGATAGGCCGGCGTATACTCGTGCGCGGCGGTCGCGCCGTCGGGTTGAACGAGGGCCAGATACTCGCCTTCGCCGTCGAGCCGGAAGTTCGTGTGTAGCGCGTAGCGGGGATCGGTTCGGTCCTTCTCGGAAGCGAAGACCACGAGATGCTCTTCCGCCGCAAGCGCGATTGCCGGGAAGCGCCATTGCGTCGGATCGGCCACGTTGTCGGTCAGATACCAGCCGTCAAGGTCGATCGTCTGGTCGGTCGGATTGTAGATCTCGATCCAATCCTCGAACTCGCCGTTTCCATCGGCCAGGACGCTGTCGTTGACGGCCATCAACTCGCTGATGAGCAGGCCTTCGAGCAGCAGCCGCGGTTCCAGAAACTCGAAACCCAGACGGTCCGGCCGCCCGAGCTTCGCTTTGCCTCGGGCCAACTTTCGCTGCGACCGCCTGCCATTTGCGGCCGAAGCCCTTCGGTGCTGCATAAACCTCACCTTCCTCAAGTCGGTGCTCCGCAGGCCGGCTGTCCAGACTCAAGACCGTGCATCTATCGTCAGATTTCAATTATGACGAGAACCTGCCAATTCTGCAAACTTCCGTGTGCGAGCGCTTCACGATCGCCGGCAACGAATTGCCGTCCAGAGCGGCCTTGAATTCGCAGTACTCCTTCAGTTCCGCCGCCGGCCACAAGGCGGACAGCCGAGGACGAACGACTGGAGACCTTCGACGCCTGGCGGTAGGTTACGCCGTTACCAAAGCCGGGCCTTCGTGGCAGCGAGTCGATCCGGTTCTCCAGGCGACGCCGCCCCGGGCAATGGACACCACACTGTCCCCCAATGGCATGATCCACCGGGCGGCAAACCCGCGATAAGGGGCCTGACGGACGAAAGCGGCGGACAGGGCGTCCTGGCTGTCCCGTGTTGGCCCGATGGCGAGAATCAGACTTGCCCGATTCCTGGCCCGGCTGCTTGTTCACCCCTCCGCTGGGGCCGATTCCTGAAATCCACCCCACGCCCCCAGAATTTCGTTGACCACCGCCCACGGCGATGGTAACGTAACAGGCGTTCCGAGTTCACGAGTATCTGCTTGAGGCACGATAACTCCCCGACGAGGCAGCTTTCCCGACACGCAATCTGACGTTGCGGTTTCGCCCGTGATGATCGTCTGGCGTGTCGAAGTGATCCGTGCGGTTGCGGGTCAGGTTCCCATTGGTTTTGAAGACGGGGATTGTCCGTCCGTTGATGGGTCATTGAATCGAGATTCGATTTCTAAGGAGGCACGACGATGTTTCGTTTCACGAGTTGCCTGGCGGCGTTGGTGATGCTGCTTTGCAGCGATGCGTTTCTCTCGGCAGGGACGATCGCGCGGATCGGGCGAAGTGACTTCTCCGGTCAGGAGACACTCGTCGAGTTCGGCCCGCCATGCTTCGGCATCCGAGGGAGTTTCTCGTACGAGGGGATGACGGTCAGCAACATCCACAACGACGGCTACATACAAACGCGAAATGGCCTGGCGACCTTCTTCTCGAATATCCCCGGGGCGTCCGGCGATCCCGCCATGAAGACGACTGGCACAATGGTGACGCACCTTCAGTTCGATTTCGATGTACCGGTGAAGCGTTTCGGGCTGTTGCTCTCCTCCGGTTCCCGGGCCACGTGGGAGTTGACCGCCTTTGACCGCAGTTTGGAGTCGATGGGGACCATCGTTGCCTCGATGCCCACCGGCAGCCAGGCGACGTTCGCCGGGTTCGAGTCGGCCGACGGCATCGCCCGCGTCGATCTGTTCGAGCCGGTCCACAACGGCCAGAACGACACGTTCGACGACATTCGATTTGAGCCGATCCCCGAGCCCTCCACACTCATCCTGTTGGGCGTGAGCGCTGCAGGGCTGGCGACCTACGGCTGGCGAAGACGCAAGCGGCCATCGCGTTTGGACATTCTCACCACCAGAAGCTCACAGCGAGGCACTACCATGTTTCGTTTCACAGCATTCTTCGCGTTGGCTTTCTCCGCAAGCGCTGCATCTGCCGAGATCGTAATGGAGATGGTCCCGGTTGGCAATCCCGGCAACGCCGCTGACGACACAGGCTACGGCACAGTGGACTATGCGTACAGCATCGGCACCTACGAGGTGACCGCGGGGCAGTACACCGAGTTCCTCAACGCGGTAGGCGGTGTCGATGCGTACGGTTTGTTCAACACGATGATGTGGTCGGGCCAATATGGGTGCAAGATCGAGCGTTACGACGGCAGCGGGACAGCCGGCGACCCTTACCGGTATCGAGTGGCGGGCGACTTTGCGAACCGCCCGGTCAACTATGTCACGTGGTACGACGCGGCGATGTTCGCCAACTGGTTGACCTCGGGAGACATCCGCCAGGGCGCGTACGATACGCATTCTGCTGCTGGCTGGGGCGAGAAAGACGCCAGCGACTATTCGGGCGTCACGGCCCACGACTCTCCAGAAATGGATGCACTGATTGGCACCTACGGCACCGTGTACGTCATCCCGACCGAGGACGAGTGGTACAAGGCGGCGTACTACACCCCGGTCAGGAGTGGCTACTACGACTATCCGACCAGTAGCAGCATCGCGCCGGGCTACGTCGACGACGCCGGCGAGTTGAGCAGAGCCAACGTTCCCTTCGCCGACGGCGTAACCGACCCGGGCAACTACGCGACCTACAACGGTGATCACACCAGTGGTGGAAGGTATGGAATCGACCACCCATACTATCGAACTGAAGTGGGTGAGTGGGAGAACTCCGGTAGTCCCTACGGCACATTCGATCAGGGCGGCAACGTGTGGGAGTGGATCGAGACTCTCGTCGACGAGTTTCGTGTCGAGCGGGGCACGGGGTTTGCCAGGGACGCCTTTTTTCTCCGCGCCTCGTCCCGCTACATCTACGCCAGGCCGACGAGCGATGCCAGCGTTGACGGCTTCCGCGTCGCCAGCATCCCCGAGCCCGGCAACATCGCCCTGCTGGCCTGCGCGGCCGCGGCCGGCCTGATCTGGTGGCAACGTCGCCGTTGACGCCGGCATAGGTGCGGGTCGATCTTCTCCCGCGGCCGCGAGGTGTGGCAGACTGGCCGGCGTGGGGCAAGGGTAATCTCGGGGAGGAGGTTTGCCATGCGGAAGTCTGCGATCTGGCCGGTGGTGGTGCTCGCCTTCTTGGCCGGAGGTTGCGGCAAAGGGACCGACGGGGGAGTGCCTCCCGCGGAGAAGCAGGCGGCCTTTCCTACCGACAAGGTCATCACCAACTCGATCGGCATGAAGCTGGTGCGGATCCCGACGGGGGAGTTCGTGATGGGGAGTCCGGAGGGCGAGGAAGACCGCGACGACGACGAGACACAACATCGGGTCCGGATCACCAAGCCGTTCTACCTGGGTATGTATGAGGTAACGGTAGGGGACTTCCGTCAATTCGTGACCGACACGGGCTTCAAGACGGACGCAGAGAAAGACGGAGAGGGCGGGTGGGGGTGGAATGAAGCGGAAGGCAACTTTGGCCGTGATCCGAAGTACACGTGGCGGAACCTCGGTTTCACGCAGACCGATCGGCACCCGGTAGCGAACGTGAGCTGGAACGACGCGGTGGCGTTTTGCGGTTGGCTGAGCCAGAAGGAAGGTCGGACGTATCGCTTGCCGACGGAGGCGGAATGGGAGTACGCATGTCGTGCGGGAACGACAACACGCTTCTATCACGGGGACGACCTCGAAGGCCTGGCGAAAGTCGGGAACGTGGCGGATGCTTCGCTGAAGCCGAAATGGCCGTCGGCGGTTTGGGCGATCACGTCGAGTGACGGCTATGCGTTCACGTCGCCGGTTGGCGGTTTCCGCCCCAATGACTTCGGCCTGTACGACATGCACGGTAATGTGTGGGAATGGTGCTCGGACTGGTACGAACCGACCTACTACGTCAAGTCGCCTCTGAACGACCCCTTCGGGCCGATCACAGGCCACGACCGCGTGTTGCGTGGCGGGGGCTGGGACAGCCGCGCGCAGAGCTTGCGTTCGGCGGTCCGCAACCCCCTCGAGCCCGGCTACCGGGTCAACGACTTCGGCTTCCGCGTGGCCCAAGTTCCGGCGGAGTGAGCACGGGCCGCAGTCTCGAGTTCAAAGGCCCGACGGACGAGAGCGGCCTCAGCCCCACCCCGAGACATCGATTCTGGCGCGATTTGGCTGGGCGTAGCCCTTGTTGGATTCGCGCCGAGCCGAAATAGGTGTCCAGACACCCCTTGGGGCTTCCGTGAGACAAACAGCGTTGCTACGCCCTTTCGATTGCGCCAAGGCCGCCTCCGGGCTTCAGAGGCATCCTGGGCTGGCGGCGACGGCGGTGATCCTTGGCAGTGATCCTTGGCAGTGATCGGTCTCTTCACTTTCATGCTGATGCGGCAATCTCAGCCGGTGCCCTTGCCTCAGAAATCGATTCTGGCGCCGTTTGGACTGCCTGTAGCCGGCCTGCGGCACCTCGCGTCTCGAATTGGGCGCCTGGGCCACCTTTCAGCCCATTGACAGCGTTTTGCCGCCGTACGCGGGCCTCCCACTCTATTGCGGGGGTGCGAAACGTCGTCGTTGGCGCGTCCCGTTCCAGGCGGTAGTTCCTCGCCACCTCGTTGCGGTTCTTCGACGTGGTCAACTCCGCCTTCCCTCTGTCAGCCTCGTCGTGGCGGTAGACCTCCTCGCGGTGGATGAACCAGACATGTCGGCGTCTTGTTCGATAGCCCCGGACTACCGGACAGCGAATCCGGGTTCAGCGGCGCGATGGTCGAAGGCGGCGGCAGGGTGCCCTCAGACATCGATTCTGGCGCGTTTTCGATGCTTCCCTACGTTGGTTTCTTCGCGCCAAGGCGAAACAGGTGTTCTGGCACCGATTCTGGCCGAGGCGGTTGTCGAAGCATGGTCGGTATCCACTGACTGGAGGTTCGCTACCTCCGCATTCTCTCAGCCAAGTTCACGGGGAGTCGCCGATGCCGCAGCCTGGTGGTTCTGCCACAATGTACGGCGTTTTGTACCAGTTGCTGGGCACAGCATACTGGGCCGGGAAGATCCAACTGAACACGCCGACCGATGGCAACGAATGGGCGGAAGCCCGGCTCGTGATTGAGCCATCGGGCGGAGGTGGTGACACTCAGATTGAGTCTGCGAAGAGTCACATTGTCGAACAATGGAAATCGAAGAGCGACGCCGGTGCGTGGTCTCTCCGTAAGGTCATCTCCAAAGTCTCTCCGGATCTCTACCGGGCCGTCGAGTTGCCAGCAGGGGAATCGGAAACAGAGTTCCGCTTCGTGACGGAAGGGCACAGAGGAAGATGGAACACGGCAGAACGGTTCTTCAGGGAACTGCATGATAGGCAAGTTCCTGATGATCCTCTGGCGGCATTGGATGACGTGGAATCAATCAAGTTCTTTCCAGACGGTAAACGAACGAAGCGGGGGTTGTTCCAGTACATCTTGCGGGAATTGCGGACGCACGGCGACATCGCGCAGCATACGGAACCCGAATGTGCGCGAAAGCTCTGGTATCTTCTCGGTCGATTCGAACTCCACGGGGACCGGACGGCCGAGAAACTGATCCGCGACGTAGACGCGATCTTGCTACCGCTCGTGGAGTACCGCGAACAGGTCGAGCCAAAACGTCGTGAACTGTGCGCAGCCCTGCTGGAACTGGCCGCGGCAGGCCATGCGGAACTCACTCCACACGAGGTGCTGGCCAAAGCAGGGCTTAACCACCGGGCGCTCTGCGATTGGGCAGGAGCTCGTGCTGCTGTCCTTAAGGCAACTGGGCACTACGTCCAGACCCGATGGCGGTACTCCGACCAACATGACGTGCGTTCGGCCATGTGTCCACCCGAGGACAGCTTTGTGTGTGTTCTGTCAGGGGAGAGCGGCCAGGGGAAGACTTGGCGGCTAGCGTCCTTGTCACGAGAGGCCTTCCGGGATGCTTCGATGGCCGTCGCCGTCTCAGCCACTGGCGACGCGGGGCGAGACCTGCTCAACGCGGCAAACGTCGTCTGGCGTGACGGATTCCAGAGAGAAGGGCCTACGGACCTCGATCTCGTCGCCAGGAAGCGGCGTGAATTCCTGCCGAAACTCGCGACGCCGTGGCTGACCGTCTGTATCGACGACGTTCAGTCGATAGACGAGGCGAGATCGCTTGTTGAACAAGACTGGCCAGCGTGGGGCATTCGACTGGCGATGACCGCGCTTCCGCCGGTGGCCCGGGCGCTGAAGGAGACTCTTGATGAAGAAGCGACAAGGAAAGCGTCACACGCCGGAACAGATTATCCGCAAGCTGCGTGAAGCGGATACGATGCTGGCGGCCGAGAAGACGATCGGCCAAGTCGTGCAGACGCTTCAGATCAGCGAGCAGACGTTCCATCGTTGGCGGAACCAATATGGGGGCATGAAGGCCGAAGAGGCCAAGCGGCTGAAGGCGTTGGAGCAGGAGAACAAGCGGTTGAAGAAGCTGCTCGCTGAAGCCGAACTGGATAAGGCGATCCTCAAGGAAGCCATGGAGGGAAACTACTGAGCCCGGCGCGGCGTCGACGAGCGGTCGAGCGCGTCCAACAGCAGAAGGACGTGTCGCAACGTCGGGCATGCAAGGCGTTGGTTGCGCTGTTGGCGGTCTCGGCCTACGCGCCGCTGTGGCCGCAGGCTGGCCGCGCGGCGCCGGGCGCGAGAACGTTTCACTTGCTCTTGCTGGTGCCTTTGATCGAGGAGTTCTATTTCCGCGGTGTGCTGCTGGATCACCTCTGCCGCGGTCTTTCCGCCGTCGGCGCAGTGGTCGCATGCAGCTTGTTGTTTGCGGCGCTGCATCTACCTGCCGGCGGGGCGCTCGGTGCAGGCCTGCTTTCACTGCTCGCCTGCCTGCTCGTGCTTCGAGGCGGCGGATGGGGATATGCGTTTCAGTTGCACGTGGCCTACAATGGGCTGTCGCAGGTCCATCGGATCGGCGATCCTGTGTCGCGATGGGCCTGGAGTGCGTTGGCATCGGCCGCGGTCGTTCTGTCGGCGTTTGCCTTGTGGAAGAGACCTGAGGGACACTCAACCCTGTGATTCATCCAAGTGACAGCTTCGAGAGTCGCACGCCCTCGTTGCACGAAGAGCGCGGCGGCAAGCATCTGTTCGTGTGGGGAGATCTCGGCCAATGGCTGGTGCTGGATGCCGAGGCCGCCGAAGCGATCGAAGACTTTTCCGGAAAGCGGCGCGTGGCGGAGGTCCTCCGGGAGTACGGCCACCGGCGGGGCACGTCGGCTGAAGCGGCGGCGGAGCAAGTGCTGCCGGTCGTCGAGGCCCTGGCCGGCCGCGGCATCCTCGGCTCGCCGCCATCGCCGGCTGTGCCGCCGCCCGATCCCCTGAAGATGTCGAACCTGACCTTCAATACCACCAACCGCTGCAACCTCCGCTGTCCGTGGTGCTACAACCCGCGGTCACAGCAGCGCGAAGTGCCCGTCGCCGATCTGGTGCGTTGGATAGAGGCCGGTGCGGGCGCATTCGGCTCCGACGCCACGTTCATCGTGCTCGGAGGCGAGCCCTTTCTCGACCAACCGCGGCTCCTGGAGACGCTGCACGGTGCCCGGGGGCTTTTCGCCGGCGAGATGCTCGTCTCGACCAACGGGACGCTGCTCGGCGACGGGACAGCGGGCGAGCTGGCCAAGACGAAGACCACCGTGCAGGTCTCTCTGGATGGTCCGTCGGCAGATCATCACGACGCGTTGCGCGGCAAGGGTGTGTTCGAGCGGGCCGTTTCGACGGTCGAACGTCTCGTCGACGCCGGCGTGCATACGGTGCTTTCGATGGTCATGACGCGCGGCTGCGAGGCGCAGTTCGAGCCGTACCTCGACCTGGCCACGAGGATCGGCGCACAGGAAGTACGGTTTATTCCGCTGCGGCGGCTCGGCCTGGGTGGCGGCCACGCCGATCAGTCGCCGGACTTGGCGTCGTGCTTTCGGCAGTTGGTCGAGATTCTCCGGCGTCGGCCCGAGTTGACGCAGATGCTGCACCGAGATTTCTTCTCGATCCTGATGACGGCGTGCCGCTATAGCCGGCTGCGCGGCAACTGCGGCGTCGGCCGGCGGTGTCTCTTCGTGGACGCCGACGGGAGCATCTACCCATGCCCGAACCACCGCCGCGGCGACTGCCGTTGCGGCGACGTACGCACCACGCCGCTGGCGACGCTCCTGGACGACTCGGCCGTGCTCGGGGCGCTGCGCGAGCGATACCGATTGGAAGCAATGCCGGAGTGTCGGGCGTGTGCCTTTCGCTATTGGTGTGCCGGCGACTGCCGCGCGGAAGCACTCGCCGCCGGCACGCCGCTGGGGCCTTCGCCGTACTGCGATGCCCTGAAAGAGATCATCAAGGAGATGTTCTGGCTGATCGCCGAAGAATGGCAAGGGCTGGGCGCCTCGCGGCGGGGCGTGGAGCCGTGGAGTTAATTGGCCATTCCCGTGAAACCTGCCGGCAATCTGTTTGGCCAGGATCGACCCCCGTCGTACAAGGCGATGCGCAGGTCTGCACTGCCGCTCAGCCCCACAAGTCTCCCACCGTGTAACCTTCCGGAAACGGATCGCCCGGGTCAAGCACGTACTGGGCCATTCCCGTGATCCAGGCGGTGCCGGTGATGGTGGGGATGACGGCCGGCACGTCGCCGACTTGGGTCTCGCGGATCAGCCGGCCGGTGAAGATCGTGCCCAAAACGCCTTGGTGGATGAAGTCCTGATTGAGCGGGAGTTTGCCTCGCGCCCAAAGCGTGGCCATCTTGGCGCAGGTGCCGGTGCCGCAGGGGGAGCGGTCGAGCACGCCGGTCCAGGTTGACGGGCGTTGCCAGTCGAGCTTGCCGGTGGAGACGACCACCGCGTTCTTGCGATCGGCATGGGAGGATTCCGCCGGGGCGGAAAGCTGGCCGATGGTCACGCCGCGGATGCCGGGGTTTTCCGGATGCACCGGCGTGTCGAGTTGCTCGATCGTGGCCGTTTTGATCATCTCGCCGACGCGTGCGATTTCGCCGGCTTGTTCCGGCTCTAGCCGTAGGCCGAGTTGTTCCGCGTCGGCGATCACGTAGTACATCCCGCCGTAGGCCACGTCGACGGTGACGCGACCGAGTTCGGGCACGTCGACTACTGTGTCCAACGCGACGGCAAAGGCCGGCACGTTCTCGAACGTCACGCCGGTCACCTTCCCGTCGCGCACGTCCGCCCGCACGCCGATCAGCCCGGCCGGCGATTCGAGCATCAACTCGGTCACCGGCTCCTGCGACGGCACCATGCCGGTCTCGAGCAGCACGGTGGCCACGGCGATGGTGTTGGTGCCCGACATGGCCGGATACTCGACCTGCTCCATGATCACGTAGCCGGCCACCGCATCGGGATGCGTCGGCGGCAGGATCAGATTGCAGTTGGCTGCCGGATACCCTCGCGGCTCGCGGAGCATCCGCTTGCGGATATGGTCGGCGTGCTCTTGCAGGTAGACCGCCTTCTCGAACATCGTCGCCCCCGGCACGTCGAGCACCCCGCCGACGATCACACGGCCCGGCTCGCCGCAGACGTGGGTATCGACGGCGTGGAGGATGTTGGCGATGTGCATGGCAGTTTCGACTCCTTTGTCCGCCCGGAATAATACCGCCTCCGGCGACACAAGGCAATCGGCACAAGCCCTGTTTGACTCGCCGGGGCGGATCGGCGAGAATTCCCCTATACGACGTTTCGCCCCACGATTTCGCCATCGCAGCCACGGGAGGAGTGCTCATGTCTCAAAAGGCCCTTATCGTGCTTATCGTGTTCTTCGTGGCAATTGCCGCGGTTGCGTTGCCCGCAGCGGCCAACCCGCAGGCCGATTCGGGCAAGCCGCTGGTTCGTGTCGCCGTCAAGAGCGGCCAATCGCCGCTGAAGCTCCAAGGCAACCTCACGCAACGTGACGACGGCACGCTCAACCTCCCCGCCGGCGACCCCTGGGGTTGGGCCGCCGTGGGACCGGGCGGGGGACCGATGCGGGAACTCGAGGGGCTGCGGTCGTTGACCATCTGCGGTTGGGCCCGGCCAATCAGTCTGCGGAACGGGCCCGGCGGGAATCGGATCGCGTGTAACCTGAACTACAATCGGGCCGGCTTCGACTTGGTACACTACGACAATGGCCGGCTGCGGCTGGCGGTCAACCAGTGGCCGGATCGGGCCAAGAACGACTCCTCGGCCGGAAAGCTCGCCGTGGGCAAGTGGGTCTTCTTCGCCGTCACATATGACGGCACGCGGCGGTCGGACAACGTCGTCTGGTATTTTGGCGATCCGAAGACACCGGCGGTGGTCGATCGCACGAACTCCTACGCCGCCGGAGCGACCGACAGCGGCAGCGGGCCGCTGAGCATCGGCAACTATAACCGCACGCTGCACAGCCACGGCATGGACCGTCAGTTTCGCGGGCAGTTGCACGCCGTGCAGATCTTCGGCAGCCGTACGGGAACCGAAGGGGCGTTGAGCCTGAAGGCGGTTCGGCAAATTCAAACGGCCGCCGATGCCGTGCCGGACTTTGCGGCGGCCGTGCCCGAGGCGTTGACGAAGACTGCCAACGCGGTGGCCAGCGGCGCCCCGAGCGACGCCGCCATCGTCGGCCTGAAGGTACCCACGCCTCCGCCCGGCACGCGCCCGCGGATCATCGCCACCACCGACGGCGAGATCGACGACCGCTGTTCGATGGTCCGTTTCCTGATGTATGCCAACGAGTGGGACATCGAAGGCATCATCCACTGCAGCTCGAAGTTCCACTGGAAGGGCGACGGCAAGAACATCCGCGCGCACGGCTGGGCCGACGAGGTCTGGCTCGACAACCAGATCGACCTCTACGAGAAGGTCTATCCACGGCTCTCGAAACACGCCGAGGGCTTTCCGACCGCCGATGCGCTGCGGAAACTGGTCTACACCGGCAACGTGGCCAACGTGGGCGATATGAGCCGCGACACGCCGGGTTCCGATCGGATCGTCGAGGTGCTGTTGGACAACGAGCCGGGGCCGGTCTACTTGCAGGCCTGGGGTGGCACCAACACGATCGCCCGGGCGCTCTGGAAGATCCAGCACGAGCACGCCGACGCCATGGACCGCGTGTCGAAGAAGGCCGTGATCTTCATCATCCTCGACCAGGACAAGACGTTCCGCGACTACATTCAACCGAACTGGCCGAAGCTCCAGGTGCTGGGCAGCTTTCGGCAGTTCGCGGCGATCGCCTACAATTGGGGCCGGATCATCCCGCAGCCGGAGAAGAGCTTCTATGAGAAGGCCTGGATGGAACGGAACATTCTCAAAGACCACGGGCCGCTGTGTGCCGTCTACGAGCACGCCGGCGGGGCGTTTCGCTCGGAGGGCGACTCGCCGTCGTTCATGCACCAGATCGACGTCGGGCTGCGGAGCCTGGAGCATCCCGGCTTCGGCGGCTGGGGCGGGCGCTTTCGGCAGGAGCGCTCCGGCAGCCATACCTGGCGCGGAGCCCGAGACGGCGGGAACGTCGATCGGCCGATCTGGCGCTGGTCCGAGGCCTTCCAAAACGACTGGGCCGCCCGGGCCGATTGGTGCGTGAAGGGGCCCGACGCGGCCAACCATCCGCCGGCGGCCAAGGTGGCCGGGCCGTTGGATTGGGTCGTTTCTCCGAGTCAGAAGGTGATGCTCAGTGCCGAAGGCTCGACCGATCCGGACGGCGACCGGCTGACGTACCGATGGTGGCAATACACCGACGTGGACTCGGCCGATGCGGAGATCGAGATCGCCAATGCCGATGCGAAGTCCGGCGCCGCGTTCGTCGTGCCCGACGAGCCCGGTGAAACGATCCACGTGATCCTGGAGGTGACCGACGACGGCCAGCCGTCACTGACGCGATACCAACGAATCGTGTTCACGATTGCCAGGAAGACCGAATGACCATAGTAGGGTGCGTCTCGACGCACCGCGGCAGAACGTCGGTTGTTCCAGATTCTTGGTGCGTCGAGACGCACCCTACGATCTCTGCCATTACGACACACGCAACGCAGGACGATGCCCGATCGCGACGAGAACACCACGGCGAAAACTCGCCACCGCAAGCCCGGGCGCTGGCGGCGGCGTCTCTTCCGGGGCGCTTGCATCGCGCTGGTTGTCCTCGTTCTTGTAGCCTTCATCCTATGGTGGATCATGTTTCGCATGCCGGGAGAAAGCCATCGTGGCGAATTGCCGCCGGCCGACGAGCCGCTACTGGCATTGGCCGAGGAGCTTCGACGAGACGTGGCCGCTCTGGCCGTAGAGATCGGCGAGCGAAACGTGCTCAGCCGTCCGCGGGAGTTGGCCCTGGCGGCCGACCGGATCGAAGTTGAGTTCGAGACGGCCGGATACGTGGTGCAGCGCCAAACGTATCAAGTGTCCGGTTGCGACTGCGATAACGTCGAGGTCGAGATTCCCGGCACGGATCGGCCGGAAGAAATCGTGATTATCGGAGCCCATTACGACACGATCGTCGGCACG
The DNA here is from genome assembly GCA_964472545.1 of uncultured Planctomycetaceae bacterium. Lineage (GTDB taxonomy): Bacteria > Planctomycetota > Planctomycetia > Pirellulales > Thermoguttaceae > CAYYNP01. The sequence goes on along the minus strand of CAYYNP010000047.1, from coordinate 24,438 downwards.
GCGGGCGCGAACGACAACACCAGCGGCGTGGCGGCCGTGCTTGCCTTGGCGCGAAGATTCGCCGGGCGGCGTTGCGAGCGGACGCTGCGGTTCGTCGCCTTTACGAACGAAGAGCCGCCCTACTTTCAGACGGAGCAGATGGGCTCGCTGGTCTATGCCCGGCGGTGCCGACAGCGCGGCGAGAACGTGGTGGCCATGATGAGCCTGGAGACGATCGGCTATTACGACGACACGCCGGGCAGCCAGAACTACCCGGCGCCGTTCGGGGCGATGTATCCGTCCGAAGGCAACTTCATTGCCTTTGTGGGCAACACCGGCTCGGCGGATCTGGTGCGTGAGGTGATCGGCACCTTCCGCCGCCACGAGCCGTTCCCGTCCGAGGGAGGCGCGCTGCCGTCGGCGATCCCCGGCGTGGGCTTCTCCGATCAGTGGTCGTTCTGGCAGGAGGATTATCCGGCGCTGATGGTCACCGACACGGCCATGTTCCGCTATCCGCATTATCACGAAACCTCGGACACGATCGAGCAGGTTGACTTCGAGCGGATGGCCCGCGTGGTGCGAGGCTTGGAGAAGGTGGTGGCGGAGTTGGCGGGAGCGAAGGAAGCCGGCCCTGAGTTCCGAGAGTGACGCTCTGCCGTGGATGACCGTGCGGTTGCTGCGGACGCCGCTTGCGCATACGTGGGAGCCACGCGCGGCCGACCGAGATACTGCCCTTGCCCGGCGGAGCGGATTCCGCTATATGTCGTCGATTCCATTCCCCTCGGCCGTTCGGCCGTAATCGCCTTTTCCTGCCTGCTCTCATCTCGCCATGAACGCCAACAGATCGCGGCGCCGCAATGCATGCGCGACGCTTGCCCTGCTCGCCGTCCTCGGGGGCTGCGCCAAAATCGCCCCCCGCCCAATGGAACTGCCACCGGCCGATCCGCAACTGCAGGCCTTGGCCAACGAACTCCACCGCGACGTGGCGGGGCTTGCCGGCGAAATCGGCGAGCGGAACGTGGGCCGGCGTCCGGTGCAGTTGATGATGGCGGCCGAAGGAATCGAGGCACAATTCCGGGCGGCCCGCTACGACGTGCGGCGGCAGGCGTATCGGGTGAGGGATTGCGAGTGCTACAACCTCGAGGTCGAAATCCCCGGCACGACCCACCCGGAGGAAATCGTGATCGTGGGGGCCCATTACGACACCGCGCACGGCACAGCGGGCGCGAACGACAACACCAGCGGCGTGGCGGCTCTGCTTGCCTTGGCCCGGCGGTTTTCGGGCAGACCCTGCAAGCGGACGTTGCGGTTCGTGGCGTTTACGAACGAGGAGCCGCCCTATTTCCAAACCGAGCAGATGGGCTCGCTAGTCTACGCCCGGCGGTGTCGGCAGCGCGACGAGAACGTGGTGGCGATGCTGAGTCTGGAGACGATCGGCTACTACGACGACACGCCCGGCAGCCAGAACTACCCGCCGCCATTCGGGGCACTCTACCCTTCGGAGGGCAACTTCATCGGCTTCGTGGGCAACGCGAAGTCGCGAGCTCTGGTCCGCCGGGCGGTCGACACGTTCCGGCGCCACGAGCGCTTCCCGGTCGAATCGGCCGCGTTGCCGGCGGCGCTCCCCGGCGTCGGCTTTTCCGATCAATGGTCGTTTTGGCAAGAGGGCTACCCGGCGCTGATGGTCACCGACACGGCCATGTTTCGCTATCCCCACTATCACGAAGCCTCGGACACGATCGAGCAGATCGACTTCGAGCGGATGGCCCGTGTGGTGCGGGGGTTGGAGCACGTGGTGGCCGAGTTGGTGGGCGCGGAGGGCGCCGCTCGTCGGCCGTAGCGACAATCTACCGGCGACGTTGGGGCAAATCTCCAGCCACCCCACTTCCAGGCAGATTGACTTGGGGGCGACTCTGCCGTACCATGCCGGGCATCGGGCGTGATCAACGATAACAGCCGATCCCTACTGCGACCCCAATTGCCATGCCCCACACTCTGCATACTTTGCTGCTTTGGACGACTCTCGCCGCGCCGGCGGCTCCCGCGGGCGCCGAAGCCGACGATCCGTTGAAATGGGTCGACGTGCCCGGAATGCGGATGGCGATTCGCGACTTGGCCAAGACCTTTCCCGAGCGATACCCCCGGGCGGATGCGTATCTGCAACGGCTGGACGAGATAGAGAAACGCCTGCCGCACGTTCGCCGCGGGCTGGCGCAAGGCGATCCGGCGGCCCGGCGCGAGGCGCAGCAGGTCCTTGCCTTTCGCCGCAAGGCCCTGCTGGCCAATCCGCTGTTGGACTTCGATAAGCTGTTGCTGATCAAGCGGAAACCGGGCGGCGATCCGCGCCGCGAAAAGGGCGACGGCAAGGGCTTAGGGAAATTCCTAGGGCTGCCGCAACAGAGTTCCTGGCAACAGGACAACATGCCCGACGTCGACAAGTGGGAGAACGAAATCGCCGTGCTGAGTGACCTGCGCGGTGAAGGAGAACTCACGACGCTCTACAAGCCGCCGACCACGCGGCTGGTCTCCGACCTCGAATTGCACTACGACGCCGACAAGCTGCTGTTGGCCATGCCCAGCGAGAACCTCACCTGGCAAGTGTACGAGATCGACGTCGACGGAACCGACCTGCGGCGGCCCAACCCACGGCGACTCGGCCCGAACGATCATCCTGCGGTACACAACTTCGATCCGTGCTATCTACCTAACGACCGGATCGTCTTTATTTCGACCGCGCCGCTGCAAGGCGTGCCCTGCAACGCCTCGGTTAACACGGCGATGAGCTACGTGATGGACGGCGACGGGGCGAACGTCCGCCGGCTCTGCTTCGACCAGGACCACAACTACTGCCCCACGGTAACCAACGACGGGCGCGTCCTCTATCTTCGCTGGGAATATACCGACATCCCGCACGTCTGGGGGCGTTACCTGTTCACGATGAACCCCGACGGCACTTCGCAGCGGGAGTTCTACGGCAGCGGCGGCTATTGGCCCAACGGGATTTTTTACGCCCGGCCGATTCCAAACCACCCCACGAAGGTTGTGGGCATCGTCACGGGGCACCACGTGGGCCGCGTGGGCGAGTTGGTCGTATTCGACCCGGCCAAGAGCCGTTACGCGTCCGACGGCGTGGTGCAGCGGATTCCCGGACGCGGCGAGGAGGTTGAGCCGCTGATCGAGGATCGGCTGACGCAAGAGAGCTGGCCGAAGTTCCTGCATCCGTTCCCGTTGAGCGAGAAGCATTTTCTTGTCGCCGGCAAGCCGGGCAAGCAGGATCTTTGGGGCATCTATCTGGTCGACGCATTCGACAACATCGTATTGGTGAAGGAGCTTGAGAACTTCGCCCTGTTGGAACCGATCCCGTTGCGACCGCGAGTGCGGCCGCCGGTGATTCCCGAGAGGGTCAACCTCCGCACCAAGGACGCGTTGATCTACCTGGAAGACGTCTACGCCGGGCCGGGGCTCGAGGGCGTGCCGCGGGGCACCGTCAAGCAGTTGCGGCTGTTCACGTACCATTTCGTCTACCAGAAGCTGGCCGGGATCAGCCATCGCGTGGGGGCCGACGGCCCGTGGGAGCCGAAGCGCGTACTGGGCACCGTGCCGGTCGAGGTCGACGGCTCGGCGATGTTCCGTGTGCCGGCCAACACGCCGATCTCGATGCAGCCGTTGGACGCCTCGGGCAAGGCCGTGCAACTCATGCGGAGTTGGACTACGGCCATGCCCGGCGAGGTTGTCTCGTGCGTGGGCTGTCACGAGCAGCAGAACTCCGGCCCGCCGAACCGCAACACGATCGCAGCCACGCGGCGCCCGTCGGCGATCGAGCCGTGGACCGAACGGGTGCGCGGCTTCAGTTTCAAACGCGACGTGCAGCCGGTGGTCGATCGGTACTGCGTTGGCTGCCACGACGGCCGCCCACGCGACGACGGCCGCTCGATCCCCGATCTACGCGGCGAGCAGGGGAAGTACGTCTGCGTGAAGAGCGGCAACCCGGCGCTCAATGTGATCGATGCGGAGTCGCCGAACGAACTCTTCAAGAGTTGGGGCGGGGTGTTCGAGCCGTCGTACATCGAATTGCGGCGGCTGGTCCGCGTGGGCGGGCTGGAGAGCGACATCCGGCTGTTGGCCCCGGGCGAGTTCGAGGCCGATACGTCGGAGTTGATCCAGATGCTCCGCAAGGGCCATCACGGCGTGCGGCTTGACGACGACGCCTGGGATCGGCTGGTCACGTGGATCGATCTGAACGCCCCGTGTCACGGGACGTGGAAGGAAACCGTCGGTGTGGCGCGAACGCAGCGAGACCACGGCCCGCGGATGCGTTTGCTGGAGTTGTACGCCAGCGTCGAGGGCGACCCGGAGGCAATCCCCGAAATGCCTCGCGAGCCGATCGAGCCAATCGTACCTGATCCTCAGCCTCGAGAGCCGGTGAAAGTCCCGCAGGTAGCCGGCTGGCCGTTCTCTGCGGCGGAAGCCCGACGCCGCCAGGCAGCCGCCGGACCGATCCGCCGCACGATCGATCTGGGCGAAGGCGTCGAGATGGAACTGGCCCTGGTGCCGGCCGGCCAGTTCGTGATGGGCGATCCTGCCGGAGATCCCGACGAGCGGCCGCTGTCGGTGGTCAAGATCGACAAGCCGTTTTGGGTCGGCCGCTTCGAGGTTACCAACCGGCAGTACGCCCGATTCGATCCGGATCACGACAGCCGCTTCGAACACAAGGGCTCGTGGTCTTTCTGGGAACACCACCTCGGCTGGCCGCTGAACGAACCCCAGCAGCCGGTCGTGCGGATCTCCCAGCAAGAGGCCGCAGACTTCTGCCGCTGGCTTGCCGGCAAGATCGGCGAGAAGGTCACGCTGCCGACCGAGGCCCAATGGGAATATGCCTGCCGGGCCGGCTCGGCCGATCCGCTCTATTTCGGCGAGCCGGGCTCCGACTTCACCGCATACGCCAACATGGCCGACGTCACGATCAAGCAGTTGGCCTACGACACCGACGGCCGACACACGGCCGACCTGACGCCTCGCGACGACCGCTTCGACGACAAGGCCCTGGTGTCGGCCGCCATCGGCAGCTATCGGCCCAACGCCTGGGGCCTTCACGACGTTCACGGAAACGTTTGGGAATGGACCCGATCGGCCTATCGCCAATACCCCTATCGGGCCAACGACGGCCGTAATCGGCTTGGCGCGGGCGACCGCTGCGTGGCTCGCGGCGGCTCCTGGCGCGACCGGGCGAAGCGTTGCCGGGCAGGCCTCCGGCTGAGCTATCCGAGCTGGCAGAAGGTCTTCAACGTGGGATTCCGCGTGGTCTGCGAGGCCGATCGGGAGACGCTGGCGGCGGCGGGGGAGTGAGGGGGTGAAAGGGTGACAAGGTGAGGGGGTGACAAGGTGAGGGGATGACAAGGTGGGGGGGTGAGCCCCTGGCCCCCGTTGGTTGCGACGAGTGGCTGCGCTCGACCCCGGCCACCCAGCCCATCCCTATTACCCTCGATTGCGGCAAACGGCGGGAGGCCCCTAGATTGGGCGGATCTTAGCGATTATACTGAAATTGCTGGAGAGCGACCGGCGTCTTCCCACCTGGTGTGCGGTCCGTTGCTCTTGTTGTTCGTTGCCTCGCCGTGGACCGCCAGTGCACAAGCCTTGAACCTGCCCGCATTTGCCGACGGGCGAAGGAGGTTCCCCTGAGATACGACCAGTTTCGCACACACTTCCAAATCGGCACGGCCACCGTGGTGCTGTTTGTGCTTTTGCGGTTGGGCCTGGGCTGTCACTTCTTCTATGAAGGGGTGTGGAAAACCACGCACCCGGAGTTCTCTGCCGAGGGTTTCCTGTTGCAGGCCAAAGGTCCCGCCGCAGGGCTGTTTCATGCGATGATCCCCGATCTCGAGGGCCGCGAGCGGCTGAAGCGGGAGAACTGCCTCAACGCGCAGCCGGTGCTGGACGCTTGGAAGGAAGCCCGCAAAAAGGTCGAGCTTTCCCCACGCTACGACCGGCACTATCGGGCGGCGATGGCGGAGCTGACGGCGTTTCGCGGCCGCTGTGCAGCCGGGCTGCTGCAAGAGGTCGAGGAGAAGTATCTCAAGGAGGTCGTTAAGGCGCTCGACGCATTGCTTCTCGCGAAGACGGCCGAGCGATTCGAAGGACTCGACCAACGTGGCGAGGCCACCGGCTTGGTGCTGCTTGGCTTCCGTGCGAAGCTCGACACGTTGTTGACCGCCGCCAAACTGCCCAACACGGTTCGTGCCAAGTATCTCGGCGACCTCGACGCGGTGAGCGAGAAAGTCGAAGCCCATTTCGCCCTGCTCGACCAGCGTCGCGCGGCCAGCGAAGCCATCTACTGCGAACATGCCGACAAGCTCGATGCGACCTTGGACAAGAACCGTGCCGCGATGGTCGAGTATATCAACAAGGCCACGAAGCGCGTCGAAGACGGTGAATCGGTGGCCTGCCCGGACAACGTCCGTCAATGGGTGGCGGCGATGGCGCAGATCGAACAGAACTACCGCAACGCACTGGCAACCTTGGTGGCCAACGATCTGGTTGTCGCCGACCGGTTGCTCCCGGAGGGCGCCAGCGAAGAAGAGATCGCCGAGGCGAGGAAGGCCGCCGTCGAGGCCGCCGCGCCGGCGGTCGAACTCTACTTTGCCGAGATCGGCGAGAAGGCCCTCGAGAAGGACCTTATCGACCACGAGCACAACCGGCTGCAGCTCCCCACCGACGCAGGCGCCAACGTGATCCTTCAGGTCACCGAGTTGATCCCCGCCGCCTACTGCGTCGACTCCTGGAACGATCTTCGCGAGACGGCCGTCACCAAGTACGGCCTCGACGAAGCCCAGACGGGCGAGGTCCGGACGATCTGCCGTCGCTACAAGGACTCGCTGCGGGCGTGGTTGGCCGACAAGCACGACGAAATCGTAGGGCATTTCGGGGCACTCGATCGGCTCAAAGCGGCCCAATCCGGCGGCAACAACGGCGCCGAGCATCAGAAGAAGAACCTCTACGACGAGAAGATGAAGCTACGCGGCGAGGTCGGCGGCTGGCTCTCGGAAATCGAGGAGATGGACGCCGGCTATCGGGCCGCGCTGTGGGGCGTGTTGACCGACGATCAGAAGAAGTACGGCGAGTTGCCCGAGCCGACCACCCGCGTCGACCTGATCAACTTCATGGTCACCTTCGCCCTGACGGCGATCGGGCTCTGCCTGCTGCTGGGGCTCTTCACGCGTCCGGCGGCGTTCGGCGGCGGCTGCTTCATGCTGTTTGTGGTGCTCACGCAGCCGGCCTGGCCGACGATCTACCCCCACGACCCGCCGGTCGTAGGACACGCCTTGTTGATCAACAAGGACTTCATCGAAATGCTCGCCCTATTCACCGTGGCCACCACCGCGGCCGGGCGATGGTGCGGACTGGACTACTTCGTCGAGAACTACATCGTCAACCTGTTCCGCAAGCCTAAGGACAAGAAAACCGACTCGCAGGAAGAAGGAAGGGCCTAAAATGAGTGCGACTCCCGAGCAGAAGGCCGAGCAGTTGCGCCAGGAGTTGAGCCGGCGCGACTTCATGAAACACGGCGCGCTGGCCGGTGCGGTAGCCGGCGGTAGTATGGGGGCCTTTTATTTCGGTTATCAAGGCGCCGTGGCCGACCCGGTCCGAGTGGGCGTTATCGGCACGGGCGACGAGGGCAGTGTGTTGATCGGGGCCATCAACCCCGATTACATCGACGTCCGCACGATCGCCGATCTGCGGCCCTTTAGCCAGTATCGCGCGTTCCACGGCGACCACAGCAGCCCGGCAGCCTTGAAGGCCCGCTGCGGCCTGATGGCCAAGTACGGCTGGGCCACCGAAGACGCCGCGCGGAAGCACGTCAAGGTTTACACGACCTTCCAGGAACTGATCCGCAACGCCAAGCGGGACGGCATCGAGGCGGTGATCATCGCCCTGCCGCTGTTCCTGCACGCCCCGGCCGCCATCATGGCCATGCGCGCGGGGCTGCACGTGCTGACCGAAAAGCTGATGGGCCACACCGTGGCCAATTGCAAGGAGATGGCCCGGGTGGCCAAGACCACCAACAAGCTGCTGGCCACCGGCCATCAACGCCACTACAACGTGCTCTACGCCGAAGCGGTCGACAAGATCCAGCGCGGCGCGATCGGCGACTTGCACTACATCCGCGCCCAATGGCATCGCGACAACATGCCCGGCAAAGACGCCTGGCAGCAGCCGATGCCCAAGGAGATCCAACCGGAAGATCCGCAGGCGTACAAGCTGCTGGAGAATCTCGGCAAAGCGAAGGCCGCATTGGCGGTGGCGCGTGGCGCCGAGATCGACAGTTGTCAGCGCAAGATCGCGCAACTCGAAGCCCAGATCTCCGACAAGATCCTGCACGAGAAGGCCGAGGGCGAAGACAAGACGCGGGCCGAGGCGTACGGCTACCAGGAGGTCAAGCTCCCGCAGCCCGACGGCTCGACGTACACCATGCCGGCGGCCGGGGAGTTGATCCGTTGGCGGCTGTTCGACCGTACCAGCGCCGGCTTGATGGCCGAGTTGGGCAGCCACCAACTCGACGCCGCCAGCATCTTCATCTCGGCGATCCACGGCGGCAAGAAGCAGATCCCGCTGAGCGTGGTAGCCGCGGCCAACCGCCCGGTCTTCCCGCACGACCGCGACGCCAACGACCACGTTTACTGCATCTTCGAGTTCCCCGCCCCGGGCTACTACGACGACGAGCAGAAGGTGGCCGAACCGAAAAAGAAGATCGGCGTGCAGTATTCGTCGATCAACGGCAACGGCTTCGGCGGCTACGGCGAGATCGTCTTCGGCACCAAGGGCACGTTGTTGCTGAAGCGGGAGCAGGAGATGGACGTGATGCTCAAGGAGAGCGCGAGCAAGGTGACCACCTCGGCCGCCGCCGCGTTGGACACGCAGGCCAGCGGCCCGGCGCAAAGGGCAGTCGAGGCCGGCCCGCGCGACGTCAGCCGCGGCTACACCGAGGAAGAAGAACACTGGGCCTGGTGCATCCGCAACCCGGATCCGAACAACCAGCCGCGGTGCCATCCCAAGGTGGCGTTGGGCGACGCGGTGATCGCGCTGACGACCAACCTCGCCGCCCGGGGCACCAAGGAGAACAACTATCAGCCGGAACGGATCGTCTTCGATCCCGCCTGGTTCGACCCGGACGACGACGCCACGCCCGACGGCGAGGCCGTGAACGTGGATCGGGACGAGTACAAACTGACTTGATATCAAGATGCGGGGTAAACAAGCGAAAAAGGGGGACAGGCACCTTTTTGCCGGCACGGCCCGAAGGGTGCTTCGCACAAAAGGTGCCTGTCCCCCTTTTTCGCACGCAAGCTGGAAGCTTACGCCACACAGCGAAGACATCCGTAGACCGTACGGGAGAGAGATAAGATGAATCTGGAACCCGAAGATCGATCACTCGGGAAAGAGAATTTCTACACCGCCATCGGCAGCAAGGAGCCGGGGCGTGCCGATTCGGCCGGGGAACGCGGACCCGATCGGCGAGGGTATCTCAGCCAACGGATCGCCGAGGGCCAGGCCCTGCAGCAGTACATCGTGCAGACCAAGCGGGAGCGATGCGCGATCGAACCCGTGCCCGGCTTCGCCTATTTCGGCTACGAGCCGACCGTCGGCAGCCGCGGGCCGGTCCGCGTGGGCGTGATCGGCACCGGCGACGAGGGCAGCGTGCTGATCGGCGCCGTCAATCCCGACTTCATCGAGGTTCGCGCCATCGCCGACATCCGCCCGTACAATCAGTATCGGGCCTTTCATGGTGACATGTTCGGAGCTACCGCCCAGAAGGTCCGCTGTGGGTTGATGCGCAAGTACGGCTGGGCGAGTGAGGCCGTCGCCAAGCAGAACGTCCGCGTCTACGGCGAGTATCAGCAGCTCATCCGCAACGCCCCGGTCGATGGCATTGAGGCCGTAATCATCGCCCTGCCGCTGCACCTGCACGCCCCGGCGGCGATCATGGCCATGAAGGCCGGCCTGCACGTGTTGACCGAGAAGCTGATGGGCCACAGCGTCCGCGAGTGCAAAGAGATGGCCATGGTGGCCAAAACCTTCGGCCGCCACCTGGCCACCGGGCACCAGCGCCACTACAGCATCCTCTACGCCAATGCCATCGACCTGGTACAACGCGGGCTGATCGGCGACCTGCACTGCATTCGTGCCCAGTGGCATCGCGGCAACCTGCCCGGCGACGATAGCTGGCAGCAGCCGATGCCCAAGAACGCGAAACCGAAGGACGCGCTTTCGGGGAGGTTGCTCGCGAAGCGGAAGGAGTACGTTGAGGGAAGAAACACGGCGGCCGCCGCGGACAAGAAAGACGATGTGAAGAAGTTCGACAGGCTGATTGCACAGAAAGACGCCCAAATCGCCGACGAAGTCCTCGGCATGCCGGCCCCGGACGGCAAAATCCTGGCCGAGACGTTCGGCTACGAGGCCCGAAAAGACCACGGCTACGACCGCCCGGCGATCGAGGAGTTGATCCGCTGGCGGCTGTTCGACCGCACCGGCGGCGGGCTGATGGCCGAGTTGGGCAGCCACCAACTCGACGCGGCCAGTATATTCATCTCGGCGATGCACGCCGGCGTCAAGCAGCAGCCGTTGAGCGTGGTGGCTGCGGCCAACCGCCCGTTGTTCGCCACCGATCGCGACGTCGACGACCACGTCTATTGCGTGTTCGAGTTCCCCGGCCCGGGCTATTACGACGACAAGGCGCCGGCTCCCGGTGAGCCGCGCAAGGTGGCCGACGAGAAGAAGAAGATCGGCGTGCAATACGCCTCGATCAACGGCAACGGCTTCGGCGGTTACGGCGAGACGGTGCTGGGCACCAAGGGCACGCTGATGCTGGAGAAGGAAACCGAGGTGATGCTCTTCGAGAAAGGCCCGGAAGCGGTCACCACGAAGGTCCGGCCGAAGTTCAGTAAGTCGGCCCGCGGTCCCGTGCTCATCGACGGCGCCGACCCGCAATCGGCCGCCATCGGGGCCATGGCGCTAAAGGACGCCGGCCGCGGCTATCAACAGCAGTTGGAGCATTGGGCCTGGTGCATCCGCCGCAATCCGCTGAACCAAGATCCCGACATCCACCCGCGGTGTTATCCCAAGGTAGCCATGGCCGACGCGGTGATCGCGCTGACGACCAACATCGCCGCCAAGGGCAGCGCCGAGCACGGCGACCAGCCGCAACGGATCGTCTTCGACCCCGATTGGTTCGACCCCGACAGCCCCAAGACGCCGGAAAACCCCAAGGACAAGCCGGAGTTGCGGCCGGATCCGGATCGGTACGAGACGGCCTAATTCTTCGCGACTGGGCGGCTGAGGCAAGGCGCTGGGTGGCTGGGGCAAAGCGCAGCGGTGCCCCAGGTCGCCAGCCTTCTAATGGTCTATTGAATCACTGGGGCACCGCTGCGCTTTGCCCCGGCCCCCCCTTGCCCCCTTAAGCGCTATTCGCTCGCCGGGAACAGCTGAAACTCCCAAATCGACGGTCCGTCCGTGGTCTCGACGAGATTCAGCCGCACTTCGCGGGCGGTCACCGGGGAGAACTTGATCTGGCACGACGATCCGATCGTCGTGCCGCTGTGAAACGTCTGCCACGCGTCGCCGTCTTTGGCCTGCAACTCGAACTGCTGAACCCGGTCGTACGGTTCGCGGATCCACGCCCGGTCGAACGTCTTCGCTTCGCCCAAGTCGACCGCCAGCCAGGCCGCTTTGGTTCCCCAATCGCAGCCCCAGCGCGTTTCCGGGTCGTCGTCCACGGCGTGCCCGGGACGGTAGATCGAGTCGTTCTGAAAGACGTTCGAGGCGGTCGCTTTGGCCTGATAGGCGATCGAGCCGGAGACGATCCGCCCCGGCTGCAAGCCGCCGGCTTCGACGTCGAGCGTCAAGGCAACGATCGTGTCCAGCGCGTGTCGGTCATCCGCCGGCACGGTGATGCAGATCTGCTCGTCGGTCTGCTCGACCGTGGCCGTCCCGCCCGTCAGCACGTTGTGTCCCACGATCCGCCCTTCGATCGGCGGCAGCAGCACGCTCTCGCCAGGCCACTTCAGAATGTGAACGAAGACCGTCTTGCCACGTTGCGTGGTCCCGCCCCAAGCGGCCGATCGAAACGGCCCGCCGCGGGTGCCGTAGATAGTTTCGCCGTATATCCGCATCCACTGGCCGATCTCGCGAAAGCGGACGGCCTGGCGCGGCTCGATGCGGCCGTCGGGCATCGGATTCGTATTCAGTGCCAGGTTGCCGCCGCGGATGGCGCAGGTCACCAGCAGATCGATGCACTCCTTGAGCGACTTGATCCGGTCGTCCGGCTTCCACGACCATTGCGTGCCCAGCGTGACACAGGCCTCCCACGGCCGCCCAAGCTGAAATCCGCCCACGTGCTGCTCCGGTGTGTCGAAATCGCCCGGCAGCCCGCAGCGGTTGTTGATCACCAAGTGCGGCTGGATGTCGCGGGCCATTCTGAACAGCTCTTCGGCATCCCACAGCTTGGCCGTCTCCGGGCCGACGCCCCGCAGGTTGTCGAACCACAGCCCGTCGATCCGGCCGTAGTTGGTCAGCAGTTCGCGAACCTGCCCGTGCAGAAACTCGATGTAGCAACCGTGGCGATCGGTGAGGTAGTCGGGATGATGCCAGTCGGGCTGCGAGTAATAGATGATCAGCTTCAGCCCGGATTCGCGACAGGCATCGGCGATCTCCTTCATCACGTCGACCTGCCAGGCCGACTCGGCCGCCGTGCTGCGGAAGTCGGTCAGTTCGGTATCGTAGAGGCAGAAGCCGTCGTGGTGTTTGACCAGGAAGATCATGTACTTCTGCCCGGCGTCTTGGGCCAGCTTGACCCACGCCCGGGCGTCGAACTTGTCGGGCTTCCACTTCTTGTAGAGATTATCATAGACGTCGACCGGCGTGGGGCCCTTGGCGCCTCGGACGCCCGGCCGGCGGCCCCACGACGGCGCCCCGCGCGACCAGCCGATCTCTTTGCCCGTCAGGCTCACCGGCCCCCAACAGACGAACATCCCGAAGCGGTCGTTTTGCCAGCCGTCGATGGCTTCGTCGGTGGCGTTGAGATACTTCGCGGGCTTCTCCGGCGGATCGGCGGCGCGGCTGCGGGTGGAAGCGACGGCGGTCAGCGCGGCCAGCATGCCGGCAAGAGCGATTGGTGTTTTCATGGGAGGTGCTGAAGCTCGGGGGAACGGGGCTCCGCCAAAGGTGGATTCACGCGCCGGCGCGACGGCGTACGCACGCCCAGCGCGGCAACAACGATGCCTTCAGAATAGCGTTGCGCAGCGGTAGTGCAAACGATTGCCGGTCCGCGGTGCGTTTTGGCATCGCTGTGGTGCGGTTTGCGGTGAGAAGGCAACGCCGTCAAACGCGATCTGCCATCGAAGTCGGCCGCCGGGCGAACGGCGTAAGTGCCACACTGAAAACGAGTTGCGCATGCTCCAGCAACTCGGCTTCGCCGGCCGGGCGTTTCGGCACGCGGCTTGCGTTTACTCAGCGACCATAGGACGTTCCTCCCTCCAAAAGCCATCGTTCGGTGGCAGGTGGGCCCGATCGTTCAACACACACCCACGATTCCGTCGGCTGCTATCCACCAATCAGCCGCCTTCCTGGGCCCGCCACCAGCAGCCCCGTCCCAAAATCTTGGGACGGGGCTTCTTGCTGCGCGCCGCGGACGGTCACGCTTGACCGTCGGCCGAACTCCCGCTAGCGTAGCCGAAGTCGCCGGGACTTTGGCCAAGTCATCGCTGCTGCGCCAAACTCTGGCGAGTTCGGCTACCGACGTGACTTCCTCGACCTCGCGAGAATCCTCAGGAGATCCTCTGTGACCATCTCAAGCCAACGCACCATGCGCCGCCTTTTCGTGTTTCTCGCGTTCTTCGTGGCAACGATTCCCGCCCCCTTCACCTCCGCCGCCGAGCCCAAGGCCGAACTGCTTTGGCCCGACGGCGCTCCCGGCGCCAAAGGCGACGCTCCGACCGACAAGCCGACGTTGACCGTCTGTCTGCCACCAGACGAGAAGGCCGTCGGCAGTGCGGTGGTTGTTTGTCCTGGCGGGGGCTACGGATTCCTGGCCACCGGACACGAGGGACGCGACATTGCCGCCTGGTTAAACCGAATGGGCGTCGCGGCCATGATCCTCGAATATCGGCATCGCAACCGCGGCTACGGCCATCCGGCCCCGCTCGACGATGCCCAACGCGCGATCCGTACCGTCCGCAGCCGGGCGGCACAATGGAAAATCGACCCGGCCAAGATCGGCATCATGGGCTTCTCGGCCGGCGGACACCTGGCTTCGACCGCCGGCACCCATTTCGACAAGGGCGACCCGAACGCGGCCGATCCGATCGAACGTGTAAGCTGCCGGCCCGACTTCATGATCCTCTGCTATCCGGTGATCGCCTTCGACGAGCCGTACACGCACCGTGGCTCACAACACAATCTGATCGGCAGCGATGCCCACCCCGAGTTGGTCAAAAGCCTCTCGAACGAGAAGCAGGTCACGCCCGACACGCCGCCGACGTTCCTCTTTCATACCGACGAAGATCGCGCGGTGCCGCCGGAGAATAGCGTGATGTTCTATCTGGCCCTGCGTCGGGCAAAGGTCCCGGCCGAGATGCACATCTTCCGCAGCGGGCGCCATGGGGTCGGACTTGCCCCCAGTATTCCGGGGGCCTCCGCATGGCCGAATTGCTGCGAGGCGTGGCTGCGTGGCCGGGGGCTGCTAGGCGGCAGCCAGGCCAAGTCGAACCCTTAGCCGACGGCACTTGTCTGGTGGCGTAAGGGCGATTCCCCCCCTTGGCGAACCGATTTTCGCCGGACTATACTTACTCTTTGCGCGAATCATCGTCACCGATCCCCCCGCTAATACTGAATTCGAGAATCATGACACGCGTTGCCATTGTCGGAGCGGCCGGCTATACGGCCTTGGAGCTTATCAAGATCTTGTTGCGTCATCCGGGCGCCGAGATCGTAGCGGTCACCGATCTGCAGGAGGGCCCGGCCGTCTCGTCGATCCACCCTGCCCTGACCGACCGGCTGGACCTCTGCCTCGAGAATCTGAGCCCCCAGGAGGTGGCCGAGCGGGCAGAATGCGTCTTCGGCTGCCTGCCGCACGGCGTCAGTGCGTCGTTTGTGCCGCATTTCCTCGCCAGCGGCACGCGGTTGGTCGACTTCAGCGCCGACTACCGGCTGAACGACCCGGAGGTCTTCGCCGCCTGGTACAACCAGGTGCATGCCGATCCGGACCGTCTGGGCAAGGTGGTCTACGGCCTGCCGGAACTGTTCGGCGACGAGATCCCCGATGCCCCGCTGGTGGCCAACCCGGGCTGTTTTCCGACGTCCGCCTCGCTGGCGTTGGCCCCGTTGTTGAAGGCGGAGTTGGTCGAGCCGGACGGGATCATCGTCGACTCGAAGACCGGTGTTTCCGGTGCCGGACGAACGCCCAGCTTGACCACGCATTTTCCCGAATGCAACGAGGGCCTTTGCGCTTACAATATCGGCCACCATCGTCACACACCGGAGATCGACCAGATCCTCAGCACCGTTTCCGGCAAGCAGGTCGAGGTCGTCTTTTCGCCGCATCTGATTCCCATGGATCGCGGGATCTTGACCACGGCGTACTCGATCCCGACCGGCGAAGTGACCGAAGAGCAGTTGATGCAAGCGCTGCGTGACTTCTACGCCGACAAGCCTTTCGTCCGCGTGGTCGATCGGCTGCCGGCCACAAAGGACTCGATGGGGACCAATTTCTGCGACGTGACCGCCCGCATCGTCCGCGGACGCGTGCTGACGATCAGTTGTCTCGACAACCTGATCAAGGGCGCCTCCGGGGCGGCGGTGCAGAACTTCAATCTGATGTATGGATATCCGGAGACGACGGCGTTGTGACGCGCGGGACGAGGGATTAGGGGGGAGGGACGAGGGGACATGGATGAGCGTCGCGGGGCGGCTACGATGCCATGATCGCTGCCGTCTGATGCGCCTATTTGCAGGCGTCGGGTCGCAAGCCCCGTCCCGTGTCTCCCTAACCCTGATCCCTATTCCCAACCGCTACCCTCACAACCCTCGCCCCAGCCCCTGAGCAAGCTGCCATGTCCATCCCCATCCCCCGCGGTTTCCTTCTGTCCGGCGTTCACTGTGGAATCAAGACCGACCCGCAGAATCCGGACCTGACGCTTATTGCTTCGGACGTCCCCGCCACGGCGGTCGGTGTGTTCACGCAGAACGTGGTCTGCGGCGCGCCGGTGACGCTCAACCGCAGCCGAACGCCGAGCGAGCAGATGCGCACGGTCGCAATCAACTCCGGCGTGGCCAACGCCTGCACCGGCGAACGCGGTCTGGCCGACGCGAAGCAGATGGCCGCCCGGGCCGCGGCGTCGTTTGCAGCGAACGAAGAGCAGGCGTTGGTGATGTCGACCGGCGTCATCGGCGAGTTCCTGCCGATGGACAAGATCGCCCGCGGCATTGCCGAGGCCGCCAAACAGCTCAGCCGCGACGACAATGCGCTGCTGGCCGCCGCCCGGGGGATGATGACCACCGACACCGTGCCGAAGATGGCCGGGCGGACGGTGAGCCTCTCGGGCACGGAGGTCCATATCACGGGCATCGCCAAGGGGGCCGCCATGATCGGACCCAATATGGCCACGATGCTGGCGGTGGTGATGACCGACGCGAAGTTGGACACCACGACTGCGCAGACCCTGTTGAGAGCCGCCGTGGACGAGAGTTTCAACTGCATCAGCGTCGAGGGCCACACCAGCACCAGCGACACCGTGTTGTTGCTGGCCAACGGTCAAGCCGGCGGCGAACCGCCCGCCGGCGGCGACCTGGAGGCCTTCCGAGGGGGCCTGGACGAAGTCTGCATCGAGTTGGCCCGGTCCATCCCCGCCGACGGCGAAGGTGCCACTCATCTGATTTCGATCGAAGTTTCCGGTTGTGCCGACCGCGCATCTGCCGTGCAAATCGCCAGAACCGTGGCCAACAGCGCGTTGGTCAAGACGGCCGTCACGGGTGCCGATCCTAACTGGGGACGGATCGTCTCGGCGGCCGGATACGCCGGGGTGCCGTTCGACCCGACCGGAGTCAGCCTGAAACTCAACGGAGTGCCGTTGTATCGCGACGGGGCCCCGGTTGCATTCGACGGCGACGCCGTCTCCCGATCGATCCGCGAGAACCGCGACACGACCATCCAACTCACGCTGGCCGAAGGCGACGCGGCGGTCCGCTTCTGGACCACCGACCTGACGGCCGAATACGTCCGCCTCAACGCCGACTATCACACATGACCCCCCCTTCCCTGAAGCGACTGCGAGTCGGCCTGGTGGTCCTGGCGATCATCTTCGTGCTGGCGGTGTGCGGCTATCAGTTTCTTTTCGGGTGGGACCTGCTCGACGCGGTCTACATGGTCGTGATCACGCTCTCGACCGTGGGCTACAAGGAAGTCCAAGACATAGGGGCCGCCGAGCAGGCGTTCACGATGCTGGTGATCGTCTTCGGCGTTTCCACGGCCCTGTACATTGTGGGAGGCTTGCTCCAAATGATGTTCGAAGGCGAAATCAACCGAGCGGTGGGCATGCGGCGGGTCACTCGCGAAATCGAGCGGCTCAGCGGCCATGTGGTGATCTGCGGATTCGGGCGGATGGGTGAAATCCTGGCCTACGAGCTCCGCCGGCGAAAGAAGCCCTTCGTGGTCATCGAGGACGACGCCGAACGTATCCGCGAGGCCACGTCGCTGGGCTATCTGTCGCTGAGCGAAGACGCCACCGAAGAGGAGGCGCTGACGGCGGCCGGCGTCGAGCGGGCGAGCATCGTGGCCACCACGCTGCCGCGCGACGCCGACAACGTCTTCATCACCTTGACCGCGCGGAATCTGAACGGGGATCTGATGATCATCGCCCGCGGCGAGTTCCCGTCGACGGAAAAGAAACTGCTGCAAGCCGGGGCCGATCGGGTCGTGCTGCCGGCGGCCACCGGGGCCATGCGGATGGCCGCCATGATCACCCGCCCGGCAGCCGTGGAACTGATCGAGGTCGTCGCCGGACAACAGATCGCCGAGGTGGAAGTCGACGAATTGACGATTCCCGAGGGCAGCCCTTTGGTGGGCATCACCGTCCGCGATTCGCAAACCCGCAGCCGTCACGGGCTGCTGATCGTGGCCGTCCGCCACGGCGAAGCCACCATGCAGTTCAACCCCGGCGGCGACGCCCGATTCGAGGTCGGCACCAGCGTCGTGGTGATGGGCCGCACGGAAGACATCGATCGCTTCCGCAGGGAGTATCGGATCTAACCGCCGCTGCCGATTGTATCTCGGGGTGGCTGGGGCAAAGCGCAGCGATGCCCCAGGTCGCTGCTGTGTTTGCCCCGCTGTGTCTACCCCGCTGTGTTTACCCCAATGAGATGTACTGGGGCACCGCTGCGCTTTTGCCCCAGCCACCCATCATTGCGAGCATCAAGCCTAACTGCCGCGGGCGAACCGGTAGTAGATCTCGGCCGCCTGTTCGAGTTGCTCCAGCGAAATCCACTCGTCGGCAGTGTGGGCCTGCTCGATAAAGCCGGGGCCAAAAACGACCGAGGGGACTCCCGCCGCCGAGTAACAGGCGGCATTGGTCGCGTAGGGCACGCCTATCACTTCACAGCCGCCGGTGACCTCCGCCGCAACCTGCGAAAGCTCCTCGGCCAGTGCGCCGCTGGAGGAGTCCGACAGCGGCGGCCCCAACAGATAGGGCGGGTCGTGCTGCACCGGAAACGTCACCTCATCGGCCTGTTGCAGGTAGTCGATGAGGTCTTGCCTCGCTTCGTCGGGCTGCCGGCCCGGCGGCAACCGCAGGTCGATCTCGATCGTGCAGTTCGCCGGCACCGTGTTCACGCTGCTTCCGCCGTGAATCGTGCCCACGCTGAGCGTGGTCGGGCCACAAAGCGCGTGCGACGGCAGCTTCGACAGCACTTCCCGGATGTAACGCTCGATCGCCCTCAGCACGTGGGCCATCCGATAGACCGCGTTCTCGCCATCCGCGGGACTCGAACTGTGGCACGCCCGGCCTTCCGTATGGCATTTCCACCGTACGACACCCTTGTGGGCCACCACCACGTTCAACGCGGTGGGCTCGGCAACCACGGCCACATCGGGGCGGCGACGAAAGAGCCCACTGTTGGGCTCCTGCCACGAAGCCGTCATCGCCGCCGCGCCGTCGAAGCCGTTTTCCTCGTTTACCGTGCAGCTTAGCAACACGGTCGCCATATCCGCCGGACGCTCGTCGGCCAACCGGGCAAGTGCCGCCAGCATGGCCGCCATGCCGCCCTTGACGTCGCACGAGCCTCGGCCGTAGAGCCGTCCGTCACGCAGCGTAGGCACGAACGGCTCGATCGTCATCCCGTCGGCCGGAACCGTGTCGAGATGGGCGTCGAACAGCACCACTCGCCCGCCGCGATCCGTTGCGGCCTGCCCGTCAAGCCGCGCGAGCAGATTCTCACGGCACGGCATCACGGCCTGGCGCGTGACCGTCATCCCCAGTCCAGAAAGCAGGTTCTCCAGGTGACGGCAAAGCCGGCCTTCTCCAAATGGAGCGCCAGAGAGCGGCTGGCCCATCGGATTGACACTAGGGATGGCCACCAGGTCGGCCAATGTCTGCACTACATCGATCTGCAAAACGGCTCCTCTTGTCGTTTGTATGCATCCGCAAGCACTTGACTCCACAGATCATAGGCAGACTAGTGCGGGCCGGTGCATTGCCCAATACGGAATATCGCAGCACTCATGGAGGGTTGTTCATTGTCTCGATAAGGCGGGCAGTTTGATCTGGCAGAAAAAAATCAGAAATCCCCCGGAAGCGGGATTGAGCCGACGCATCTTACCGTCGATAATGATGAATGAATGAGGGGTAACTCTCATTCATTCGCCCTTCGTAGGTCCCTGCCCCGCCTACGGAGGGCTTTTTCATTGAGGGTTGTCGTCCGGAAACACCCACAGGCACTCGAACTCCCAGCGCGTCCGCCGACCTAGTGCCTCCCGGAGCACTCCCTCGTACGGCATTAGGTAGCGTCCCCGGACGCATATCCACCAACATGGAAAGGCAGGTAGTTTAGAGCGGATGAAAAAGGATGGAAATACCTCGGAATGGGGATTGCGTCAACGCAGTTTACCGTCGATAATGATGTATGAGTGAGGGGCAACTCTCACTCATTCGCCCTTCGTAGGTCCCTGCCCCGCCTACGGAGGGCTTTTTCTTTGCGTGTTGCCGTCCGCGCATTCACAAGCACTCGAATTCCCGCCGCGCCCGCCGACTTAGGGCTTGTCCGAAAACAACTTCGTCCGCTTCATGCTAGCCATCACACTCCGTGTGATGATCCGCCCGGAAAACTGCGAAGGTGTTTCCGGACAGACCCGTAGTGCCTCCCGGAGCACGCCCTCGTACGGCATTAAGTAGCGCCGGCAGACGCAAATCCAGCAACATGGAAAGACAGGGGATTTAGGGCGAATGAAAAAGGATAAAAATACCCCGGAATGGGGATTGTGCCGACGCAGTTTACCGTCGATAATGATGTACGAGTGAGGGGTAACCCTCATTCATTCGCCCTTCGTAGGTCCCTGCCCCGCCTACGGAGGGCTTTTTCTTTGCGCCGTAGCGCGGGCGCAGGTAGGCCGAATTGACCGGCCATCATAGCGCTCCTACAATGCGGTCGTCCGAAATACTCACTAGCACGCACCTGCCGTTCTAACAGGGCGGGCAGAACGATGCAATCGGATCGACGTGGGAATCGACGGCCAATCGCCGTCGCCGTATGAGGGCCGAGGAGTGGCAGCGTGAGTTTGCCCGCGGCAACTTGGATTACTGCGGCCGCGATTCTGCTCGGCACGCTGGGGATTTGGCGGCTGCTTCCGCGCGACCTGCCAAGCAGACGGCGCGTGGCGGCCGTGGTGGTTGCCGCGGCCTGGGCCGCCTGGCTGTCGACCTTTCCGCGATTGGGCCATTGGCTTTTCGACGCGGCCGTTCCACTGTTGTGTACCGGGGCGGCCGGTACGTCGGTGGCTGCCGTGGCTGCCCGGAAGGCCCGGCGAAGCGTGAGCTGGTTTGCCGCGTCGTTGGTGTGCGTCATCGGGCTGCTGCTGTTCTCCGCAGCCGCCTGGGCCGCGCTGGCCTGCCTTGGTGTGTTGGCCGTCTGCGTGCCGCTGTTGTGGCTGGCGGCAGCGGCACTGGCGGATCCCGAGGGTCAATCTGCCTGCGACCGGTTCAGTTGGGAGCCGATGATCTCCGCCGCCACCGGTGCGGCGGTAGTCGGTGTCTTGGCGATGACGTTCGGCCGGTTGTTCGGTGCTGGCTCAGTAAGCAATACTGCAGGGGGTTACGAAGCTGCGCTGCTGCACTATTACCTGGCCACGGGCGGGCTGCTGGCGGGCGTCGGCGTCCTCGGCTGGCTCACGCGCCGCAATGCGATCGCTACGCTGCTTTCGATCTTCTGGATCTTCGAGGGGGCGTCGCTGATGATCGTCGGCAGCGGCCGCTTCCGCGACGAGTCCGGCGGGGAGACACTGGCCCTGTGGATCGTGCTGGCCGCCGTTTCTGAGGCGCTCGTCGGCGCGGTGTTCGTCGTCGGGATGTGGCGATGCCGCAGAGAACTGGACGTCGACGCCCTCAGCGGGCCGGACGCAACGAGCCAAACTCCCCAGCCGGCGTCACCTCTTGGAAGGCGGCCGATTTGCGGCCTGGTGATGGCGTTGGCCACGCTGGCGCTGATCGGCATCCTGTCGTGGTAGGCTACCCAGACGCTTACGCCAACTCCTCCAGCGCCGCCGCAAACGCCCCGTAGGCCCCGGCGTCGAAGAGCACGAATCGCACGAGTTCCGGCCGGCCGTTCTCCTGCAGGAAGGCGATCGCGGTCGAGAGTGCAATCCGGGCGGCCTGGTCGATCGGGTAGCGATAGGCACCGGTGCTCAGGGACGGAAAAGCGATGCTGCGGCAATCGTTCTGCACGGCCAACTCAAGGCAGCAGCGATACGCGCCGGCGAGCGACTCAGCCTCGCCGCGTTGTCCCCCGCTGTAGACGGGCCCCACGGCGTGAATCACGTGCTTCGCCGGCAACGCGCCCCCGCCCGAGATGACGGCAGAGCCCGTCGGGCAGCCGTCGGGATACTTCGCGTCGGTCTCGGCCATGATCGCCGGGCCGCCGCGGCGGTGGATGGCGCCGTCGACCCCACCGCCGCCGGCCAGCCGGCTGTTGGCCGCGTTGACGATCGCATCGACCGGGTCGAGCGTAACGTCGCCCTGGTGCAATTCGAGCGTCTGTCCGTTGATTTCGACTCGCATGGTGCGTTTATGCTACAATTACGGGGCAATCGACGGAACCCCCCGGGAGTATCTCATGCGCACCCTCGGCAGTCTTGTGGTTCTGGTCGCGGTGCTGAGTACGCCGGCGGCCGGACGCGACATCTACGTGAGCAACATAGCGGGCGACGACGGCTTCACCGGCGAGCAATCTCGCAATACGGCCGATCGTACCGGACCGGTGCGGACCATCGCCAAGGCCCTGCGGCTGGCGACCGGGGGCGATCGGGTCGTGCTGCTTTCCAGCGACGAACCCTATCGCGAGAGTATCAGTCTGGTCGGCCTGCGCCACAGCGGGCAGAGCGGCCGGGCGTTTAGGATCGAGGGCAACGGGGCCATCCTCGACGGTTCGGCCCCGGTGCCGCCTTCTGTCTGGGAGCATCAAGCAGGCGGTGTGTTTCGCTTCCGGCCGCCGCGGTCGGCCCATCAGCAACTCTTCTTGGACGATCTGCCGCTGGAGCGTATCCACGCCACCGGGCCAAGCCGCCCCAGCGGACTAGAGCCTTTGCAGTGGTGCCTTCACCAGGGATACATCTACTTCCGCGTCGAGAAGGGCAAGCTGCCGATCGACTACAACCTCAGCTACGCGCGGATGACGACGGGGATTACGCTGTATCACGTCGAAGACGTGGCCATCGTGGGCCTCACGGTCCAGGGCTTCCAGCTCGACGGGATCAACGCCTTCAACAGCGCGCGCGGCGTGGATCTTAGCGACGTGAACTGCCGGGGCAACGGCCGCAGCGGGATCGCCGTCGGTGGGGCGTCGACGGTGCAGATCGACCTAAGCGTTGTGGGCAACAACGGCACGGCCCAACTGCTCACGCTGCCGCATTCCCAAACGGCGATCCGCAACAGCAGCGTATTCTCCAACACGGCGCCCGCCTGGGTCGACCGCGGCGGGCGGTTCTATCGCAACGGCCAGCGGGCCACCGGCGGCATCGACGGCGAGGATATCACGCCCGCCGACGAGGTGCGTGGCGACTAGCCGGAACGCTTCGAGTTGGGCTTGAAGGTGATGTCGAGCAACTCGCCGGGATGGACGTCGAGACCGCTGGGGATTCCGATTAGCACGGGACGGCCCCATTCGGGTTGGGTCGGATCGGATAGGTGATGGGGGGGAATGGGCTCGGTCTGCGGCCCAACCTCTTCGATCTTGGTGTCCAACGGCTGGCTGCCGGGGGTGCGGGATCGCACCGTCACCTCCATATCTACGTGCGGCTGTATGCCTTGCTCCGGTCGGATGTAGCTGACGATGTGACGTGCGTGATTGCTGGCGATGGTCATGATTGGGTCGCCTTGACGCACGCTTTGCCCCGGCCACGTGAGGATCTCGATAATCGTGGCATTGATCGGCGCGACGATCTTCAGGCCTTCTTTCTGGACCTGAAGTTGCTGCATGATCGCGTTCTGTTTTTCGATTGCCTTGTCCAGCGGGGCCAAGAGCGTTGCGGCGGCGGCCCATTTCTTACTCGGGTAGTCCGCATAGCGGACACGGTAGGAATCGTGTTCTTCCTGGGCGGACGCGGCCAGCGCCTCGACTTCCTTCTTGGCGGCCGCGTTCATGTCGATCCGCTTTTGGATCTCTTCGCGCTGCAGGCGGACGTCTTCGACCGCCACGGGATTAACCGAGCGCGTGCCGCGATGCTGATCGTAGAAGGCCAGTTGGGCGTCGAGACGCTTCAGCGCGATCATATCGGTCTCGATCTCGACGGTACGGTCGAGCGCATCGAGCTTCAATCGCCAGATCTCCGGGGAAAGGCGCAGCAATTCGCGTTCGTGTTCGTGGGCCAGATCGTAGTATTCCAGGAGAATCGTCTGCTTGGTGGCAGCCAATTCCGCCTCGAGTCGCTCGACCTCCTTGCGGACGACGCCCAATTGGGCCTCGATCGGCGCTTCGTCGAGCTGGGCGATCAACTGCCCGCTTTCGACCAATTCGAAGAGCCGCCACGGCTGCCGATCCAGGGCGATGATCGGACCGTCGTCCGGCGCGGTCAGCGTGCGGCGTTCGAACTGCACTTCGCCCACGGCGCCGCCGATCCGCCCTTGCTGTTTTCCCCACAGCCAGAACGTCAAGGCCATACAGAGCACGAAACAGATCGCCGGCAACACGCTGTACCGGAAGCGTCGCCAC
>CAYYNP010000046.1:29230-42935 GCA_964472545.1 uncultured Planctomycetaceae bacterium | reverse complement strand
CCCGAACTCCCAGCCCCTAGTCCCCAGCCCCTGCCGCCTCGGTCGCGTGTGGATTCCGCAGGTAGTACAGATACCCGTCTTCACCCCCAACCACCAGATCCGGCACGCCGTTGCGATCCCAATCGACCACCGTGGGGCTGGTAGTATGGCCGGCCAGCCGGCGGGGGTCAAGCTGGCCACGGTTGGTCAGTACGGTCCGGCCGTCGCGCGTACCCGTGTTTTGTAGAAGGTCGACGTTGCGGCTGTTGGCCAACAGATCGAGGCGTCCGTCGCGGTCCCAATCGACCGCGCAGAGCTTGCGGCGCCCGCTGCGGCCCGCCTCGCCGGCGTTGAGTCTCAACGGCCGGCCGTCCTCACCGGCGAACGCCCGTTGCGGCGGCTTCAGTTGCAGCACGCCGTTGATCTTCACTCGCTCGAACCACGCCAGATAGCCCTCGTGGTCGAGCATCACCAGATCGTTCAGCCCGTCCTCGTCGAAATCGACCACCAGCGGCGTCGTCCGCCATTGCGTAGCGAGTTGCTTGCCGTGTGGATTCCACCAATTCCAGGGCGGCTTCGGCGGCGGGCCGTCCCACTGCACCTCGATCGGGCTGGCGGCGGTGAATTCGGGGTGCTTCGGCGTTCCCGTGTTGCGATACCAGACGACCTTGCCCCAGATCGAATTCACCACCAGGTCCGGCAGAGAGTCGTGGTCCCAGTCGGCCACACTCAACGTGGTGTATCCCCACTTGGCCTCGCAGGGGCCTTGGATCGAGCCGTTGGGCCCGGCCATGATGCGGATCGGCCGCCCGTCGGATTCGATGTATCGCGGGGCGGCCCACCGCGGCGGGAAGCGGCCGTCGAGATTCTCGATCAGCCCGATGGTGCCGGCCGTGTTGCCGCAGACGAGGTCTTCATCGCCGTCGTCGTCGAAGTCGACACCCACCGGCGTGACCAGTGCCCCGAACTTCACCTCGTCGGCCTGTTGGCGAAAATGGACCGGCCGACGAAACTGCGGCATGCCGTCGACGACCTCCCCGGTGTGTTCCAGCAGCGCCACCCGGCCGTCCTCTTCGCCGACCACCAGATCGACGTCGCCGTCGCAGTCCCAATCAACGGCCACCGGCACGATCATGCAGAGGTCCATCCGCAGCGCCCTCCCACCGGACGTCAACCGACGGCCCGCCGCGTACTTCGGCGCAGTTCGCGTGCCGGTGTTCTGGAACCACGTCAGGCCGTCGACGAACTCGCCGCAGATGATGTCCAGATCGCCGTCGCCGTCGAAGTCCGCCAGGTTCGGCGACGGCATGCCGAAGACCTCCAGCGGCCGGCCGTCGGCGACGATCTTCTGCGGCGGCTGATAGTCGGGCCGTTCGACCGTGCCCCCGTTTCTCAGCCAATAGACGAATCCCCGCAGCGGCCCCCGGGTCCACTCGCCGCGCTGGTTGAAGGCGTTGTCCCAGCCGTAGTCGGTCCAATCGCCGATGCCCACGATCAGGTCGGCCCGCCCGTCGCCGTCGTAGTCGGCCAGCTTCCACTGGTTGGCCCGAATGCGGCCGCCCGTTTCGTGGACCTTCTGCGGGGCGGGCAACTTGACGCGCTTGTCGAAGCCGTTTTCCCGAAAGCCGACGCACTCATGCTCCGGCAACAGCACGCGTGCCTTGCCGCCGACGTGCGACACCTGCACGTTGTGGATGCCCGGGCCGATCCGCCGGCCGGGCTTGAACGTGGGGAAGGTGACGTTGCCCTGGGTGTTCTCGAAGAAGTAGGTGCCGTTGTAGGGCACGTCGGCACAGGAGACGACCAGGTCGAAATCGCCGTCGCCGTCGTAGTCCATCGGCAGCGGCAGGGCCCAGAGCCCCACGCCCAGGTCGACCACCAGCCCGGGATGATTGTACTTCAGCCGCTGGAGCCCTCGGCTTCCCGGCGGCGGCTTCGGCGGCACCACGCCGCCCAGCCCGACCTCGTCGGCCAACTGCCGCACTGCCGCCGCCGAGAGGGCCCGGCTGTAAACCTGCACGTCGTCGATCCGCCCGTGGAAGTCGCGTCGCGTGCTGTTGTTCACCCGCCCGAGGTGCATGCGGCCGAAGCGGACGAAGTTGCCGGCGTCGTATCGGTCGACCGTCATCTTGGCGACGCCGTTGATGTAGAGGGTCATGGTGGCGCCGGCTCGGGTGACGACTACGTGCGAGTAGGTCCCTAGCGGCACGCAGTCGTTCGGCTCGGTGACGATCTGCTGGTAGTCGTTGGTGCCGGCGTCGAAAACGAACGTGGGCCGGCCCTGGCCCGAAAGGGCGAAGATGAAGTTGGCGTCGTCGCTGCCGAGGATGCCGTTGCGGCTGTTGGCCAGGTTCGTGGCGTCGGGCGGATTGAACGACTCGGGCCACACCAGCGCAGCAACGGTCACCTCGTTGCCGCCGGCGAGTTGCAGCCGGTTGCCGAAATCGACGTAGTCGTCTTCGCGATGGTCAAAGGCGAAGGCCTTGCCCAAGATGCCGGATTGCCCCACAGTGGCGCCGCGATTGACGCCCTCGTGATCGCCGGCCGAATCGGTGACGGTCTTGCCCTCGACGTCGTCCAACCGCCAGTGGGCGATCAGGCCTTCGGTCACATCGGGCAGCGCCGGTTGCACGGCCGCCGCGACCATCGTCAACGCAATCAGCAAAGGTCGCGTCGTCATCGGCGCATCTCCTGTTGGCGAGGTGTCACGATAGCAGACAACAGTATGGTCCGTTACTCTTCGGCCGACAAGCCTTCTGTCGTAGCGGAGAATACGTCATACTGTAGTGGCTGGGTGGCCGGGTGGCTGGGCCGGGGGGGGGGGGCGCCCACCCCCCCCGGCCGCCGCGACGCCAGGCGGCCCCCCCCCGCCGCCCCCGGCGGCCCCCGGGGCGGCCGCCCCCCCCCCCCGCCCGTCGTACGATGAGGAGACTTCTGTGAGCAAAGGACGCAAGACGCCGCTGCTGGGCCTTTCGGCCGCGATCGCGTTTGTGGCGATCTGTCTGTTCGCCTATCTCGCCACGCGGTCGCAGCCGCCGGAGATGCCGCCGTGGTACGCGATCGTGCCGCCGCTGTTGGCGATTACCCTGGCACTGGTCACCGGCCGGATCTTCGTCAGCCTCTCGGCGGCCGTGTTGGCTGGAGGGCTGTTGACGCTGCCGGGCGACGGCGAAACGTGGCAGTCGGGCCCGTGGCGCGGCTCGGGCGTCGAGTACGTGGCCGGCAGCGTGGGCGACGGCGTCAACCAGCTTATCCTACTCTACGTCGTTTTCATCATGGCGATGATCTCCGTAATGCTGGCCGGCGGGGGCCTGCAGGGCGTGGCCGCTTGGCTGATGCGGTTCGCCCGCTCGGTGCGTTCGACCCGGCTGGCGGCCTTCTTCGCCGGGCTGATCATCTTCATCGACGACTACGCCAACACGATGATCGTCGGCTCGACGTTGCGGCCGATGACCGACCGGCAACGGATCAGCCGCGAGAAACTGGCCTTCCTGGTCGACGCCACCGCCGCCCCGATCGCAGGCATCGCCGTGATCAGTACCTGGATCGGCGTCGAAGTGGGCTATCTCTCCGGCGTGGCCGCCGAACTGGAGTTGAATCTCGACGGCTACGCGATGTTCTTCGATGCCTTGGGCTTTCGCTTCTACTGCATCGGGATGATCGTCTTCGTGTTTCTCAATGCCTTCTCCGGCCAGGACTACGGGCCGATGGCCAAGGCCGAGCGGCGGGCGGCCGAACTCGGCAAGCTGCTCGACGACGATGCCCGGCCGATGACCTCCAACGCCCTGGCCGCGGCCGAACCGCATCCACTGGCAAAGATCTACGCCACCACGGCGATCGTACCCATGGCGGCGTTGCTGCTGACGTTTCTCGGCGGACTCTTCTACAGCGGGGGCGGCTGGGGGATGCTGGCTGCAGACCCGGTTGCTCTCATTCGCCCCTCCGCCTGGCGAGACGCGCTGCAGTGGAGCGACACCGGCAGCGAGCAGCTCCTGGCTGCCGCGTCGAACGTAGGGCTGTTGCTGGCAATCGTGTTGTCCTTGGGCTTGGGGCGGATCCCGTTGCGGGCGTTGCTCAGAGCATTGCTGACGGGCGTTCGCGGCGGCCTGTTCCCGGTCACCGTGTTGATCTTGGCCTGGTCGCTGAAGTCGGCCTGTGGCGAGTTGCAGACAGGCCAATTCCTGGCCAACGCCGTCGGCGGCGCGATCTCGCCGTGGTTGTTCCCGGCGATCGTATTCGCGATCGCCGGGCTGACCGCGTTTGCCACCGGTACGAGTTGGGGTACGATGGGCATCCTGATTCCCATCGCCGTGCCGATCGCCTTCCACCTCGACGGCGACCTCTACGGCCCGATCACCATCATCAGCATCGCCGCCGTGTTAGACGGGGCCATCTTCGGCGACCACTGCTCGCCGATCTCCGACACCACGATCATGAGTTCCACGGCCGCCTCCTGCGACCACCTAGCCCACGTGCGGACACAGATGCCCTACGCACTGACCGTCGCCGGCATTGCCCTGGGGCTCGGCTACGTGCCGGCGGCCTGTGGGCTCTCGTGTTGGTTCGGAATCCTGGCCGGGGCCGGCGTTTCCGGACTGTTGTTTCTCGCACTTTGGCTGCTTCGATCGCGCTGAGCCGAAACTAGCCGGGGGCGGAAGCCCCCGGAGGGTTTGCACGAGTGAGGACGACACTTGAGCCGTGATGCGGACCGTCCGGGGGCTTCCGCCTCCGGCTAGTAGGAACGCATGTCTCTTCGCTCACTGCCGTGTGCCACTGCTTCGCAGAAGCAGTGCCGCAGAAGATTGCCCTGATGAACACTGCTTCTGTGAAGCAGTGGCACATTGTCAATGAACTCGCGTCACAGCGCCCTTCACGCGGTCAATTTCCGCTGCGAAAATACTGCTTCAATCGCTCTTCGTAGCCGCGAGGAAACGGGCGACGGGCATTGCTGCGGATGGCGGCGCGGACCTCGGGCGGGAGGCGGGCGAACCAGGGGTCTTGCTGCAATTGGCGATCGAGCAACTCGCCCGGGTCGTCCGCTGCACTGTCCGGTGTTTGTGCGGCCATATCCGCCGGCGTTTGACTTTGCCCGGGCTGTCCGTCGGCCGGTCCCCCGCCGGCTCCGGACGCCGCGCCGGGCGTGTTGGTGGGAATGGGGTCGGCTGCGGGATTGGGCGCGGCACCCGCGTTCGACGCGCCGGCCAGTTGGGCCGCCAGTTGTGCTGCTTCTCGGATTGCTGCATTCGTGGGCGACGCGCCGCCAGGCATGCCGGGCATCGGCGCGCCGACCGATTGCCCGGCCTCAGCGGCCATGCGCTGAAGCGCCGCGCGGAGTTCTCCCGCGGCCTGGGTGAGTTTTTCGGCTGCCTGTTGGGCTCGAGACGCCGCCGTAGCGGCCGCCGGTTTCGAGGCCTCGCCCGGCGTTTGCCCGGCGGCGGCCAAACTCGAGCCGGCTCCCTGCATCGGCGGCTTGGCCTGCTGAAGGGTCTCGGCCGCCGCGGGAGCCTCTTCGATGATACCCTCGGCGACCTTGTCGACGAGCTGTTCGACGACGTCCTGTTTCTTGCCGAGTTCAGCGGCCGATTCGGCGTCGAGCCCCCGTGCGCCGGCGGCATCGCCGGCCGCCTCGGCGATTTGCTGCTCAGCCTCGACCGCCGCGTCGAGAGCCGCAGCAGCAACGGCCATCTCCGTCATCTCGTCGTTCGCCCCCGTGCCGGCCTGCGAGGCGGCAGCTTCGAGATGTTCGAGCACCTGGTCCTGCTTCGCCACCGCACCGTCGCGATCGTGGGCGAAAAGCTCCTCGGCCGCGTCGGAGGCCGCCTTTTCGGCTTCGTCGAGTGCTTCGCCGACAGCGGGCGAGTCTCGCAGCGACTTGGCAAATTCGGCAATCTGGCGGCGGATATCGCTTTGGCCGTTGACCAGCGGATCGCCGTCGGGCAGGTTCGCGTCGGCCTGTTGGGTCTGCCGGCGGAGTTCGCGTTGCTGCTCGATCAACCGGCGAATCGCTCCGGCCGCGGCGTTGCCGTCGGCAGCCTTCAGCCCTTCGGCCCGTTCGATCTGTTCCAACAGCGTCTGCAATCCACCGATCACGGCCTTCTGGCTGGCGGCGGCTTCGGCGAACGAGGCCGACCGCAATCCGCCCACGGCGGCGCCGAGTTGCCCCTTGACGCCGGCCTCTTCAAGCTGCTTGAGCCCTCTGGCGGCTTCCGCGGGTAACGGCCCGTGCCAGGTGGCCCGGCTGACGCGGCCCAATGCCACGACGAACTCGTCAAAGAGCCCGGCCACGTCGCGCTGGTCTTCGATCGTGGCCAGCGTCGACGCCTCGCGATTGGCGATCGGCTGCGAGGACAACGCATCGGTGGCGGCCAACGCGTTCGACTGCAATTCGATCAGCCGGCGGGCCTGGGCGGTGATCTCGGCGACTTGCAGCCGGTGCAGCAGGGCGAAGCGCTCGGCGGCAAGCCGGGAGACGATCTGTCGGGCCCTGGCCCGAGCCTCCAACAGCGCCGCGTCTCGGTCGCCGGCCGTTCCGCCTTCCAACTGCCCGAGCATGGCGATCAACTCCGGCATTTCCGCCTCGATCAGATCGTCGACGCGTGTCCGCATCGCACGGATCTGGCCGTACCAGGGATGCGACGTAAGGCGGTTCTCTTCGAGTTGCTTCAGTTGGACGTCGAGGATCTGTGCGACCATCGAGCGGGCCGTCTCGCGGACCTGCTGCTGGATCTCGCGCCGCTGCTGCGGGTCGAGGATCTCGGCGCCCGCGGCCAATTCGGCCTCGATAGGTGGCTCGGCGTCGGGAGGGGGTTCGGCACTTTGGGCCAAAGACACACGACCAACCGCGAAAAGCAGAGCGAACGTTAGACACACGCAACAGCGGCTCATCGCGAGCCTCCTATGCCAAGCTGCCACCGGATCATCTTATCAAGTTCCCGGGCGGATTGCAGGTCTTCCGCGGCGATCATCGCTCGAATACCGCGCTCGTCGGTCACGCGAAACAACAGCGGCTCGTCGCCGAGGCCCGCTTTGCCGCTGCCGGCCCCGCGAGAATCGACGGCCTTCAGCGTGACCCGCACCCGATCGCCCTTGACCAGCCCGAGCGGTCGCAGGTCGAAGGCGAACTGTCGCCCCGGGCCCGTGTCGAGGGTGGGCGAGACGGCGTGCCGTTCCGTGGGGCGTACCTCCGGCGGCGTCCAAATCGTGATCTCCTGTTCCGGCTCCGGCAGGCCGCCCTCGTGGATCACCTCATACTCGATCGCCACCCGGGCCAGGCCGTAGTCGTCGGTGGCGCGAAAGGCGATCGAGGGCTCGGCGTTCGGCAGGACGTAGGGCGTTACGATCGCCCCGGCCACGCTGGGCCGTTCGTCGCCTTGGATGTCGATACGGCCCTCGATCGGTTCGCTCAAGTGCTGGCCGAACGGGTCGGTCACGTCGACGGAGAACTTCACCGTACGGCGGACGGCTGCCAGCGGCGTGTCGTCGGCGTCGAGAACCCAGCAGGTTCCCGCGGCGTTCTGGCCGTCCGGCGGAGCGGGCCGCATCGCGAAGTGGGCTTCCGTCGAGGTCGCGGCATCGGGCTGCTGAAGCGATACGTCGGCGGCCTCCAGCGGCCGGTCGCTGCGCAATCGAATCACCACGCGCGAGCCCTCGACGACCGAGACTTGCCGCAGCCCGGGCGGAATCTCCGGCGACTCCGCCGGCGCGGCGGCGGCGACGTAGCCCGGCGGAACGACTTCCAGTTCGATCTCGGCTTGGGGCAAGGCGATGACGCTCAAAACGCCGACGTCGGTTTGTGCATCGCCCAACGAGAGCCGGTAATGCGTCTCGTCGACCAACCGATCCAACTCGGCGACGTAGACGTTGCCCTGGTCGACTCGGCCGAGCTTGACCGTTCGCCCCTCGGCCGAGCGGCCGTCTCGCATCACGGTCAAATCGGCACGACCGCCGTCGGGCAGCCGGCCGGAAGACTGCACTTCGATTCTCGCCCGATGGCCAAAGGGGATCTTCAGCGGCTCGCCGCCGGGATCGGCCGGACGGCTGGGCACGGAATCCCAAGCGATCGGTGCGTCGGGGGCGCCTGGATCGATCGCATGGCTCTTGACCGCGATCGCGTCGATTCGCGTCATGGTCGGATAAGGGCGGGAACTAAACGCCAAGCGGCAGAGGAACGCAGCCACGTGGCCGGGCACCCACAGGGTGACGCCCGTCCAGAGCAGCAGCGTCGCCGCCAAGAGCCGGGCTCGCCGCGAAAGACGCCGGTAGGAGATTGCCTGGCCGACGTCGAGCCCCGGCCCGAGCGCCGCCGCCCGCTCGATCACGGCCCGTTCGAGTTGTGCGGATCCCCAGCCGGCCGCGTCGGGCGAGTCGAACTGCACGGCGGCAATCAGGTCGCTGTCGATCTGCTCCAAACCCTCGACCAGCAGGGCCACGTCGAGTTCCGATTCGCGCCGCAGAAGCCACGGCCGGCACGTGCGGCGAAAGGCCCAGTAGCCAACGCCGCCGGCCGCCGCGAGACAGATCGCCCTTTGCAGCCGGCTCATCACCAGCCACCAATCCAACGGGAAGATCACGGCCAGGCCGCAGAGCACGATCAACCCCAGGCCAATGTAGGCCGTGCCCAGGCAAATGCGGCGCCGCCGGCGACGCAGATCGGCCAGTTGCCCGCGCAGCGCAGCCAGTCTGCTCGGTGCAGTTTCGTTTCGTGCCGGTCGATGTTCTGCCAGTTCGCTCACCGCAGATTCACCCACTTTCGCAAGGACCATTCCGCCAACAGCAATCCGATCACGGCGGCGAACAGATACCACGTCTGCCACAACGGCACGACCTTCTGCCGCGTTTGGGTCTTCGGCAACGACGTGATCCGTTCGGGCAACTGGTCGACCTCGGTGAAGTCGAAGCTCCGGCCGCCGGGGTTGGCGGCGGCCAGTTGCTCCTGCAAGCCGAGGTCCCGCTTCACGTCGCGGCGTTCCAACGCACCAACCGCCCGGACGGTGAACGACCGCTCGACCGGTTCGGCCGTGATCGGATCGGCGGTGATCGGATCGGCAGTGACCGGATCGACGACGCGAATCGTATGCCGGCCTTCGGCGAAGACCGGCAGCCGCGTCTCGAACACGCCCGCACGCACCTGGGCGATCCGCAACGGACGCGTTCGGTGTCCGTCGGGCGCCTGCGGATCGGGCACGAGCAACTCGCCGTGCAGGATGGGGTCGGGCTCCTCCGCGCGGGCCTGGCGGATCTCCGTCAGTTTCTCCTCGGTCAGGGCCTGGTAGTCTTCGTCGTAGGCCTCGACCGTCAACAGCACCTGGTCGCCGGTTCGATAGGCGGTCGCGTCGGTCTGCACAACGAACCGCTTTTCGTTGCCCAAGGCGTGCCGCAGTCCGAGCCGGTGGATCATCTGGCCCCAGAACTGGCGATAGTAGCGTTCGCCGTACTTCCGCCTCAGACGCCAGGTCTCATTGAAGGCGAGGTAGACGACTTCGCCCTTGCCGTAGCCGCGCACGGCGATCAGCGGCTGTCGGGCGGCGGCCGGCGCGGCGTCGTCGGCACCGGCGCGGCGGCAGGTGTCGACGGGATGTTCGGCCAACACGATCGCCCCGGGGTGCAGCCGATCGGCCTGTTGATACCACGGCAACGGGCCGAGGTTGCCCCAGGCCATGGCGTTCTCTTCGTCGGTCGAGCCGAGTTGCATGAAATCGTATTGGGCGGCCCAGGGGGTGAGTTGCAGGCGGAAAGGCTCGGTGTCGTTCAGCCGCTGCTCGGATGTGAGTTGCGACGCGGGATCGAACTCGACGGGCAACATCTGCTCCAATTCCGTGCCCACCAACTCGGCCGGCCCGAATCGCGGCCCACAGAGCACCACCAATCCGCCGCCGAAATCGTGTACGAACTCTTCGGCCATGCGGCAGAACCGGCGGCTTACGGCGCCGGCCGGCATATCGCCCAGGAAGATCACGTCGTTGGCGAAGAACTCGCTGCGCGGCGGGCTCATGCTGTGCAGAAACATCGCCTCGGTCTCGCGCACCCGAACGTCGGACGAACGCAGGAACGTGCGAAAGCCCTCCATGCCGACCAGCTTGTCGCGGTGGAAGACCTCTTTGATGAACCGCCATTCCCAGGTCGGTTCGTACTCGACGAACATCAGTCGCAGGAAGTCGTCGCGGACGGTCGACTCGCGCAGCGTGCGGTTGTTGTCGTGGCCGGCCTCTTCGGCCAGCGGCTCGGCAACCAGTTCGAAGACCCAGCGGCCGGTCTGCTCTGGCACGAACGAGAACTCCTCGCCGCACACGTGCCCGTCGAGCCGGACCGTCTTGCGGCCCACCGTCAGCCACTCGTTGGTGATCCTGCCCGGGCCGCTGAGCCGCCGGGCGGTGAGCGTGAGTTGGGCCGAGCGGCCGTCGAGGCGATCTTGCCGCAGCATGGCCGTCAACGTGGTGCGCTCGTCTTTCTTCATTACCGGCGGGACGTGCAGTTCGGCCGCCAAATCGATCGCCTTGGCGGCGCCGATGCCGACGGTGAACAGGCTGGTTCCCAGACGCTTGGCCGCGTCGAGCGGTTTCGCGCCGGCGTTGCGATTGAAATCGCTCCACAGCACTACGCCGGCCAGATTCCCGGCCGTATGCCGCCGGGCCAGGTTTTCCAGCGCGGTGCCCTGCGCCGAGAGTTTGCCGTCGGCGGTGAGTTGTTCGGCCAAGAGGGCTCCGTCCGGTTGGGAGTTCCCCTCTTCCGCAAGCCGTAGCGGCCTGATCGCGCCGGCCGAATCGAACGCGTACGCTTCGAGCCGGACCGCTTCGTGCAGTCTGGCCAGCAGATTGCCGTCCGTCTTGCGAAGCAGGCGCCGGACGTAGTCGATTCGTCGCGGCGGTTCCGTGTCGGAGCCTGAAGGTCCGTTGACGTCGACGCTCGGGCCGGCCACCGCTTCGAGCTGGGCCCGATAATCGTCGTCGACGAAGCGATCGGCCGTGGCCATGCTTTCGGTGCCGTCGAACAACAACGCCACAACCGGCCGGCGGGGTTTGCTCACCGTAACGTCCAACTGCGGTTGGGCCAACATCAGCAACAACAGGCAAAACGCGGCCGCCCTACACACGGCCGCCACCGTCCGCACGGCCGGATGCTCGCGGCGCTGAAACACAACGTAGAACAGAGCCGCCGCGGCCGCCAACGCCACGCACCCGAACACCAACCAGGCAGGGCCGTCCGACGCCCAGCCGGCCGCCAGCGAGAGGTCGTATTCGAGGAGCGTCTCGTTCTCTTCCAGTCCCGGAAGACGTGCCAGCAGGCTCGGCGGCATCATCGCAGGGCTCATGCGGCAGCCTCCCGACGACGCGCCGGCCGGGCCAGCAGCACCAACTCGCCCAGCAGACACGCCATCACGGCGGCCACGATCCATCGCCACGAGCCGGCCCCGCGGACTTCCGTCCGTCCGCCACCGCCGCCCGAGGCTGCGGCCGCCGTTTGCAGAGAGACGGGCTCGGATGCGCCGCTTGACGACGCGGCCTGCGGCGGGCGCAGTTGAGATTCCTCCGCCGGTCCGTTGACGGCCAGCGGTATCGACCAGAGCGGCGAGTCGCCTTCGTCATGTTTCGATGCCGATTGCCGCTGCGCCGTCACGCGATATGCGCCGCGGCGCGCGATCCCGCCGATGCGGACTCCCCAGCGGCCCTCACCCGTGGCATCGACCGACAACGCCCGCTCGGTCCGATTGGGACCTTCGAGGAGCAGGTGCGCCTCGCGGTCAGCCGACCCGACGGGCAACAGGAAGCCGCCTTGGCAATCCACGTTTCGCCGCGGCAGGGTATCTTGCAGCAGGTCGCGGACGATCCGATCGTAGATCAGCACGGTGTTCACCCAGGCCATGGTGTTCCAACCTTGCGGCGGCGGGCGGAAGCCGGTAGTGACCAGCAGCACGCGGCCGCGGCCGATGCGGCGTTCGACCAGAAACGGCATGCCGTTGGTGTATCGGGCCGATACGGTGGCGGGTGCGTCGACGACCGCTTCCACCGCCCGGAAGAACAGCGGCAGCCGGTACAACGCCCGCAGGTCTTCCTCGGAATTGTCGTCCAAGAGAAAGGCGTCGTGGTTCTTCAGACTGTCGTAGTCGAGGTACAGCGGCTCGCGCGGCCGGGCACCGGACGTCGGCATGACGTCGATCACCGCGTCGGCCAACTTGGCCGGCAGGATTCCCTCGCCGTCGAGCCACGCGGCGGCGTTCCATGCCTGGGGATCGAAACGGCCGCCGGCGGCGATCACCAGATTGCCGCCCTGCTCGACGTACGCGCGGAGCAGCTTCACGGCCGACTCCGGCCCCGGGCTTTCCAGGCCGGCGACGACCACCGCCCGGGCGTCCTCCAACAAACTGCGGTCGAACTGCTCGATGCGGCGCTGACGTACCTCGATCATCGGCTGCCGGCGCGGCGTACGTGCCGACTTCGGGGCCAGCAGACGCCGCAACGGGGCCGTTTCACCGATCCGGTCGGTGCGAGGGTCCTCCCGGTCGCCCCACT
This sequence comes from uncultured Planctomycetaceae bacterium, assembly GCA_964472545.1. Classification (GTDB taxonomy): domain Bacteria; phylum Planctomycetota; class Planctomycetia; order Pirellulales; family Thermoguttaceae; genus CAYYNP01. The sequence goes on along the minus strand of CAYYNP010000046.1, from coordinate 30,450 downwards.
CGTCGATGAAGACCACCGGCAGCGACGCCGCCACCGGCACGGCCAGAAATCGCTCGTCGTCGGCAGCCAGCCCGTCGAGCGTTTCCCCGCCGGCGCCGTCAATCGAAACCCGGGCGACGGCCACGGCAATCTGCCCCTTGCTGCGTCGCGAGTCGCGCAGCGCGGCGAATTGCGCCGCACGAAACGTGTATGGCGGGAACTCGATTTCGCGCTTCTGGCCCGGTTGCAGATCGACCCGGCGGCGGAAGAACGGCACGCCGTCGACGGCCAACGACACGTCGACGCCGCGTTTCACTTCGGGACCCTCGTAGCGGACGGTCGCCAACAGCACGGCCGGCGTCTGCAAATCGGCGAAACCGTCGCGCAGCCGCACCTCGGCCACCCACGCGTTGGCCGGCGGCCCCTCCGGCTCGATCTCGATCACCTCCAGCGGCCCCGGCAACTCGGCCAGACGGTCGCCGAGCCATTCGGCCGGGCTATCGACGAGCTGTCGGTCGGCCAACAGGGTGATCTGCTTGGCCGCCGGATCGTCGACTTGCCGGCAAGCCTTTGCCGCGCGATCCAGCGCCGCATCGAGCCGGGCGGATCGATCGGCCGGACGGATCGCCGCCACCGCTTCCAGTGCGTCCTGGCGGTTGGTGTACGCCGGCGAGCCGTACGTGTCATCCGGGAGGCAGGTCGGCAGCACCGAAATCCGACTACCGGAGGGCAACTCTTCGATCAGTGCTTCCGCCCTCGTTCTGGCGGCGTCCAAGAGCGTGCTCTTGCGGTCGGCGTCGCCCTCGAGTTGGCGCCCTAGCGCGTACTCCATGCTCAGGCTGTTGTCGATCAGCAACACCGCGTGGACCGGCTGGCCGGGTTTCAGCGCGCCTTCGGCGCTGCCGAAGAACGGCCGGGCCATCGCCAGCCCAAAGGCGGCCACGCAGAACATCCGCAGGGCCAACAGCAGCAGATCGTGTAGCCGCAAGTTCCGCCGGCTGCGCTGGATCGCCTCGCGCAGGAAGTCCATCGCCCCCCACTCGATCACCTGTTGCCGCTGCCGGCTGAGCAAGTGGATCAACAGCGGACCGGCGGCGGCGATCAATCCGGCCAGGGCAAACCATGGGGCAAGCAGCATAGCCGCGTCCTATCGTTCGGTGCCCTGTCGTTTGGTGCCCTGTCGTTTGGTGCCCTGTCGTTTGGTGCCCTGTCGTTTGGTGCCCTGTCGTTTGGTGCCCTGT
>CAYYNP010000046.1:0-29130 GCA_964472545.1 uncultured Planctomycetaceae bacterium | reverse complement strand
GGTGCCCTGTCGTTTGGTGCCCTGTCGTTTGGTGCCCTGTCGTTTGGTGCCCTGTTCAAACCGCATCCGCAAGCTCCCGATCTTCCCTTCCTGCAGGATGGGCAGGTAGCGGTTCGGCATGGCCAGCACGAAACAGGCGGCCGACGTCATGTAGAGATCGCCCGGCTTGCCGCCCACGCGTCCGTTGGCCTGCCAGTGGCCGTCGCGTTGCTGCGAGGCGACCAGAGCATCGCGCAGCGGAGGATAGAGTTTCTGCCAATCTTCGCCGCCGACTTGATACAGCGCCTGGCCCACGTAGTAGAGCGTGTAGGCGTCTAGTGGCGCACCTCCCGGCGCGGTGGGCACCTCCCAACGGCGGCGGCCGGAAGCGTCCGGCGGATCTTCCGGCCCGTCGAGGCACTTCTGACGGATGGCCCGGGCGATCGCCTGCATGCTCTTTTCGATACGCCAATCGTCGTATTGGGCAAATTCCTGCAGGCAAACCACGCCGGCGGCGGCCATCGCCACGCTGTCGCTGTGGCCGCCCTTGCTGTAGGTGAATTGGCCGGGAAACTGCTGCTGCACGGTTTCGTGGGCGTCGGGCGGGCAGCCGCGAGGCATGTAGTGTTCGCGAACGCTGCGGATCGCCAGGCGAATCACCTCCGGCGGCACGTCCAACCCGCTGTCCACCGCGCTGCGCAACGCCTTGGCCTGCATCACCGCCAGGCTCAGGTCGTGGCCTTGCGGCTTCGATTCGGCCAAGTAGTCCCAACCGCCGTCGCCACACTGAGTCTGCGCGATCAGCCGCAACGCCTTTTCCAACAGCGGTCCCAAACGCGGATCGCGCGACATCCCATAGGCCTGGCCCAAGACGAACGTCGACAGCCCGTGGTTGTACATCCCGCGCCGCGGGTGCGCGATGTTCAACAGACCGGACGGTTGGGCATTGCCGATGACGTAGTCCAGCGCCCGGTCGCACTGCCGGCCGTAGCGGCCCGGCCCGGGCAAGTGGCCCGCCGAGAGATACGCCAGCGCGCCCATGCTCACCAGCCCCAGATCATCCGACGACCAGTTTCCCTGGTCGCCCTGATTCTGCGCCAGCCACTCGATCCCGCGCCGTAGCGCGGCCTCGCTCTTTGGCGTCGTCTCCCAGTCACCTTCGGCCAACAGCGTCTGCGGTGCGGTTAGCACCCACACGACTGCGCACCATCCCAAACGACACCCGGCGTATCGGATCATCCCACGGCTTTCCCGGCGAAGAAGGCACTTGCTTGCTGCACCTATTGTCCGGGACGCGGCGGCGGCTTGTCAACCGGTGCGTCGCCGGCGGGCCAGCCACGCCGTCAGCGCGGCAACCGTCGCCGTGAGCAACAGGACCGTGGTGCCCGGCTCAGGCACCACGTTGATCGTGCCGACTTGCGGCGCGCTGCCAAAACCGGCAACGTACTCTAGTTGGAACTGATCGGCCGCCGTGCCGGCCTCGGCAAGTTGGCCGAGAGAAACGTCGCCGTACGACAACGTACCGCCGAACCCACCTTCGCCAACCGTGTTCACGTTGGCCGAAATGAGCGTGCCCGGGCCGTCAGGCAAGCTCTCGTCGATCGAGGCCAACCCGGGGCCGGTGAACTGCCCCGGCGAGACCAACGCCCAACTCATCACCGAATCGACCGAGACGCTGAACTCGCCGGTCGACGGGTTGTACTCGGCGGTGGCCGAAGCAATCGACGCGGGTCCGGGGTCCGGGCTGTCGAAGTTCTCCAACACGGCGCCGATGTCCTGGCCGTCGACGAAGCCGTCGCCGCGTTCGGCGCGTCCGCCGGCCGTGTCGCCGTCGAGCCACGTGCGGCCGGACGGGTCTGCGGGCGTGGAGAATCTCGTGATCACGGCGTTGATATCCTGCACGTCGACCGTTCCGTCACCGTTGGCGTCGCCCTGCGTGGCCACGTAGACGTCGGCCGTCACGCGGGAATACGTCGCCGGATCGGTAGGGGGATCGGCCGGCACGTGGGTCACGCCCATGTTGAAGACGCCAAAGCCCAAGTGACCGGCACGGCGGTCGATCACGGTTCCCCACGGCGGCACCGAGGCAAACGGTTCGTGGATCACGCCGCCCGGGTCGGTATCGACCAGGATCTCGGTGAAGGTCGTGCCGACCTGCGTGGGGTCGACATTCAGCGGCTCGATCTCCAGCGTGCCGCCGAGGTAGGCGTCGCCGGCGATCTGCAGCGTGCCATTGCCGGCGTCGCCCGATTCGCTGCGATAGATCGAGCCGGGCTGCATGCGAAACTCCCCACCGACGCTTACTGTTGCCGCCGGGCCGATCGAAAGACGTCCGGCGGCGACTCCCGCCGCCCCGGTGATCGCCAACGTGTGGCCCTCGCCAACCGAGACGCTGCCGTCGGCGTGAGAGAGTAGCAGCGAGCCGGATGCAGCGGCGCCGGTGACGGCGATCGCATGGTTCGCCGCCGTCGTATTGCAGCCTACCATCGGCACGACCACGCCGGAGTCCCACGTGGCCGGGTCGTTCCAGTTGCCGTCGGCGACGCTGATCAAATCGCATGGCACGTCGAGGAACTCGAAGCTCAACCGTGGGACCTCGTCCCCCTCACGGCTGAAGAAGCCGAGGTCCTGCTTCGGGGCGGTCGTCTGAGTTACCAACACCAAGCCCATATTGTCGGCCGGATCGTCGATCCACGACTGGACGATCGAGCCGGGGATCGTCCAGGAAACGTATCGGCTGGAGTTCGGGCCGGTGGGGCCCCAGGCCACCGGCTGCACGTCGAGCGCCGGGCCGATCAGCCCGTACGGTCCGGGCAGGTTCGTCCAGTTCGTATCGATTTCGTTCCAAACGCTGAGCGATTCGTGTACGCCGACCGTTTGCGCAACGTTCTGGTCGCCCCACCCGGCCATCACATACAGATCGAGGGTCGCATCGCCGGCCACCGTGTATGCTGTCGACCCCCTCGCCGGGATGCTCCGTGACGTAGGTGTCCTCAACGGCGTCGGCGGTGACCACCACCGCCTCGGCGTGTTGTTGAAGACATATCACGACCGCCACTGCCGCTACTGCGGGTGTGCATCGCATCATTCTGTCGGTCTCCTTCGCAGGTGCGGGTGACTAACCGCCGCGAAAGCTGGAGGTGTGCTGGTGAGTCAATCCGCGGGGAGTCTGCGTATTACGACACAGGTTGGCGAGCTGTTTGCCGCGCGCCCGTCTAGAGAGCCTATCCCCGGGGATCGCGTTCTGCCGCAAATGGCCTGTTCCGAAAGGGATCTCCAAGCGACCTTCAGTATATCAAGCATGTGCATATTCGACGAGCAGTTTTCCGGGCAAATCCAAGAATCTACTCCAGGTGGGGATATCAATTATTCCGGCTTTGGCGGCAAAACAGTATAGCCCTGAAGGACTATTTTCTTGGTTGTTGGTGCGTAGCTCTGCGGGGCTACTATCTATACCCTGTTGATAGCTAATCTTGAACAGGATGAGGTTCCCTTGGGGTATTTAGCGCCTCACCATAGTGCCTGGCCGTGCCTGGAGTTTTGGGGTGTTTAGTGAATTCAGGTTGGATGAACAGAGCACGATGGTCCCCTTGCAACCCAGTGGGCTGGGAGCGCACAGCCGACCCGCGGCGCCGCTGTGCCTTGCTCCGGCCACCCAACTCGCTTCCGCTAAACACCCAACAGAGCCGCAAGATTCTCATGAACCCGTACTCGATGCCACAACGTTTCCGGTCGAGACAGTTCGCCCAGTTGCACGCGACGTACCCAATGGGCAACTTGCAACCGGGTACGTTCGACGATGGCAAGCCATGTGGCCTCGCGAGCCGATCTCTAGACTGGCAGCCAACTCTCTCGGGAACCCGACACATGGAAGAGAAGCAGGAAGAGAAACCCCAACCAAAGCCAAAGCGGCGGGTGATGTTGCCGGTCGCCGGACTCGTCGTGGCGGCGGTCGGGCCGATCTTCTGTTACACCGTGCCCGGCTGCTGGGAGGCCGTCCGACAGCAGTGGTTTCCTTCGTCGACCACGGCGTCGATCGCCGACCCGGGCACCAACGAACTGCTCGATCCCCAGGCGGCAGCCGACGGCCGCGCGCCCGGCTTCCCCGTTGAAGGAGCACCAATACGCCATCTCGGCGAGGTACTGCGGTTCGACATGACCGTCGATCGGATCCGCCACCGCTGGCCCCAGGTGTTAACCGGCCTGGCCGATCTGGAACTCCAGGGCTATCGCGTGCCTATGGTCAGCGGCACGGCCGAATCGGACATCGCCGGATCGCTGACGTACTACTTCGATGCGAAGCAGGTCCTGCGTCGAATCACCTTCCGTGGCACCACCGGCGACGCCCGGCGTTTGGTGCATCTGGTTACCGCCCACTACGGCTTCGTCCGCCGCCTGACGCCCGACGCCGGCACGTTCCTCTACGAAGCGGTCGCACCAAGCGGGGCAGTCCACAGCTATCTGAAGGTCCAGTGGGCCGGTGTGATCGAGGCCAGCAATCCCCACGGCCGATACACGATCGATCTGGTGATCGCACGGCCTTCGTAGCCGAACTCGCCAGGGCCTGTCGACTTCGGCTACAGTTACCCTCGGTCGAAGGCCCCTCGTTGCGTGTGGGACACTCCAGGAGAACTGCAAAGTGTGCGGGAGCCCGAAAAAGGGGACTGGCTCCGTCGACGATCGATGTGGCTGTAGGGATTCGCAGTGCCGACGGTGCCTGTCCCCTTTCTTCGGGCGGCGACATTGGGGCACCGTGGAAAAGGGGGACAGGCACCGAGCCGGGAACTTCGTCGGCAGGTTCCGTGTTGATCCTGGCTCGGAGCCAGTCCCCGTTTTCCACTCCCGCGAATCGACTTTGCCGTTCTCCTGTGGGGCAGTCTTGCCGTGTAGACTTCTCTCTTCGGCGGTGTTAGCATGGCGATGATGCAAACGGGCGAGATTTCAACAGGATTGTCTCGATGAGCAGAGTGAATTGCCGCGTCATCTCGTTGTGTTTCGTGGCGTGCTCGGTATTGATCGTACCGCGCTGTCTGGCCGATACGCCCGCGACACGCGGCGGGGCCCGGTTCGAGGCACTGCGGCTGGCGATCGTGGACCTCAGCGAGTCGTTCGGCCGCGAGTACCCCAACGGCAAAGAGTACCTCGCGCGGCTCGCGGCGCTGCGGCAAGCCACGCCCGGCGATCCGTCGCTGGAAGCGAAGTTTCGTCAACTCCGCCGCGAGGCCTTGTTGGCCAACCCGTTGCTGGATTTCGACGAGTTGATGTTTCTCGAGCGCAAGCGTGGGCAACTCGGCTTGCCGACCAACCACCAGTGCAACGCCTGCCTGAAGCCGACCGGCTACGACAACCGGATCGCCGTGCTTTCGCCGGCCGCGCCCGGCGGAAAGGTCCGCACGCTGTTGCGCCCGCCGAAGGGCCGCTACGTGGGCGAGATCGACCTGCACTTCGACGCCGACCGCTTGCTGCTGACCATGCCCAACGAGCAGTCGTGGCAGATTCACGAGATCCGCAGCGACGGATCGGGCTTGCGGCAGGTATCGCCCCAACAGGCGGACGTCGACAACTTCGACGCCTGTTACTTGCCCGACGGCCGAATCGTCTTCACCTCGACGGCTTCTTACACGGCGGTTCCCTGCTGGCACGGCCAGGAACGTGCTTGCAGCCTGTATTCGATGAACGGTGACGGCTCCGGCATGCGGCAGTTGTGCTTCGACCAGGACCTCGACCTGCATCCGGCCGTGTTGCCCAACGGCCAGGTGATCTACAGCCGCTGGGACTATACGGGCATCATGCACATCTACCTGCGTCCGTTGATGGTGATGAACCCCGACGGCACGGCCCAACGGGCCGTCTACGGCAGCAACTCGTACTACCCCAACTCGCTCTATTTCCCCCGCGGCATCCCCGGCGCTCCCAGGAAGCTGGCGGCCGTGCTCTCCGGATATCACGGCGTGAACCGGATGGGCGAACTCGTGGTGCTGGACACCGGCAAAGGCTGGCACGAAGCCGACGGCATCGTGCGGCGAATCGGCCACCGGGGCGAGACGGCCGTGCCGGTCATCCGCGACAACCTGGTCGATCATTCCTGGCCGAAGTTCTTGCACCCGTACCCCTTAAGCGAGAAGTACTTCGTCGTCGCCGCGCAGCTCAACGCCAAGGCCTCTTGGGGGATCTACCTGGCCGACGCCTTCGACAACATGCTGCCGATTCTCATCGACGCGCAGCACGACTACTTCGAGCCGATCCCGCTTCGCCGCACGCCCAAGCCGCCGATCCTCCCCGACCGCACCGACCCCACGCGCGACGACGCGCTGGTCTACCTGCACGACGTCTACGCCGGCCCGGGGCTCCGCGGAGTGCCGCATGGGTCGGTAAAGCGGTTGCGGCTGGCGGCCTATCACTTCGGTTATCCGGGCATGGCCGGGCCCGACAAGATCGGACGCGGCGGACCGTGGGAGGCGATGCGGATCCTGGGCACCGTGCCGGTTTACGAAGACGGCTCGGCCAAGTTTCGCGTGCCGGCCAACGTGCCGCTGACCATCCAACCGCTCGACGCCGAGGGCAAGGCACTGGCCGTGATGCGAAGCTGGTACACGGCGATGCCCGGCGAAACGGCCTCCTGCGTGGGATGTCACGAACAGCCTAACGACGTGCCGGTCGTGCGCAACGAAATGGCCACGTCGCGGCCGGCGTCGCCGATCGAACCGTGGTACGGTCCGGCACGCGGCTTCGACTTCGAGCGCGAGGTGCAGCCGGTGCTCGACCAGTACTGCGTAGGTTGCCACAACGGCCGGCCGCAGCCCGCCGGCCCGGCCATCGCCGATCTGCGTGCGGAGCGTTTTGCCGAGAACTATCAGGGCCTCGCACTCTCGGGCTTAGGCGCCAAGCGGCTCTATCCCGAAGTTCGGGCGAAGCTGCACGCGGCCAGTCCGACGAGCAAGTTGCTGGGCAACACCAAGATGCGCTCCACGCCGGCCTACGAGGCGTTGGTGCCCTACATCCGCAGAGTGAACGTCGAGGACTACGTCGGACTGCACGTGCCGTGCGAGTATCACGCCGATACCAGCGAGTTGGTGCAGATGCTTCGCAAGGGCCATCACGGCGTGCGGCTGGACGCAGAGGCCTGGGACCGCCTGGTCACGTGGATCGATCTGAACGGCCCTTGCCACGGCACCTGGGGGGACGCCTGCGAAGTGCCGCGCGGGGCCGACCGGCGGCGCCACGAGTTGGCTCGGCTCTACGGCGGAGCGACCGACGACCCGGAATCTGTGCCGAAGATACCTCGGCCGTCCGTCGAGCCCGTCATACCCGATCCGCCGCCGAAGCCAAAGCGGCTTTCCATCGCCGATTGGCCGCTGGAGGCGGCCGAAGCCCGGCGGCGTCAGCGGGCAGGGGGACCGTGGGAGAAGTCGGTGGACTTGGGCCACGGGACGTCGTTGAAGCTAGTGCGAATTCCGGCCGGACGATTCGTGATGGGGTCCGCCGACGGCGAGGCCGACGAACATCCGCTGGCCGAGGTCCCGATCGGCCGCGACTTCTGGATGGCCACCTGCGAGATCACCAACGAGCAGTTCCGGCGTTTCGATCCGTCGCACGACTCGGGCGTGTTCAGCAAGCGGTCCTTGGACCCCAACGGCCCCGGCGTAGCGATGAACAACCCGCGGCAACCCGCCGTGCGCGTTTCGTGGCGACAGGCGACGGCGTTCTGTCGCTGGTTGTCGAAGCAAAGCGGAACGGAGTTCCGCCTGCCCACCGAGGCCCAATGGGAATACGCCTGCCGCGCCGGCACGTCGTCGCCGCTAAACTACGGCGACGTCCGCGACGATTTCTCGGCCGACGCCAATCTGGCCGACGCGTCGATCGGCAATCTGCACACGGTCACCGGTGGCGTGATCGTCCTGCAAGACGTGCCCAGCGATCTGCGGTTCAACGACCGGGCCCTGGCCACCGCCGACGTGGGCAGCTATCGGGCGAACCGGTGGGGCCTGTTCGACATGCACGGCAACGCGGCCGAGTGGACGGCGTCTGCCTATCGTTCATACCCTTATTGCGAGAACGGCCGCGACGCGCCGGTGGCGACCGACAAGATGGTCGTCCGCGGCGGGTCGTTTTACGATCGGGCGAAGCGCTGCCGCTCGGCGTTTCGATTGAGCTATCCGGCGTGGCAGCGCGTGCACAACGTTGGGTTTCGCGTGGTTTGCGAAGGGTTATAAAGCCGCGACCGGTGGTCGCGCCCGGCGTCGGTATTGACAGTCGTCGCCGTGCCGCGGCAACACAATCTCGACCTTCAGGGCGCGACCACCGGTCGCGGCTTTGTGGGCGAATCGCCGAGCCAGTAACGTAAGGTGCGTGCCGTTGAGTCAGCAACCGTCATCCCGCAAGAAATGGCTCCGTCTCGGCATCAAACTGCTGATCGCGGCGGCGGTCGTTTGGTGGGTGCAGGATACGATCACGAAAGGGTGGGCCGAACTGAAAGAGCAGGACGCCGGATGGGACTGGCAACCGGCGTGGCTGGCCGCGGCCGCTGCGATCTACCTGGTCGGGCTGATGCCGTTTTGCCTCTTCTGGCGCCGCGTGTTGCAGACGCTCGGGCAGGACGCCCGGCTGGGCCCCACGATCCGTGCGTACTACATCGGCCATCTCGGCAAGTACGTGCCGGGGAAGGCGATGGTGGTCGTGATCCGCACGGCGCTGATCCGCGGCGGCGGCGTCAACACGGCCGTGGCCGCGGTGAGCGTTTTCTTGGAAACGCTGACCATGATGGGCGTGGGAGCGTTTTTGGCGGCGGCCTATCTGCTGTTGTTCTTCCGCGAAGAGCCGCTCTGGACGGCCGCGGCGGCCGGCTTGATGGCCGTCTCGCTAATGCCTACGCTGCCGCCGGTCTTCCGCCGTATCGTGCGGGTGCTGCGGATCGGCAAGTCGGACCCGGCGGCGGCCGAACGGCTCCAGCGGCTCGGCTTCGGTACGCTGGCCGTCGGTTGGCTGCTGAGCCTCCTCGGCTGGCTGCTGTTGGCGCTGAGCTACTGGGCCACGCTGCGGGCGATGGGCATCGAAGGCGTCGACCCGATCGCCGACCTACCGCGCTACGTGGCCGCCGTGTCGCTGGCCGTGGTGGCCGGCTTCCTGCTCTTGGTTTTGCCGGGCGGCGTTGGCGTTCGCGAGGCCTTTCTCGTCCGCCTGATGCTCCCCTACCTCCGCGGCCTCGGCCCCGAAACGGCCCACGCCGCCGCCTGGGCCAGCGCGCTGTTGCTGCGATTGGTGTGGACCGGCTCCGAAGCCCTGATCTCCGCCGGGCTCTGGCTCTGGAAGCCGGCCGAGGAGACGCCGCCAAAGCGCGACGGCTGTGGAGATGAGTGAAGGGCTCGCACGGTGAGTGAAGGGAGCCGCAGTTCCGGCACAGTTCCGTTTGCCCGTCGTGCCGACCTTACGGCGCGGGAAACGAATCAGGCTCGAATTGAAACAGCCGTTTGACCTTCTTGATCATGCGGCGAAGCCGCCGGTCCTTCGAATCCTCCGGGCAGTAGAGAAACGCGGTGTGTTGTCGGCCGTCTTTGCTCTTCATGCGAAACACGTACCATTCTCCGTCCATTATTCCTGGTTCGGGGTTCCTGTCACGGATGTCCCAGATTCCAAGGTCCACGAACTCTTGGATCGTCCGTCGCAGGTACTTCGACGAGCAGCACAGACGTCCCTCCCACAGGGGTTTCATGAAGACCCCTCGTTCTGAGCGCACGAATCTAGTCTCGCGACGCAGCACGAGCGCTTCATCTCCGATCTCCAGAAGGCACAAATAGAGACGGTTCGGTTCGGTGCCTGGAATCCACTCGAAGGACAGCCCCTCTGCATCCTTTTGCGTAAGCGGATCGTCCGGCACCATTGATTTGGAAACGCCCAACGGTATGATTCTCTCCATCTAGTTCGTTCTCCCAACTGGTCCCGCGGGGTGGCACGGATACTCTTCCGCAAGACACGTTGCCATCTCGTGAGCCTCTTTCGGAAAAGTGCCCGTGTTGCGGCAGCAACAAGAGGCCGTCCGAAGGCGCCCGCGATCGGCACCAGCACGTCACCCGCTCTGCATAATGCCGCCACCACCTCCACCGTCAATCGCCGGACGCCCGCTCCACCCTTCCCACCCGATACAACGCCGCGGGTGGCACGGACGCTTTTCCGCAAGATACGTTGTCATCTCGGAGACTCTCTTCGGAAAAGCGTCCGTGTTGCGAAGCAACAAGAGGTACTCGGAGTATGTATCGCGTCGGCACTGCCACGTCCACCCCCTCGTCAACATACCAAGCGGAACTCCTCCGTCAATCGTTCGACGCCTGCTCCACCCTCCCCACCCGATACAACGCCGCCCTGCACTTCTGACACGCCTCCAACAGCGCTCTGCGGGCGGCGATCTCGGGGTAGTTGGCGGCGAGGCGTTGGAGCGGGACGAGGCTGGCGGGGTCGGCGATCTCGCCTAGGGCGACGGCAGCGCAGTGGCGGGTGTCGGGGGCGTTTTGGAGATTGCCGGCGACCTCGAGCAGTACGGGCACGGCGCGGCGGTCGCCGAGGCGGCCTAAGGCCCAGGCCACGGCGGCACGCCAGCACGGCGTCAGGTCGTTGTGCAAGAAGAGCACGCCGGCGCCCAGCGGATCGGGGTGGCCGGTGGCGGCTTCGGGGGCTTCGCTCTTGAGCGTGGCGATCAGCGGCTCGACCGATGCCGGATCGCCCAGGTAGCCCAACGAGCGGGCGAGGAAGAAGCAGACCCAGTGCTTGGCCGGCAACGTCAACACGACGGGGATGCCCGTGTCGAACACGCGGGGGATGTCGGTCGGAATGGCCCGATAGCGATCGAAGGCGGCCCGGATCCGGGCTTCGTACTTCCGGTCGCAGCAGACCATCGAGAGGATCTGCGCGGCCCGGTTCTGGGCGTCGGGGTGTCCGGCCCAACAGCGGTGGACGGTGCCGATTGCTTTCTTGATCTCTTCGTCGGCGGTTGCTTGCTCGTCGCCGAGAATGGCCAGGCAGGTTTCGACCACCGCGGCCTCGGCCCCTTGGCGGCGGATCACCCGGCCGATGAGCGTTTCGCAGTCGTCGACCTGCGGCAACAGCGCCCGATCGGGATCGACCGGCACGGAGCGGATCAGGTGCGGCACGATCGACCGGGCCTTGGTGCTGCCCATGGTGTCGAGCGCCTCGGTGATGAAGTAGTGTACCGGCGAGGCGTGGCAGGCCATCAAGGCGTCGTGGTCGCCGTACCAGCGCGTGTAACGCGGATAGTCTTGCAGGGCGGCGAAGGCCTCGATCAGCGCGGCCTCGGCCTCCGGCGTGGCGATGCGCCCGAGGGCCTCGATAGCGGCCTCGGCCAGGAACAGGTTGGCCGTGTTGGCGTCGCGATGCTGGGCGGCCGTTTCGGCCAGCATCGGTACGGATTCAGCGTCGCGGAGATATCCCAACGCCCGGGTAGCCGCTTGTAACGTGCGCGGGTTGACGTCGGCCAGCGAGTTGAATCGGGCCGCGTCGCCGCGATGTCCGGCTGCCCGCCATGCCGGCAGCGGGTTGATGTCGCGTTGTTCGAGCACATAGTTACGCAAGGCCGGCAGTGCCGCCGCGGTGCCCGTGTGGGAAAGGGCCACCGCCGCACGCCGCACGACGTCGCGGTCGGGGCTGCCGATCCGCTCGATCAGCGCCTTTTCGATCTGCTCCCAGTCGGTCTTGGCAATCCACTGCCGCCACGCCTGCGACTGCCCCTCCCGCTGGTCCTCCGGCACGAATGGATCGAACGGCTCGGCATGGTCGGTGAGATTCTCCAAGGCCACGGCCGCCGCTTGGGCCGCCAGCGGATAGGGATCGTCGAGGGCTTCCAGCAGCGCCGGCACCGACCGGCGCGTGCCGCAGGCCGCCAACGCCATCGCCGCGGCCATACGGACCTCGCGGCTGGTGTCTTCAAGACACTCCGCCAACGCCGGCGCCGCGGCCGGATCGCGGAAGATCGACAGCCGCCCGGCGGCCGAGATGCGCATCGCGGGGTCGTCGTCCTGGAGTTGCGAGATCAACGCCGCCACCTCGTCGACACCGGTGGCCAACGGGTCGGCCAGTTCGCCGTGGCGGTTGATTCCGGCCACTTCGCGATAGCGGTCGAACTGCATTTCCATCAGCCCGGTCACCGCCGCGTTGTTGCCGCGGAAGCGGTGCGGGTTGCCTCGCCCGAGCAGTTTCGCCGGGCGAACGTTGGTAGCCAATGGCAACGGCTCGCGGCAAATTGGCGCGGCCTGGCGCGTATGATGGCAACCGACGCATCCCCGCCGCTCGCCGGGCCGCACGTAGATCCACGACATCTCGTTCAACTCGGATCGCCCCTCGGCGTCGACCGCCTGCAAGGCGATCGGCATATCGGCCGGCACTTCGATGCAGAACGAGCCGTCGGGCGCCAGCGGCACCGTGCCCAGCTCGACCGTCTCGTTGCCGGCGTGGACGATGTAGGAATGGGACGAGCGGACCGTAAGCCCCTTGCCGGCCAACACGCGAATCGCGCGGACGTGCGGCCAGCCGGCGGTGGTCTTCTGGGTGATGCGGGCGTTTTGGCAATAGAGGATGCCGGTGGCCTGGGTGCTGCCCACCTTGGCCGGGTCGACCTTCTCGGCCATCTGCGGCGGACGGCGGCGAGGGCCGAGAAAGACCGGCGAGTGCAGCGGCATTTCGGGCGCGTCGAAGAGCGTGGTCAGCGTCGGCGAAGCCTCCTGCGGATCGAAGACGCCGATCTTGGTGTATCGAGTATCTTGGGCCGTGCGCGTGCCGTTGGCGGTGACGATCTCGACCGGCACGCTGCGGGCGGTGGTACACAACAGCCGCCCGTCGGGCATCGCGGCTACGTCGCCGGCGGGGAAGCGGAAATGGCGGAGGTCTTTGCCCTTGGACCCCAGCCGGCCGATCGTGATCCCCGGGCCGGAAACGAAGGCCACGCGGCCGTCGGGCATCGGCGCCGGGCTGCCGCAATTAAACGCCCGCAGCCGGCCGCCGTAGTCGGGGCCGATCTCCAACCCGAACTCGGTATAGCCCTCGGTGCCGTCCGTGTGGATCGCGTGCAACAGGGTCTCGACCTTGCCGCGGTCGAAGAAGTTGTCGGAGCGGATGAAGAGGATGCGACCGTCGGCCAGCACCTCGGGTTCGTTGTCGAAGATGATCGTGTGCGTCAGCGGCCGCACGTTGCCGCCGTCGGCGTCCATCACGAACAGCGCCCGGGAGGGCGGGTTGTGGTATTCCTCGAACGTGCCGATCCGCGTCGAAGTGAAGACGATCCGTCCGTCGGGCAGTTCGGCCGGGTCGATATCGTGAAACGGTCCGTCGGTCAATTGCTGCGGCGGGCCGCCGGCGGCGGGAACGCGGTAGATATGAAAGAACGGCTTGCCGTCAAAGGCCATCGAGACGAGCACCGAACGGCCATCGAACGACACGCTGGGCGAGCCGATCCCGCCGCGGCCGGCGTCGAGCATCACCTGCGGCTTCACACCCGGCCGGGCCGGCGCAAGGCGATAGAGCTTCTTCGCGACCTTCATCGGTGCCGGCAGGTCGTGTTCGGGAAACGCCCGGGAATTGCGAGGGTTGAAGATCGTCACACTGAGGCTGTCGCGGTGCGTGCCGGTACCTCCCACGGGGCGGTAGAGGCTGCAATCTTCGCCGAGGAAGACGATCGCGCCGGGCCAGGGGAAGTCGGCCGGCGGCGTTTCTTCGGCCAGCAACAGCGAGCTTCCCTGGCTGGCGGCCTGCTTCATTGCCGCGACGGCCACGCGGTGAACGGCGCCGGTGGTTGTGCCGGCGGGTGTTGCGGTGGCGGTGACGGACACCTTGTTCCACGGGGCGGCGCCAAACTCGCCCACCACCCGGGCGTTGTTCCAATGCGTGTCGTCGAAGTCGGGAGCCTCCCACTTGGCACGCTCTCGGTTGGTCGCCATCCAACTCGCGTCGCTGTTGAGCACGACCTGACGGCCGTCGGTCAGTTCGGCCACGAGTTTCAGGATCAGCCCGCCGGGCCCCGGCAGCGTGTTGACCCCCTCGACCGCCACCACATTGCGGCCGGGCACCACCAGCGAGGCGACGTCCCATCGCTTGGGCGTGTTCCACGCGTTGTTGTTCGCTTCGCTTTCGCCGACCGGCTTGCCGTTGAGATAGAGCACGAAGAGGTTGTCGCAGGTGACGATCACCTGCGCCGATTTCACCTGGGCGCCGTCCGGGATCGTCAACTCCGTGCGGAAGTAGTTCACCGCCGCCGGTAGGCCGTTCAACGGCACCTCGGCCCCGGCCGAAAACCAAATCCACTTGGCCCCGGAGAAGTCGGTCGGCTGCGTTTGGGCGGGGGCGATCGAAGAGCAAACCGTCAGACCGAGGAAGATCAAGGCTGTTCGTGTCGCGAGGGTCACCGTTTTCCGCATGGGGGTCTCCGCGTGGATGGGGCTATCTAAGATATTTGGGTAACAAGACTTACCGCACGAGAGCGACCGCCCGGAGGAATGCCGGCCGGCGCCCTTCGTGCCCATGGTATTGTAGCAGATGTTTCAGGCAATTGCTTCCGGTATCGCCGTTCGCGTTTAGCCGCCGCCGGCACGGCGGCGTTGTGCAAAGCACTCCGTACGACAACGCCGCCGTGCCGGCGGCGGCGGCGGCTAAACGGGGCGAGGAGCCGCGCGGGGCCGGGCGGCTGGCGAACAAGTGCGACGGTGCCCCGGTTCCTATGCGGCTCGCCGGATTTCCGCCGGCATAACCACATCGCCCCACGCGCGGGCCGGTAAGAACGGCCGCGTCAAGGCAGTCAGTGCATGCGTCATGTCGATGTCTTGCCCATCCAGCCGAACGCGCACCTCGCCGGGGCGCAACCCCGTAATCGGGAGTTCCTCGATCCGAGCCGCCGTGTCGACCAACGGGAGCCGGGACGGATCGAAGCCCATCGCCAGGCAGTTGACGTAGTCGGCCGCGTAGGGGTCGCGGGCAAACGCGAGGTAGCCGGACGCTACCGGTGCGGGCACCAGCGGCCCTTGTCCCTCGCCGCCGATCACGCCGTCGGTCATCACTAGATGGCGTCGCACGGCCTCGCGCCGAAGCGAGCCGTCGGCCGTGCAATGGGCGACGCAACGGGCCAAATCGAGCGTCATCCGCCAGCAGGTGTCGTTGCCAGGCCAAGCGCCGAAGACGATCCCGCCCGAGCGCCGGATAGCTGCCACGGTCAAACGTTCGGCCACCTTGCCCACGTTTGATATTCGCCCGGGCTTGCGAGTCCACACCCAATCGCTCAACGCACTGAGCGCGTTGGGTACTTGGCGGGAGGCCGGATACTCGTCGCCGCCGGATTTCGGCGGGCCCTTGCGGTGATGGGCCAGGCATTGCTTCAACGCCACGGCTCCCACGCAGCCCTTCAACGCCCCGGTCATACCCACCTTCTCGTGTGTCTTTAGTTTGGGGATGCTGATCAGCAGATCGGCCGCCGCGATCTTCGAGCTGATCGCGTAGACGTGGTGTCCGTCGCGCTGGTAGCGCCGTGTTTCGCCCGGGTCGTATTGCGAAACCCGATAGAGGCCGTTTCCGCCGGCCGCCTCCAGCAGGCTGCTTTGGCTGAGGTCGACGTGGACCTTGCGGCCGGATCGCCGAAGCGGCGCGGCCTGCGATCCCAGCCGGCTTTGCACCACGACGTGGTTCCGCAGGTCGCAGGCGTGGACCTGGCCCGGGGCGTGCGTGCGGTAGAACTCGACCAGCCGCTCGGCCCCCGTGTCGTGCAACAGCCGCTGCCAATCGGCGCTCTGCAACGGGGCGTTGCCGAATTCCACGCGCCCGCGCGGCCCCACGGCCTTCAGGGCGTAGTCGATCATCGGGCGGATGACCGAGGCGTGCGTACACTTTCCCAGGAAGGCCTGCGGCGTTTCGTTGGGCCGGCGGTGATAGACGAAGTTGCACAGCAGGAAGACGCGTCCGCCGGGCGTGAGGTAGTCGCCCAACGGGTTCCACTCGGGCGTGCCGAACCGCTCGGCGTCGAGTCCGGCCGCCGCCAGCGAGCGTCGCACCGCGTCATAGACCGGATTCGGGCGGCCGCTGTGATGAGCGAAGGGGGCCTCGGGGAACGCATCGAACGGGGAGTAGGCATCGTCGCCCGACGGATAGGCCGGGCGATCGATCCGGACGACGGAGACTAAAGAGTCGACGTTCATGAGGCTTTGAATAACGCCCATCTCGAGAGGGGTCTTCATCGATCCGGACCGTCCGGGGGCTTCCACCCCCGGCTAGTGCCAAGAGTACCGCGTCGCGGGAACGTAGCAGAAGATGCGTTGGTCTGAAAGGTCGACTTGTGCATGAGCCGGAGCCGAGTTTCTTGGGGTCTCTCGGTTCCTCGAACTGGACTTGCCTCACGTCTGTGCCGCCGCTATATTCCGCACCCTCGCCCGACTCCCTGGCTGTCCCGTCGCGCGTTCTCCTCTTGATGGGCCGGTTCTGGGCAGCCGCCGGTCGACTTGCGCCGCTATGGCGATCGAGGTCGGCGGCGCGCGTCGGTCTACTCCTCCCGAAAAAGAGCGACAAGCCATGTGGCAACGAAGCCTGTTTCGGCTGAAAGAGCGTTTGGTCCATCCGCATTTGTCGGCCGCGTTGGACGAAATGGCGCGTAACGACCGGCTCTCCCGGCCGGAATTCCTCGACGTGCAAGACCGGCTAATCGTGCGCACTTTGCGCCAGGCGGCCAAGTGTCCTTACTACGCCCGGTTGTTTGAACAGAAACGGGTCGACGTCGACAACCCGCGCTCGCTGGCCAAGCTGCCGCTGTTGACGAAGCAGGCGGTTCAGGCCCATCGGCAGGACTTGGTCAACGCAGCGTGGCGAGGCAAGCTGGAGGAGGTGGCTACCAGCGGCAGCACCGGAACGCCGGGCCGATTCTATCGTACTCGGTTCGGGCAAGACTGGGGCTACGGCTCGGCGGTCCGCAGCCGGCAGCTCTGGGACCTCGATCCGGCCGCCCGAACGATCCGGCTCTGGGGACGCAGCGGGCAGTTCAATCGGTCGTGGCTGGGGCGGCTGCGGGCGAAGGCGGCGCTGTGGAAGAATCGGCCGATCGGCATCCTGGAAATCAGCGCCTACAACCTCAGCCAACGGCAAATCCGCCGCCGGTGGCCGGAGATGGTCGGCTGGAAACCGGAGGTGATCAACGGCTACGTGACGGCCGTCTACCTGCTGGCACAGTTCGTCCGCGAATGCGGCCTCGACGGGCGGGCGCTAGGCCTCAGCGCGGTGATCGTCGAAGCCGAAAAGCTCTACGGCTTCCAACGCGACGCCATCCGAGAGGTCTTCGGATGCCCCGTGCTCGAGCTGTACGGCTGCTCCGAGATCGGCGTGATTGCCGGCCCCTGCCCGAAGGGCAAACTTCACGTTCGCGAGGACTTCGTCCACCTGGAGATCGTCGACGGCGCGATCGTGGTTACCACGTTGCGTGAACCGGGCATGCCGCTGCTGCGATACGTGGTGGGTGATGAAGGAACGCTGGCCGACGGAGCCTGTGGCTGTGGATTGCCGACCGCCGTACTGGCCGATATCCAAGGTCGCACGCACGATCTGATTCGGCGCGTCGACGGCGGCTTCGTCCACGGCGAGATCTTCAGCCACATCCTCGAGCGCGTGCCGGACGTACGGAGATTCCGCGTGGTGCAGCGCAGCGTGGCCGAGTTCGACGTGCTGACCGAGCCGGCCGGGGCCGTTTCGGCAGCCGACCGCAACCGAGTGACGGCTCAATTTCGCGATCAACTCGGCGGCGACGTGGTGCTCGACTTCCGCGAATCCGACGCCATTGAAACCGAAGCCAGCGGCAAGTTCCGCTGGGTCGCCAGCGAAGTGGAGACCGGCTAGACGCGATGCGCATCGTCCACGCCACCAATTCGGTCGGCCGGCTCGGCGGCGGCGTTGCGCGGGCCGTGTGGAGTATCGCCGGGTGGCAGCGCTCGGCCGGCCACGACGTCTCGCTGCTGACGCTGGAAGATCCCCGCGACCACATCGAACGGCCCGACGGCTGTAGTGAAGACATCCCGTTGCGTACCTGCCCCACGTCCGGGCCTCGTGCCGCACTGTGGTCGTCTCGTATGCATTCCGCACTGATGGGGCCCAATCTCGGCGGCCGGGCCGACGTCGTCCACCAGCACGGCATCTGGTCGGCCTGGTCGTACAGCGTCGGCCGGTGGGGGCGGCGGTGGAAACGCCCTTCGTTGTTGGCCATCCGCGGCGGACTCAGCGACGCCACGCTGAAGCGCCACCCGTGGCGCAAGCGGCTGTTCGGACTGCTCTGCGGTAACCGGCGGCTGCAATCGGCCACCTGTTTGCAGGCGCTGTGCGAACCGGAAGTCCAGAACATCCGCCGCCGCGGCATCACGCGGCCGGTGGCCGTGGTGCCCAACGGCGTGGACCTCGAACAATATGCCGACCTGCCCGACGCGACGCGATTCGGCGAGCGCTTTCCGCAGGCAAAGGGCCGCCGTGTGCTGCTCTACCTGGGGCGGATCCATCCGCTCAAGGGCGTGGCTCCGCTGTTGGACGCCTGGGGCCGGCTGTCGCATCGTCGCCGCGAAGGCTGGCTGTTGGCGATCGCCGGGCCGAACGACTTCGGCTTTGAAGACCGCATGCGGCGCAAGACCGAGGCGATGGGGCTCAGCCGCGACGTGCTCTTCCCCGGTCCGCTCTACGGCCGCGCCAAACTGGAGGCCTTTTCCGCCGCCTCGACGTTCGTGCTGCCCTCGTTCTCTGAGGGCCTGCCGAATACGCTGCTGGAGGCCATGGCGTGCGGACTGCCGCTGGTGCAAACGCATCAGTGCAACTTCGACGAGGTCGCCACCGCCGGAGCCGGATGGGTCGGCGTGCCGGAGGTCGATTCGCTGGCCCGGCTGCTGGACAACGCGCTGGGCCTGACCGACGGCGAGCTGCGCGACGTCGGCCGGCGCGGCTACGACCTGGTGCGGCAGAAATACACCTGGCGACGCATCGGGGAACAATTTGATCTGGTCTACCAATGGATGCTCGGCGGGGGCACGCCGCCGGATTGCGTCCGCGAGGGCTGAATTCGTCTCGAGCGTTGCGACACTTACGGAGTTGAAGCGGATCATGCGGCTGACCATTCTCAACCAGTTCTATCCGCCCGACATCGCCCCGACCGGTGCTCTGGCTGAATCATTGGCCGAACATCGCACACAGCAGGGCGACGAGGTGACCGTGGTGGCCAGCCGCGGGGGATACGTCCAGGCACATGCCGGTACGGAGCAAGCTCACGAGGCAAATCCGCGCGTGTTGCGCGTGTGGACGCCGCAACTGGGCAAGGCCTCACTACTGCGCCGATGCACCGACTACGCCGCCTTCTACCTGGGCGCCGCGTGGCGCATGCTGCGGCTACCGCGGCAGGACGTGATCGTCGCGCTGACCACGCCGCCGTTGATCGCCTACGCCGCCGCAATGCACAAGATATTGCATCCGAGCACGCGGCTGATTCTCTGGAACATGGACTGCTACCCCGAGGTGGCCGAACGGGTCGGCGTGATCCGCTCCGGCGGCCTCATCAGCCGGATCATGCGGGCGCTGAATCGGGCGCTCTTTCGTCGGTTGGATCACCTGATCTGTCTCGATTCGGCGATGCGCTCGCTGCTGCTCTCGCAGTACGCCCCAAAACGCCGGTCACTGCCGGCCGCCATCATCCCGTGCTGGGAGAAACTCTCGTTCTACCCTCCGGGAGTCGCCGACTTGCATCCGTCTCAGAAGGCCGAGCGAGGGCTCAACGGTCGGCTGGTCGTGCTCTACTCCGGCAACATGGGCTGCGGCCACCGTTTTGAGACGGTGATCGAAGCGGCGGAGGCCTTGCGGCAGGAACCGGTCACGTTTCTACTGGTCGGCCGTGGTGCCCAACGAAGCGTCTTGGAAGAGGCCAAACGCGATCGGTGCCTCGATAACGTCCTGATCGAGGATTACGTTCCCCGCCGCCGGCTGCGCAACTTGTTGGCCACCGCCGACTGTGCGCTGATCACGCTCCGCGACGAGATGCTGGGCGTGATGAGCCCGAGCAAACTCCACGCCAACCTGGCCATGGGGCGGCCGATCGTCTATCTCGGCCCGCAGACGAGCAACGTCGACGAGGCGATCTCGCGCTTCGACTGTGGCGCCGGCCTGCGGCACGGCGACGTTGCCGGACTGGTCGATTTCATCCGCGCCGCCGTGGAGCAACCGGGCCGGCTGAAGGCGATGGGCCATCGTGCCCGGGCGGCCTTCGACCAGATGTACTGCGACCGGCGCACCCTGCCGCAGATCGACGCGGTGATTGACGCGGTTGCCATCGAAGACGTCCCGTCGCAGCCGGGCGAAGAACCGCGCCGCCAGGCCGCGTAGTGCTCTCTGTCAGCATTCCACTTTGGTTGACGGTCTTGGTGGCGTAAGCTCCCAGCTTGCATTCGATGCAAAGTTCCGAAAGGCGAGCAGGATGCTTGCCCCACTTTCTAGTGGCGACAAAGCACAAGCTGCACTTCTCACGACAGTTTGTCAGCATCCGTCGATTTCTGCTACAAGGCGTTCGGTCGGCGCTAACATTACGCGATCATGGGGCGTCTGCGCTACGTAGGCAAATCGCTCCGACCTTTCCGAAAACTCAATCTTGCCAGGATGGGTGTTTTCGGGAGATTCGCGTCAAGAATCCCCGCACGACGATCCGATAGTCCCAGCGTATGTGTTCGGTGGACTAACCGGAGCGATGCGCGTGGAAGCAGCGGTTGCGTTAAGCGTAGCAACGATCGGCGGCCTGACGCTGACCCCGGCGGCCCGGTGGCTGGCCCGGCGGCTCCATGCGTTGAGCCATCCCGACGGAAAGCGCAAACTCCACGACAACCCCACACCGCTGCTCGGCGGCGGGGCTCTCTACTTGGCACTGTTGCTGGGCGTTTCGGCCGCTTGCACTATTTCGGGGCTCTGGGGCGAGCCGGAGGCCTGGAAGCTGATTGCCGCGTTCGGCGTTTCGGCCGGTCTGCTCTGCGTCTTGGGATGTTGCGACGATCTTTGGGACATCCCCGCCCGCTGGAAACTGCTCGGGCAGATCCTGGCCACGCTGCCGGTCCTGTTGGCCGGCTGTTGGGCGGAGAGGATCGTATTGCTAGGATATCCCATTGAGCTAGGGTGGCTTGGCGTGGTCTGTGCGGCCGCCTGGCTGGTGCTGGGAATCAACGCACTGAACCTGCTCGACGGCATGGACGGGCTGGCCTCGGTGGTGGGAATCGTGGTCGCCCTGGCAATTGCCCTAATTGCCTTCACCCAGAGGCAGCCGGCCACCATGGTCCTCGCCTTGGCGCTGGCCGGGGCTCTGGCCGGGTTTGTCGTCTACAATCTGCCGCCGGCGCGCATCTATCTGGGCGATTGCGGCAGTATGATCATCGGTTTCGCGCTGGCTTTGCTGGCAGGGCGAGTGGCATTCGGCGGCAGCGGAAGAAGCGGTGTCATCGCATTGATGCTGCTGTTCTTGCCCCTGTTCGACACCGCATTGGCGATCGTTCGCCGCACGCTCAGCGGCCAGAGCTTTATGGCCGCCGATCGAGGCCACGTCCACCATCGCCTGCTCGACCGAGGATTCTGCGTCTGGCGAGTGCTGGCCGTACTGGGGGGAATCTGTGTGACCACGGGGGCCGTGGCGTACTTTGCCAGCGCGTTTCAGGCAGAACTTTGGGCTTGGGGCACATT
This sequence comes from uncultured Planctomycetaceae bacterium, assembly GCA_964472545.1. Lineage (GTDB taxonomy): Bacteria > Planctomycetota > Planctomycetia > Pirellulales > Thermoguttaceae > CAYYNP01. The sequence goes on along the minus strand of CAYYNP010000046.1, from coordinate 7,446 downwards.
GGCGACGATCACCGTCGTCTCGGTCAGATGGCAGCTCGCCGGCCACCAGGAGTGGGCATTGGCCAAACGGGCCGTCTTGTCGGCGGCCGTGCGACTCGTGACACAAGGGCTGCGGGCCGATGCGCCGCCGCGATTGAGAGTGGTCAGTTTGGACCCTGTGGCCGGAAACGAAGACGATCTGGCGGAATCCGCAGCCGCGGGGCCGGCCGCGGTCGGCTCCGTCGCGAGCACTATCCACGAGGCCCCCCAGCCGGCATCCTCGCTGGTCGCGGCAACGACAAGATCCTATTCGCCGGCACTGGGAGAGACTCCCAGGGTCGATGCAGCGTAGCTCTCGAGTTGGGGTAGAGCGCCTCTCGGGTTTGGGTAGGCAATGACATTGACGTTTGAGTTGAACCTCTTGGGAACATTTCTTCAGTTGGGGAACTGTGGAGCCGATAACGAAATCATTGAGCTATGGCGTGGAAGTCCACGTGGCTCGCAAGTGAATTGCCCCGAACGCCGGGCGAAACGGGGTCTTCGATAGGAAAAACGTCCAGGGTCAACTTAGAAAACGGAGTGAGTAGGTATGAAAGGTCTAGGACTCTTTCGGCTGACGCTTGTCTGGCTTGCCGCGGTCGGCCTGTGTGTTCCACAAGTCGCGATGGCAGCGCCGCCGGACCAGAAGCCGGTGGTCAACGACGTGAAGTTGTACGACGGCCATCTCTACGGGCGAGTGGTAACCGCTGAGAACATCGCGGTGCCCAATGCGGAGGTCGCGCTGGCCAGCGGCGGCCAAGTCGTCGCCAAGGGCAAGACGAACGAAAACGGCCTGTTTGCCTTTTCCGGGCTACAGCGGGGCGTCTATCAGGTCGTGGCGGCCAAAGGCCACCAGGCCTACCGAGTCTGGCCCGAGAAGACCGCTCCGCCGTCGGCCATCGACGGCGCGCTGATCGTCTCCGGCAACGAAACCGTACGCGGCCAGTTGGGCATGCGGGGCTTCCGCAACCTGTTGGCCAATCCTTGGGTGGTTGCCGCCATCGTGGCCACCGCCGTCGCCGTGCCGGTCGCCGTACACAACGCCAACAACGGGCCTTCCAGCCCGTAGTCGGCCGGCGCAAGCAAAGAAGCCGCTCACTCCGCGGTCGACGAGCCATCGAATCGTCCGACCCCGCGGATCGACGTCGCCAGGACGCCCTACCGGCGCCCCGCGACGACGGTCTGCGGGGTTGTTGCGTTCTTGGGCCACACGCACACGGCTCAACGGATCTCTCCACTCCAGAGAGGTCCCCCGCCCGTCGTGCAGTTTTTGCGACGGATCGACCTGCCGGCCGGATTCGGTGCGTCAGCCGGATGCCGATAAGTTGTTCTGGCACAATGCCTTACGTCGACCACAGCCGCAACGAACCGGCGGCCCCGTGAGGGCCGGTGAGCAGAAAACGCCGCACAACGTATCTAAGCTGTTTATTGACAACACGTTACGGCGTCGCCGGCGATTCGGATGCCGGTCAACAACTCGGCGTAGAACTTACGTCGACGGCCCGGCGTTGCTCAGCGTCGGAACCTTCTGCTGGGCAATAGGTTGCAACGCTTCTGCACGGTTGCCGATCGTCGTAAGTCATCGTGGCCCTGGGTTGACTACCGCGGCCGATCGATGTAATTGCGCTCGAAAACCGCGCTGCTCAACAATCCGCGGCGTGCGGTTTGGCGGGTTCGGCATGCCCCGGCCGATGCGACGGCTGCTGGCCGTGTTCCGCAACCGGGCGATCGACCTCTACCGCGACGAGCAGCTTGTGCGCAACCTGCACCGGCTGATGATCGTCGAGCGGCGGTACGGCTTCAAGCTGGAGGCCGTCTGCGACGAGTTCGGCCACGCCGATAGGGCGATCGCACTATCGATCATCCTGCCGCCGATGTTGGATGTGGCCAACTCGGAGCCGCCGGCGGTGGCGTCGAGCGAACCGGATTTGGTGGTGACGTGATTATTGGGAGTTGCAGCGCAGCGTCATGGCGTTGACTTTGCATCATCTCCGCGCAGGTTCTTCGCGAGACCAGACATCGCTTCCATTGCCTCACGAGCAAAACTGATGTCGCCACGTTTCAGAATATGAGTGTCTGGCCACTTAATGTCGGCGCCCAGCATCTGCAAGATCGTCGAAACCGCCTCTTTGGGCTTGAGCTTTGCCGGCACATCTTCATCGGTTATCACTTGGTAGGCCAGAAGGTAACGGTCAAACATCGATTTGACCTTGATGAGGTAGGTCGACGTATCGACAAAATGTCGGTATTGACGCAGAAACCACGCACTCAAGAATTCGATGAACGCGAAGAGCACAGAACAAGATACGACTCCGTACACGAGTTCAACTCGAAACCCGCCGGCCCATGCCACTATCTGCCAGACGACTATCGAGAAGACGTAGAAGACGATTCCCCACCGGGAGTAGGCAGTGCCCTTGTCGAGCAACATGGACGCCTTCTCGTCCGCAACGGCAGCCTTTTCCTCTAGTGTTCGCACGACGTTTTTGAAGTATCCAACGAAGGAATCGAACGCAGCGAGTCGGCTTGCCTGTTCGCGGTCGACGGCCGACTCGACCATCCTGCGGATCTTGTCGTAGTCGACCGATTCTTGATTGCGCCTCAGCTTCTCTAATTCGTGGACTATGTCGGACACGCCTTTGAACGGAGTGCGCCGTCGTTCATCGAGATCAATGAAGCGGGAATCGCGACGCCGTTTGAGTCGGCGGAAGAGAACTAACCCCCACCAAAAATACCCGACGGTGATGGCCATAAGGCCGAGAAGGGCTAGAGGTCTATCAAAGAGAAGCTCCGCAAGGAAAGAGTCCCCGGAAATGCCCAGCGTGGAAGCAACAGTGTAAGGCAGCCCCATCACGAATAGCGCGAACCCTGTGGCCATAAGGAGCCAGGGTCCTGTCTTTGGGGATCGCAGGCTGAAGCGATCCCAATCGATAAAGCGTGGTGAGTCGCCGGTCGCTTCCCCGGAAGCTCGCTCCTCCTCTTTTCTCTTCCTCTTCGGCTTGGCCGCCTTCTTCTTCGCTGCCTTCTTCTTCTTCGCCATCTGGCACCCCCGCATTTCTGTGATGACACCCTGGCCGTGTAACGCCCGAGCCCCCTGCCCAGACAACGACCAGCAAGCTAAGATACTATCCTACCTGACGTAAGAGCGTTTTACCAGCCTTGCGCATGGCTCACAAGTGGTAGTTTTCGCCGCCTCGCCGACCCCGCCGATCGGCCCACCAAAAGAGAATCTCGGCCCGCTCACCCGCCGACGCGATCTACCACACGTCTAGCGGCTTTTCGCGTTTTTCGCGGCAACCCTCCCCGCCGACTTCCGGCCCGCCGACCCCGCCGACTCGACACCGCTCTTCCCGACGAGCCGCGACGCGCGCGATTCTGGTTGGCATGACGAGCACGCCCGTCACGATCGTCGAAGCCGCCCGATTCATCCGCAACGGCGACCTGCTGTTGTGGCGTCGCGGCGGCAAGCTGAGCAACCGGATCATCGCCGGCGGCGACTCGAATCTGGCGATCGGCCTGGGCGGGGATCTGTCGGTTTTGTGCAGCCATCCGGAGTGTGCACGATCGTGGACGCGGATCCCGCTGGAGAAGGTCCGGCCGGTGCTCGGCGGAGATTGTCTGTTCGAGTATCTCTGCCCGCGTCACCGGTTTGTGGAGGAGCCGTCGGAGTGATCGTGGCATGGGCGGCACCGCCGGGACGGGAGTCTCTTTCCTTGTGGATCGCGTGCCCGCAAGAAGGGTGGCTGCCGGTTTGAACTACCCTCCCACGCGGCGTTCGATTGGGGAAAGAGAGTCCCGTCCCGTTCGCGTGGACGAGCGATCTGTTGACGATGTCCCGGGGGGCCGAGAGGGGCGGCGTTCTTCTCGAGCGAGAGGCAAACCCAGAGGGGCGGGACTCTTCTTCCCAATCGAGAAACGAGCGAGACGTGGGCTTCGACCCCCGGCATCCCCATCGCGGGATCGTTACGTCCGATGAAGAAGACTCCCGTCCCGATCCCGTTCGACTCGATTGTTGCGTGGACGGGCCGGACGGTCAACGAGCCGGAGGATGTGGGGGCTGGACGACGGGCGACGCAAACCTCCGATTGCTGCCGGGCACCGACGGTCTTCCGAAGGAGTCTCCTCAAAGGGAACAGCTCACTGCGAAGAGTCATTGGCGCTACCCGCTTCCCGTTGCGACTCCTGTTCCCGCTGTTGAATTGCGGCGATGGCTGTCTCCAACTCGCCTTTGAAGAAAAAGACATCTTCGGTCTTGCGGAGTGCCACCAGTGTACGAAGGCTCTTCTTCGTGCCGATCCTGCCGAGCAACGCCACGACTTCACCCATGTTGTGGAAATCAGCCCCTTGCAGGAGTTGCATTACGGCGTCCTCGGCCTTCGGGCCAAAGGCCTCGAGGCACGCAGCGACGTAGAGCCCTTCGCCGATTCTATCGAAGCGAGCTGCCACCGGTGCGATTGCTCGCTCGTCCTGCAATTCGGCAAGGCTCTTGTAGGCCGCCTCCTTCACCCAGGTATCGTCAAGCAATTCGATCAGAAACGGCACGCAGTCCTTTCCGCTCCACTTGACCAACGCCGCGGTGGCCTTGATACGGTTTTGCGGGGAGGCCTCCGTGTCAGACGCCATCTTCTCAAACGCAGCGGCGATCTCGGTGCGGGCCTCTTGCGACGCAACGTCCTCGGGCGCGACGGCGGCTAGCGCTTTCAGTGCGTCACCTCGATCGAAGGTATTGCGGCCGTAGAGCATCTGTTGGACCATCTGCTCGTAGCCGGTTTGCCCCGGATCATTCGAGTTCTCGCCCGCGTCGCCCGACGCGACTTGGCCGGGGTCTTGCACGCCTGGATCACTCGTCGTTGAATCAGGCAGGTCCCGTCGCTGAATGGCTGCGATCGCTTCTTCCAACGCGCCTTGAAAGAAAAAGACGTCTTCGTGATCGCGGAGTGCCACCAGTGCAGGAAGGCTCTTCTTCGTGCCGATCTTGCCGAGCAACTCCACGGCCGCATCCGTGTTGTGGAAGTCGGCCCTTTCCAGGATCTGCATTGCAGCGTCCTCGGCCTTCGGGCCAAAGGCCACAAGGCACGCCAGGACGGCGTCCCTTTCGCTAAGCTCATCGAAGCGCGCTGCCACCGGGGCGATCGCTCGCTCGTCCTGCAATTCTGCCAGGCACTTGTAGGCCGCCCTTCGAACCGTATTCCCGCCACCGTCGAGCAATGCCAGCAGCAGCGGCACGCACTCCGTTCCGCGCCACTTGGCCAACGCCTCCATGGCCTTGGCACGGTCGGGCGGGAAGACCTTCGTGTCGGTCGCCGTCGCCTCAAACGCAGCGACGATCTCGTTGCGATCCTCTTGCGTTGAAACGTCCTCGGGCGCGACGGCTATCAGCGCATCCAGCGCACTCCTTCGTTCGAGAGGATCGTGGCTACTGAGGAGTTGCCGGAGCGCCTGCTCGTAGCCGATTTGACCACCATCGTTCGGATTCTCGCCCGCGCCGCCGGGGGCCGTTTGGCGAGGATTCTGCATTCCGGCGTCACTCGTCGTCGAATGATGCGGGGCATCGATGCCCGGGTGATCCTGAGCGGTCGTTATCTCACCGCCGCCGAGCGTTATGGTCCCTACCTGCAAGTAGATGATCAACGCCCCCAACGCGGCACCTCCCGCGTTGAGGAGCCCCAGCACCAAGACGGAGCCGGCATTGGCAGCTCGCTTCCACTCGGCAATCACGTAGAACACGGCCCCGATCGCAAACAGCGGAAAGAGGAGCAGAAAGGCCCCCCACACCACGGCAGGCTCTGCAAAACCGTTGCGAGTCATAATGACCCCGACCCACACCGAACCGATGAGAAGGATCGGAAGTCCGACCATCCACTCCATCAGCAGAATGGGAACGAACCAGCCGGGGTTGCTCGCTCCGCTGATGCAGATGCCTACGAGCAACACAAGTTGAATTCCGGCGAAGCCGACGATGCCCCAGTCGGAGAGCTTTCTTGGGCGCGGCCTTTTCTTCTTCGTTTTGGGCTCGGGCCGCCTTTCCGGCATAGCAGGCGGCGGCACGTTGGCAGCCGGCGGCAGCGTCTTGCCGGCCGAGAGGCCGCCGATCGACGACCCCGGCATCGGAGGAGCGTCATCGGATAGCGGACCGCGATCACTCGCCGTGTTCCCAGCAGCGGGTACCTTAATCGGTGCTTGGCACTTGGGGCACTTGCCCGACTTTCCGGCGGCTCCGTCCGGCGCACGGAATCTTGCTCTGCATTTCGTACACTTGACCTCGATACTCATCGTGTTCCCCCCAGTAAGCGATCCGCTCGCACGCCTGGTCGACGAGCCACGCGAGGACCGCTTTCACGTGCATGAAGCTCGTCGTCGTAGATCTGCCGTCTGACCACGGGAGCATTATCCCATCAGGCGACGGGCGACGCAATACTCCAATTGCTGTGCGGGCTCCGACGATTGTGCGAACGAGTCTCCTTAAATGGCAAAGCTCACTGCGGAAAATCATCGCTGCTACCCGCTGCTCTCCCCTTACTCCTCTTCCGGACCTAGAGAGCGAACTGCCTTCACGAAGAGATCCTCACCATCGCTCAGATTCACCCAGCAGTGGCCCGATCTCAGATTGACTACCCACATGGTACTCTCGTCATGGGAATCAGCGGACCAGATGCCATCGTGGGCCTTGCCAAACACCTTGCCTACGTGCCACGGACCTTTCGCACGCCGTGGTTCAAGCAGGCTCATCGCTTCCTCGAGGGTCGGGATACGCCAATCGTAGTGACCACCGAAGTGATTCCTGTAGTTCAGGTCGTCAACCCAGGCTTCCGCACACTCGTAATCCATTCGCTCCTTGGAGCCGGACTTCTGCCACACCAAACCTGCGCCATAGTCGATGACCATCGCATCGCCAAGCGCAGCAACGTCTCGGTAGCTATGGGGAAGCCCTTCGCCGGACGGGTTGATCTCCTTGTCATAGAAGCCCTTCTTGATCACCATTTCATACACGTCCGCTTTTGACAGTTGCGTCGGCAGGTGGCGCAGCGACCGTAGGCCACCCCTGATTGACCTGAGAATCTCCTTTAGGCCGTCGTAGTACTGGCTATCTGGGAACAGATCGATCCAGTGGAGATTCCGAAACTCCTCTTCCCTTGGGTCGCAATTGGAGACCCTCACCGGAATGAGGTATATGTCCGATGTCGGATGTAACCCCAGGATGTTGAAGGCCATCTTCAGTTCCTTCTGGCAGAAACCGGTTTTGCCAACGGAGTTTGCCGAAAGCAGAGCCAGGAAGAACCTGCTATCCTCGATCGCCTCGCCAACGGTGGCTTTCCAGTCTTGGCCTCCCGCCAACTCACGTTGGTCAAACCAGACGTCGACGCCACTTCCCCGGAGGTCCTCGTACAGCCTTTGAGCAATCCCCGCATCTTCGCGGGCGTAGCTAAG
>CAYYNP010000045.1:0-43959 GCA_964472545.1 uncultured Planctomycetaceae bacterium | reverse complement strand
GCAAGCCAGCAGTGGCACCCGAATTCTCAAACTCCTACTTCTTCAACGGGCTGCTGGGCCGCCGTACCGGCGGCCGCTAAACGACGCGGGCGATCCGAAGCCAAAAGCCCCCGAGTCACCCCGTCACCCCTCGCTACTCACGCGAGTAATCCTCCCCCTCCGCGCTGCGACGGCAAGAGGCCTGCCAGTCTTCGAGCGTTCGTTGCATGGCGGCGACGACCTCGGGCTTCTCGGCGGCCAGATCGGTCGTCTCGTTGGGGTCGGCCATAAGGTCGAACAGCATATAGCCGGCGGCACCGGATTCGGAATTCGGCTTTCTGCCGCGGGTGCGGATCAGCTTGTAGCGGTTGTCGATCAGCGCCACTTGTCCGGACGACTGCAAGCCGATCGGCCGGGGGCGCTGCGTCATCTTGCCTTCGATCAGCGGCAGCAGGCTGACGCCGTCGAGCGGCTGTGGCCGGGCGGGCACGTGGAAGCCGAGTACGTCGAGAACGGTGGGGAAGTAGTCGAGCGTGCTGGTGGGCACGTCGACCGTGCGGGGCTGCTCGATGCGATCGGGCCAAACGAGGATACCCGGCACCCGAACGCCGCCCTCGAAGAGGCTGCGTTTGCGTCCCCGCAAGCCGCCGGTCGACCCCGGAGCCTTGCCGGCGGCGCCCTCGGGGCCGTTATCGCTGCAAAACCAGAGCATCGTGTTCTCGTCGACGCCCAATTCGCGCAGCTCGCGGCGCAGCCGCCCCACCTGATCGTCCATGGCGGTGATGCAGCCGTGGTAGGCGGGGTCGGCCCCGTCGACGTCCTCGTACATTGCCCGATAATCCGGGCCGGCCACGCACGGCAAATGCGGCGTATGGAACCAGATCACCGCCAAGAACGGCCGCTTTTGCCGGGCCGCATTGCGGATGAACGGGATGGCGCGGTCCATAATCACGCGCGAGTCGTCGCCGTCGAGGTTCTCGGTCTCCACCGAGCCGTCGGTGTTGAAGTAGTGGGTGCCGTACGGCTGGTCGCTGCCGGGCGTCTTCATCGGGTCCCAGGTGGGCACCTTGGCCTCGGTCGAGAAGCAGACGTCGAAGCCGTTTTGCCACGGCGGTGCGAAGTGGCTGGCGTCGCCCGGCCGGCCGCGGTTGCTGTCGCGAATCGCGGTGGTCAACGTGCCCAGATGCCACTTGCCGAAATGGCCGGCGGTGTAACCCCGCGTCTTCAGCGCTTCGGCCAACGTGATTTCCTCGGGCCGCATGTGCCCGACGTTTGCGAACGTCACGCCGTAGCGATAGGGGTGGCGGCCGGTGAGCGCGCTGCCGCGAGTGGGCGAGCAGACCGGTGCGCCGGAATAGAAACGCTGGAAGCGGATCCCTTCGGCGGCCATGGCGTCGAGGTGCGGCGTCTTCAGCGTCGGATGGCCGTTGTAGCCCGTATCGCCCCAGCCTTGGTCGTCGGTCATACAGAGGATCACGTTGGGCGTGGGCGCAGAATCGGCCGACGTTCGAGGCGTACGGCTGAGCACGACGCATGCGAGAAGAAGGAGCACAGAGCGAATGACCGCAGGGCGAAGGTTCAACGGCATGGCAGGATTCCAGTGTTTTCGGGATAGCGGTCGTGTGGCCGGGGCAAAACGCGGCGGTGCTCCAGGGTCGCCAGGCATCTGGGGGCCGTTGTGCGTTGCCCGGAGCCAACCGCCTGCTGCGACGTGTCTTACGACAACGCCTAACGCCCTATGGGCCTGTCCGGAAACAACTTCGCAGTTTCTCGGGCGAATCATCACACGGAGTGTGATGGCTACCATGAAGCGGACGAAGTTGTTTCCGGACAAGCCCTATGCCCTGCGATTCCAAGGCTGCAACCCCAGCGCCTCGACACACAGATTGTACTTCGGCACGGAGCGCCGCTGCAAATCGAACGATTGGATCAGATCCTGCATCCAGGTGGGGAAGCGGTCGGTGAACTTCAACTCCAGGATCACCCCTTCGACTTTCGGCCAGGTCCCTTGAGCGGGAGGCACCAGGAACGGGTTGCGATCGAAGCGGGCTCCCAACAGACGGCGGTCGAAGGTCACCCGGACCTGATCGCTTTCGGGCGAGACGTACGCTTCCCGCATGTAGGATACGTAGGCTTGCGGGGCGCCGTGAATCGAATCGTAGAGACTGCAAAAGTTCTGCAGCGCGACGCCCGACTTCTCGCGATCGTTTTCGCCCACCAAGTACGAGGTGTTGGGCCATCCGCCCTCGAGCAGCCGGCGGACTCCTTCGCGCGTGATCGCCGCGCGCTCCTTGCGGATGACGTCGGTCACACGGCGTTTGATTTCCAGGAACGCCGGGCTTTCGGCCTTGCCGTCGTAGAATCGGATACGAAGCTTGAAGCGATTCTTGAGTCCTCCGGCCGTCTGGCGGAAGAGGATCATGTCGGGCGAGTCGAGATAGACGCTGTTGACCGGGTAGGAGAAATCGGCGCTCTTCTGGGCGTGCTCGTCGGGGGTGAGATGCGCACTGACGAAATCGCGAACTGCCGCCGCACAACGCTCGTCGATCACGTACTTCAACTCGAAGCGGCTCGCTTGGAGCTTGTGTCGAAACGGCATCGTCGGTCGCCTCCGGGGCTCGATGTCCACCTCCGTACTATTGGGTTATACGCCAAATGCCGGGAATTGCAAGGGCGTGGCACGCCGCGCGACAGCGGCTTGTCCCGCGCACCGTGCATGAGGAATCCGGTGCGGAGAAAAGAAGAGCCGGGACGGCAGAACGACTGCCGCCCCGGCGGATGATCGTGAATTGGGCGTTCGGCCGATTAACGCTTGGAGAACTGCGTTGCCCGGCGGGCGCCGCGGAGGCCCGGCTTCTTGCGTTCCTTCATGCGGCCGTCGCGGGTCAACAGGCCGCTGTCGCGGAGCGCTTCGTCGTAGTCGGGATTGTATTTCTTCAGCGCCCGGGCGATCCCCAGTTTGCAGGCGTCGGCCTGGCCGGTGATGCCGCCTCCGCCGACGCGAATGACCACGTCGAGTTGTTCGCGCGCGCCGGTCTGCACCAGGGGAGCCAACACGGCGTTGCGGTCTTGGTCGCGGTAGAAGTACTCGTCCAGCGGGCGCTTGTTGATCGTGATCTTGCCTTCGCCCGGACGGATGCGGACCCGGGCGACCGCGCTCTTGCGGCGGCCGGTGCCCAGGATGTCGCTGGTTGCCGTTGCCATGGGGAACCTTCTTCTGTGATTCGGTCTAGTTCTTGATGCCGAGTTCGGTCGGCTTGGGTTGTTGTGCCTGGTGGGGATGCTGGGGGCCGACGTAGAGCTTGAGTTTCTTGAGCATCTTGCGGCCCAATCGATTCTTCGGCAGCATGCGGCGGACCGCGTCGTAGAGAATCAACTCCGGACGGCGGTCGCGGCGGTCACCGGCCGTCTCGCTCTTCTGGCCGGGATAACCGGTGTACCAGGTGTACCGCTTGTTTTCCCACTTGTTTCCGGCGAATGCGACCTTCTCGACGTTGGTCACCACGACGAAATCGCCCGTGTCGACGTGGGGTGTGTAGGTCGGGCGATGCTTGCCCATCAGCAGCACCGCGATATCGCTGGCCAGCCGGCCGACGATCTTATCGGTCGCATCGACCAGCCACCATTTGGCCTCGACCTCCCCCTCTTTCGCCATATAGGTCTTCGTACTCGCCATTTTCACTCGCTCAATCGGCAGTCGCCTACCCGGCTTGCATTCCCGCCGGGTCGATGGGCCCCTCGAAACCCTGTCCGAGAAGATGGAAACCGTGTAGTTTACTTGGTTATCGGCAGAGTGACAAGCCGTTCCCAGCGAATGATTTGGCAATGGCTGCCGGTAAGCAATCGCCCAACCCGTTCGTAGTGCCCCGATTCATCGGGGCCGTGCAGCGGAATCCCGTGAAAGACCGCATAAATTCGGTCACTACGAACGGTTCTTGACGGGTTCGGCGAATGAGTACGGCCACCGGGCGGCCGGCACGGACGGGCGGGCAAGCTCGTGCGGGGTATTAGCGTATAGCTCTTAAGTGTTGCTGTTGCCCGTCTTTCCGTCTTGTGGTCGGTGCGGTAGATTGGGATAACTTTGATGGCTTCCTGGTCGATGGCAATGGGAAGGGGCCGATCCTCGTGCGTCGGGTCCTTGTCCAGTAGTGCCGTACAGATTAGTATGGTGGAGGGAGAAGCCGGGCGTACCCCGGGCGTGGCCAGTCCGCCAAAGTAGGGGTTCTGAATTATCGGTAGGCCGGGGGCGTCATAGACAAGGTCGCAAGAACGAGCCGTCTCGAGCGAACCGATGGTAGCGGCGATGTAACCGGAAGGTCGCCGAGCGGTGCAGACGTTACAATATCCGATATGTGGCCACGTGTCCGTTGGCGCGTTTGTCGCCGGCAACGGACTGTATCAGGCGTTGCGGAGGCGCTTGGCCGCGGATTGGGTTTCGAGGCCTCTTTGCAGGGAATCAGAGATGACCAGACGATTTGGCGCCCGGTCGTGGTGGACGGTGATTTCGATCGGCCTACTTCTTCTCGGCACACGGACGGCTGCGGGGCAACCGACGATGCCGGGGCCGGCCATCAGCCCACCGGCTCTTCCAGGCATCAGCGTACCTGGTATTCCAGCCGTCAGCGGAGCTGCCGTCAGCGCACCGGCCGGCTTGCGGCTGCCGGGGCTCTCGGCGCTTCGCGGTGACTCAGGCACGGCGGAGAAACTGGTCCAGGCCAACTTCAGCCAGCGGAAGGACTCGCAGGGCTTCCAGTGGGACGTCACCTCGTACGGCTATATCAACAGCGGCACGAATTCTTGCGTCAGCAACGCCCAGACGCTAATCGTCAACGACTCGCAGTTTTCGGCCAGCAAACAGCAGATGACGGCCGACGACGGCGAGTACGTGCTCTCGCGTTCGCAAGGGGGCATGACGATCACGCGGCGGATCAAGGTCGACGTGGATTCGGCCACGGTGCGTTACGTCGACATGTTTCAAAACGCCGGCGCCTCGCCGGCCACGATCAACGTCAGGTTACAGACTCAGTTTCCCTATTCGATCGTCGGCGCGATCACCGACAAGGGCACGATGCCGGGAGTTGGGGCGGCCGGCGGCGCCATGGCGACCCCCGCGCTCGTCTCGTCGCCCTACAGCCCCAATCCCTTCGGCGGCCATTCCAACGGGCAGATCAGCGCGGCGCTGGGCACGAAGGAGTGTGGGGTGGTGGCGTTGCAGACGCCCGGCAATCGGCCTTCGATCGTGTTCTACCTGGCGGCTGCCCGCAGTAAGGTGAAGCCGTCGATCGTGGTCGAGCGCAACCGTTCGATCCGCTTCGACTTCATGCTCACGGTGTCGCCGAATCAGACCGTGTCGCTACTGCACGGGATGGCACAACGGAACATCAACGCGGGCGCAGCCGACGCCAAGACGGTCTCTGGACTGTTCAAGCCGTTTCAATCGAAGAAATGGGTCGAAGACCTGCCCGAGGAGATCCGCAGCACGATTCTCAACGTGCCCCGTTCGTATTACGGCGACGAGGGCCCCAGCGGGCCGTTGTTGCAGGCGGTGCTCGATCTGGCCGACATTTGGGACGTGGAGCGCGGGCGCAACGCGGTCTTGGTGCAGGATCAGGACACGCGGCTAAGCGGCACTCTCAGCGGCGGCGACGTGACCGTGCAGACGCGCCACGGCGAGGTCACGGTGCCGCTGGACGACGTGGCGGCGTTGGCCGGTGGGGCGGGTATCGGCCAGGCGATGCAGGTCTATCTCCGCACCGGCGAGATCCTCGTCGGCACGGCCGAGTCGGAGGAGATGTCGCTGGTGGTCGAATCGGGGCTGGAAGTGAAGCTCTCGACCGGTGAGGTGAACGTGCTGTTTATGCCGGCCGCCGACGCCGACGGCAAACCCCTGCCGGAGACGGCCGCGCTGATTCAAACGCGTCAGGGCGACCGACTGGCGCTGGCCGACGGGGCCCATTCCAGCTTTGCAGCGGCCACGGCGTGGGGGCCGCTCGAGGTCACGCTGGACGATCTCGATCGGCTCTACTCCGCCCGGATGCCGCACCCGATCCATCGCTTGTTGCTGGCCGACGGCAGCCGGCTCTCGGTGATCCTCCACGGCAGCGACTTGCAGCTTGACACGGTGCGTTTCGACACGGTCGACGTGCCGCCGGCGGCGGTGACGGAGTTGATCGGATTGGGAGCTCCCGGCGCAGAAGACGAAGGTCCGCCGCAACCGAGCAACGGCCAGATCAAGGTCCCTCATTGCGAACTGCTGGGCAACAATATCGTGATGGGGGAGTTCGACGTGCCGAAGTTCGAGTTGTTGACCGCCGCGGGCATCACCACGATCGACACCGGCTTGATCCGCTCGATGGAGCGCGAGGACGACGATCGGGCCGATCCGACCTTCCTCTTCGAGTTGACCGACGGGAGCGAAATGGTGGGCAGTTTTCGCGAGGTCGTGGTGCCGTTGCGGACGTCGTGGAAGGTCTGGACGGTACCCACCCAACACCTGGTCACGTTTCGCCGGCCCGAGCAGGAAGAAGACGAGCCGACGACGCCCGGCGCGGCCCCCACCGAAACGCCGGGCGAGGCGGACCCCGGCGACCCGGGCGATCCGCCGGTCGGCCCGCCGACGGTTCCACCGGTTGACCCGCCGGTTAATCCACCAAGGATCGACCTGCCGCCGCCGGACGAGAACGATCCGTTTGGGTAGTCGCCGAAGTGAGGACGGTTTCCATGCAACACACCGAAGAGCAAGGGACGGGAGCCATTTTTGTGAAACACGCGACCTTTTACCGGCTGAGGCGACTGCCTTGGGCACCGCTCGCGGCGATCGCGGTCTGTTTGGCTGCGCTGCCCGCCGCGGCACAACAGCAGCAGAAGCTGGTGCCGGCCAACTTCAACGGCCGCACCGATTCCCAGGGATTCAACTGGGACGTCAGCCCCAACGGCCAAGTGGTCGACGGCACCAACGACTGTTTCGACGACGCTGCCAATCTGCGCGTCAACAACCAGCAGTTCCAAGGCGCGCAGCACCAGATGACGGCCGACGGCAGCGAATACGTGCTTACCGGCAGCGCGGCCGGCCTGCAAGTAACTCGGCGGGTGAAGATCGACCTGTAGGCCTGTGGCGTGCGCTACGTCGACATGTTCCACAATCCCAGCAAGACGGCGATCACGACCACGGCGATGTACAACACCCAACTCGGCAGCGGCACCTGCAACGGCGTGCTGACCGATCACGCCGCGCCGGCCGGCGTGGCGTTGGGCAAGAAGGACACCGGCATCATGGCCTATTCGGCGAACACGCGGCAGCAGACCGTGCTGTTTCATCTGGCCGGCGCCCGCAGTAAGGTCAAGCCGGCGATCAGCAACAACTCGAACGCCCATTTTGTCTTCGCCTATACGTTAAACGTTCCGCCCGGCAAAACGGTCTCGGTGCTGCACGGATTGGCCCAGCGGCGGCTGGGAACCCCGCCCGACGCCAAGGCGGCCGCGGCGCTGTTCAAGTTCTTTTCCGAGCGCGACTGGGTCCGCGACGTGCCCCGCGACGTCCGCCGCACAATCGTCAATCTCGGCGGGATCGGATTCGGCGGCTGGGACTTTTCCGGCGGGATGATATCGCTGGAATCGCTCGGCGTCGAGCGCCAGGCGACCGACGTGTTGGCGGTCGGCGAGATGACGCGCCTGCACGGCACGGCGAGTTGCAGCCGGCTGTCGGTCGAGTCGCGCTATGGGACCAAGGAGATTCCCTTCGAGAAAGTGGCGGCCGTCGTCGGGCTGAAGCATCCCTCGCGGAAGTCGCGGCTCTTTCTGCGCGACGGCCAGGTGATCGCCGGGAAGATCGCCACCGAAGGGCTCCACTTCACGATGAACACCGGCATGGAAATGGACCTCGCTGCCGACAAACTCGACCGGCTCGTGCTGCACGCGGCCGCCGAAGACGGTAAGCGGCAGACCGACGTGGTGGTGATGTTGCACACCGTCGACGGCGACTGCCTGGCGCTGGTCCGCGGCGACGAACAGACCGTCACGGCGACCACGCCCTGGGGCGAGCGGGAGGTTTCGTTGGAGGGCGTGCAGCGGTTGGCCGCCGCCGAAGAAGGCGTGGGACATCTGCTGGTGCTCCGCGACGGCAGCCAACTGTTTGCCTTCATGCACGGCCTCGGATTGACGTTCTCCACCCACACCTTCGGCCGGCAGACGTTCTCGCCGATCCAGATCCGGGCGATGGCGGCGGCGCATCTGAAGAACGACGACGAAGACGACCAGGCACAGGAGATCACCGTGCCGCACGTGATGCTGGCCGGCGACAACGTGCTGGTCGGGAAGGTCGATCTGGCGGCGCTGCATTTCGTGACGCCCGGGGCAAAGATCCCCGTGCCGCCGGAGCAGATCCGAACGCTGCGGAACATCAACGCCGACGAAGAATGGTCGCCGGGCAAGCAGCCGCTGTTCGAGGCGGAGCTTTGGGACGGCGGCACGATCAGCGGGCGGCTGAGCGAATTGGTGCTACCGATTCGCACCACCGACCGGGTCTCGCGGGTGCCGGTCTACGACGTGGTCGAGATCCACGTGCCCACCCCCACCGTGCCGGACACCATGCGAACCAAGATTGCCCAGTTGATCCGGGACCTGGGGCATCCGGAGTTCACCAAGCGGGACGCCGCCAGCGAGGCTTTGGCCGAGATGGGCCATCTGCCGAAGTTACAGTTAGACGAAACCTTGCGGCTGACGTCTGATCCGGAGGTCCGCCGGCGCGTCGAGGCGCTGCTGGCCGAGTTGCCGGATTGATTGTAATGTAGTCGTCTCGCTCCGCGAGACGCAATCACATCGAAACGGAGTGACATCTCGCGGAGCGAGATGACTACTGATCGGATATACCCAGACGGAGGAGTGACGCGATGTCCGAACATGAACCGCTTTCGTTCCACGACGTCTCGCGGCGGGTCGTTGCGAGGTTGTTCGTCGTGCAGTGGTTTCGCTGCCTGGGCCTCAGTGCGGTGGCGGTCTACATCGTGGCGGCCGCGCTGGCGATTCGTACCGGCGTGGTGCTGGCTTCCGGCACGTGGGTCTACGGCGTCTGGTGGCCCAGTCCGGCCGTGGTGGCCGGGTTGATCGTACTTTGGGTCGCGGCGGCCGGCTTGTGGGCGTGGATCCGCCGCCCTTCGCCCGAGGTGGCGATGGCCCGTTGGGACGAGGGCGCCGGGCGGCAAGAGATGTTCGTCTCCGCCTATTGTTTCGAGGGCCAAAGCTACGACGCCGGCGACGACGACGGCGAGCGGCTGCACCTGGACCGCGCACGCCGGCGGCTATCCGAGGACCTGCACGGGCTGCGCGGCGACCTGCCGGTGCGATCGCCCCATTATCGGTGGCTTCTGCCCACGGCGCTGCTGATGCTCGTCGGGGCCGGCTCGCTGGCGATCGTGTCGACCTCGCCAGCCGAGGAGGCTGCGCTCGACGAAGAGGTTCGTGCGCGGGCCAAGGCCGAGGCCGACACGCTGGTGGACGAACTGAAGGTACTCGAAAAGAACGAAGGATTGACGCCCGAGGAGAAAGAGAAACTCGAGGAGTTGAAGACGTCGCTGGACGAAACGGCCGAGAACCTTCGTACGCTGAAGGACCAGACCAATCGCGACGTGCTGGCCGAATTGGAACAGAAGGCCCGCGAGGCGGAGAAGCTGGCCGATTCGATGAAGGTGGGGGCGGATATCGAGCCCTTCTCCAAGATGCTGGCCGAGTTGGCCAAGCACGCCGACACCAGCGACTTCGCCTCGGCAATGCAGGCCAACGACCTCGAAGGCGGGTCGGACGAGGCCCTGAAACTGTCCAAACGGTTGGATAGCGAAGACCTGTCGCTGGAAGAACAGCGGCGGGTCGGCGAGGCGCTCGACAAATCGATGACGGCCGCCACCAAGCCGGAAAAGCAGGGGCTGGTGGGCCGCCATCTCGATAAAGCCGACGAAGGGCTGAAGAAGAAGAAGCCCAAAGACGCCGCCAAACAGTTCCAACAACTCTCGAAGCAACTCAACAAGGCCCGCCAGCGCCAACTGGCCCAACAGCGCTTGCAGCAACTGGCCCGGCAGTTACGCAACTCCGGACAAAACATCCTCGGACGCAATCCGGGTGGACTGCGGCAACTCGGCCAGAACCAACTGGCCGGAATGCGGCAACTCAGCGCCGCGCAGATGCAGTCGCTCGGGCAGATGCCGCTGGGACAACGTATGGGCACCGCCGTGCCGGGCCAACTTGGCCAGGCCTCGATCGGAGCGAAACTCGTCGGCGCGATGCCGGGACAGAATCTGCCGCCGGGAACGCCCATGGCCCTGGTGCCGGGGACGCCTCCGCCAGGCGCGCCGACGGTGCTGATTCCAATCCCGGGAAGCTGCCAGACTCCCGGAGCGATCTTGGGTGGCTGCCCCATCCCGGGGTCGTGTCCGGGCGGTGTCGCAGCAGGTGCTTGTCCGATTCCCGGCGGTCTGGGAGCGGGCAACGGCGGCCTGATGCCCGGCCATGGCTCGGCGGCCTACGGCACCACGGCCACCATACCGTTGCCGACCACCGGCACGGGCGTGGTCAATCCGGGCGCTACGGCCGAAGGGCCGTCTTCGGTGCGGCGGATTGCGCCGACGCTCCGCCCGGAGGACTCGATCCGGCAAGACCGCGCTTTGACGGTCGATTTCATCCGCGCCCAAGAGGAAGCCCTCGACGACGAACCGCTGCCGCTGTCGCGCCGCCGGCAGGTCTTGGCCTATTTCACCGCGCTTAGGAGACAACTCGTTGATGAGCCAACCACCGACCAGCCCGACCCCACCCCCTGACGGCGATCTCGTTGAGCGACTCGAAAGCCGGATGGACGACTTTCAGACCCGCTTTGCGCGCTTGATCGACGAGATCCAGCGCGCCGTAGTCGGCTATCGCGACCTGATCAGCGACGTATTGGTCTCGACCTTCTCCCAAGGCCACGTGCTGCTGGAGGGCGTGCCGGGGTTGGGAAAGACGTACCTGGTCAACGTGCTCTCGCGCGTGTTGGGGCTCACGTTCGGCCGCGTGCAATGCACGCCCGACCTGATGCCGGCCGACGTGCTGGGCACCCACATCGTGGGCGAAGACGAAGCGGGGCATCGGGCCTTTCGGTTCGAGAAGGGGCCCGTCTTCCATCACCTGCTGCTGGTCGATGAGATCAACCGGGCCACGCCCAAGACGCAGGCCGCGCTGTTGGAGACCATGCAAGAGCGGGCCGTGACGGCCGGCGGCGAGCGCTTCGTGTTGCCGGCCCCGTTCTTTGTGCTGGCCACGCAGAACCCGCTGGAAATGGAAGGCACCTATCCGCTGCCCGAGGCCCAACTCGACCGCTTCTTCTTCAAGCTGCACGTGCCGTTCCCCCGGGCCGACGAGATCGTGGAGATTGCCAAGCGGACCACCAAGTTCACCGAGCCGGACCTCGACGTCGTGATTACCGGCGAGGAGTTCATCGAACTGCAAGAGTTGCTGACGCACGTTCCCGTGGCCGATCCGCTGATGCGCTACGCCGCGGCCGTGGTGTTGGCGACGCATCCGCAGCCCGACCGTGGCACCACGCCGGTCGATCGCTTCGTTTCCTATGGGGCCAGCCCGCGTGGCATGCAGGCGATGGTCCGCGCCGCCCGGGCGTATTGCCTGCTGTCGGGCCGGACGGCCGTTTCGGTCGAGGACATCCAGCGGGTGGCTTTGCCGGCGCTTAGGCACCGGCTGATCCTCAACTTCGAGGGCGAAGCGGAGCAAGTCAACGGCGACGACCTGATCGGCGGGATTCTCGAAACCCTGCCCACGCCGGCAAAGGGAGCGGCATGAATCGCACGTCCCGTTTCAAGACGGCAAGAGGGTGGCACTGGCTGCTTGCCAGCCAGTGCCGCGCGGCCCGTTTTGACGACAGTAAGCACCGGCTGGCAAGCAGCGAGTGGCACCCGTGCGCCCTCGTGGCGATCGCCCTGGCTCTGTGGAGTCTTGGCCGACATATCCCCCAGGCCGCCGGTGCCGAGCCGTCCGGTGAGGTTTCCGCCGAGCAGGAGTTGTTGACGAAATCGTTGCCGCTACGGACGGCCCTGCACCACGACCCGACGCTGGCCGCGCCGCTCGATCGGTTGGTGACGCTGTATCGCAGTGCCGGCCGCGTCGACGAGTTGTTGGGGATGTATCGGGCCCACGTGGCCCATTATCCGGCCGATCCCGGCGGACGGACCGTGCTGATTCGCTTGCTGGTGGCCACCGGCGATCCGGCCGCGTCGGATTCTGCGCGGGCTGCTGCTGCGCAGTTTCCGCAGAACGCCTTCCTGCAGCACGTGCTCTACGAGATCCTCCAACAACGGCGCGACCCGCGGGCGTTGGACCACCTCGATCGGGCGATCGCGCTGTCGACCCGGGCCAACCGCAAGATGGCCTGGATCGACGAGCTGTTGCCCGCGGCGGTCGTGGCGGGGCGTCGCGACCTGGCCGAGAAGCACCTGCTGGCCCAGGCCGCGCTGGTCGATCGGCCGGAAGAGTGTCTGATGGTGGCGCGGAAGATGCTCGAGCACAAGTTCTACGGCCCCGCGCTCGAGCTGCTCCAAAAGCCCGGCGCCACAACGGCCGATCCGGAAACGATGGTCACGATCGAGTTGGAGGCCGCGGCGGCGGAAGTCGGGCTGGAACGCACGGCCGACGCGGGGGCTCGGCTCGATCGCCTGCTGGCGAAACTCACGGCCGATTACTGGCGCCGCGGCGAGATCGTCCGGCAGCGGCTGTCGCTGGTGGCCACGCAGGCCGAGCGCGACGCGATGATCGCCGCAGCCCGGAAGCGCGCCGAAGACAATCCACGCGACGTGGCGGCCGTGCTCGATCTGGCCCAAGTGCTGGTCGGTTTGCAGTTTCGCCGCGATGCGCTGACGGTCCTTCTGGAGGCCGGCCGCCGTCTGCCGCAATCGGCCGAGATCGAACGCCGCACGATCGATCTGTTCGACCGGCTCCGCGACGAGCGAGGCCGCGAGGAGTATCTGGCCGCGCGGATCGAGGCCCAGCCGCAGCGGAGCGACCTGATCGCGATGCGGGCCAAAACGCTCTTTCTGCTGAACCGCCGCGACGAGGCCCTGGCCGAGACCGACCGCCTGTTGAAGTCCGCGGCGACCGACGAGAAGATCGCCGGCCTGTTGGAGATGGCCCGGTTTCTCCGCCGCAGCAGCCTCTTGGCCGACGCGGCGGAGCTGTTCGATCGGGTGGTTCGGATCGACCCTAAGCGGCTCGACGTGATGCGCGAGTTGGCCGAGACTTACCTGGCGTTGGGCGAGCGTTACCGCGTCGGCGAGTTGTTCTCCCGTCCGATCGACGAACGGGCCAGCTTGGAGAACCTGCTCGATCTGTTACAACTGATGACCCGCGAGAGGTTCCTGGTCGAAGCCCGGGCCGCGTTGACGGCGCGGATTGCCCAGCAACCGCAGAACCTCGACCTGCGGGTGCTGCTGCTGAAGGTCGAACAGCGGCTGGGCAACGTGCTCGACGGTGAGGAGTTGATCGACGAGAGCCGCGAGTTGGCCGATACGGGTGCCCGCTACCGGATGTGGCTCGAGGCCGCCGCCTCGTTCCACGACGACTTCGACACGCTGTCACAATTCCTCGAAGCGGAGCACGCCCGGCTCGATGCGGACCCCGGCGAGTGGTCGCCGCGGCGGCTCGAGCGGCGGTTGGCGTTTGCCGAGGTGGCCGGGCGGAGCGAATACCGCGGGACCGTGGTGACGATGTTGCACACCGATCTCGAGGACGACCTGCCGCCGGACGACCGCGTGAAGATCCGGCGGCGGTTGATTGCCCTGCTCGAACACGACAAGACCCAGGCCGTCACGCTCACCGAGCAATTGCAGGACCTTGCCCGCGATACGCGATTTGCCGACGAGTCGCATGCCCGCTTGGCGCGGCTGCACGCGACCGCCGGACGGCACGATCTGGTGGCCGGGCTGCTCGACGGCATCGACGTGGACCGGATCGGCGACGCCGGACTGTTGAACTCGCTCAAACGGCTTTATCAACAACACGGCGGAAGCCCGCAGAAGATCCTCGCCGTGCTCGAACGCCTTACGGTCCTCAGCCCCACCGAGCGGGGGCAGTGGAAGCAGTGGATCACGGCCTTGGCTGCCGGCGGCAACGAGCCGCGGCTGCGCTACGCGTTGCGGCGGCTGCTGGCCGGTGTGGAGAAGATGCCGCTTTCCGGCGAGACGCAGGCGCTGCTGCAAACGCACGTGGCCGATTCTTACTGGCGCAGCATTGCCCGGCTTCTGGCCGACGGCGACGCCGCCTCGCTACGGCGGGGGCTGGTGTTGTTGGACGCCGTCGAACAGACCGGCCTCGATCGGGACCAGGCGCTCTGGGCGGCCTGGATTCGGGCGTACGTGCTCGGACGTCTCGATCGTCCGACAACGCGCGACGAGGCGGTTGGCGAACTCGAACGCTTGCTGGTGGAAACCCCACCGGAAAGTGAGCCGGCAGAAGGCAACGGTGAAGACAAACCGGACACGCCGCCACGAATCGCCTTCCCCGACGGGCTGACGATCTCGGCCGAACACGCCCGCCGGCTGTTGACGGAAGTCGCCCACGGCGGCTCTGTGGCGGGCGAAGCAAGGCAAGGCCCTTTGGGCACGTTGGCGGCCAAATGGACCTTCGAGACGGGCGACCAGGCACCGATCACGGCGATCTTGCCGCTGGACGAAGCGCGGACGCTGATCTGCGATCGCGCCGGCAACGGCCACTGTGTCGACGCCGCCACGGGCAAGCTGCTCTGGAGCCGGCGGATGATGCCGGTGGCGGCGGCCACGGGCGATCTTTCCCAATACGGGTTCGGCGGGATGACGCCCGCGCAGATGATCCAGCAGATCCGCCAGGCCCAGCAGATGCTTGCTACGCAGCCGATGTCGCCGGCGCAGCGGGCGCAGGCCGCTCGCGAGATCCAAGAGGCGTTGCTGCTGGTGTTGGGACAAGCCGGCATTCCGTTGCGTCCGCTGGCCGACGATGCGGGGCGGCTCTACGTGCCGGGGATGGCCCAGGTCCATTGCTACGCGGCCGACGACGGGCGGTTGTTGTGGCGGGCCAACGTGGGCGCCGTGAACGGACCGCCGGCGGAGAACGGCGGCATCTTGGCGTTCGCCTCGATATTCCTCTTCGAGGGGAACGTGCTCACTTTCGAGCCGATCTCCGGCACGCTGACGAAGATCGACCCGGCCACGGGCAAGATCGTTTGGGACCAGGTGTTTGCCGTCGAGGAGGGCAAATCGGTCAACGTCGGCTGGCAAAACGCGGGCGCCAGTCTCTCGGGCAACCGGCTGTTCGTGTTCGGCGCGCGCACGGCCGTGCTCGATGCGCGCAGCGGCGAGGTGCTCTGGTCGTTCGAGCCGGCCCGGGTGCGGAAGTTCCCGCTGGAACTTCGCGAGCCGACGCCGCCGAAGATACCGGGCAAGCCGGCGACCGCGTCCCCTGTCCCGGCTTACGCGATGGCCGTGGGCGGCATGAGCATGAGCGGCTATGGGCCGTACCCGGTCGGCATGCACGGCGGCTATCCTCCCGGAATGGGGCCGTATGGCATGCCGCAACCGCCGATGTACTACCCGCCGAGCCAGCCGCCGCAATACGTGAACTACCTTCAGGGAATGCCAGGTCTTGGTGCGGTGCCGCCGGGCGGAATCAGCCTCGTGCCGCCGGCGGTGGTCTGGGCGGCGAAGGGACACGAGGGCGAACCGCGATACGCCCGACTGGCCGCTCGCCGGTTGCTGTTGTTCGACTCGTCGGGCCTACAAATCATCCACACGGATTTGCCCCTGGCCGGCAAGCGAATTCAGGCCGGCGGACGGTTCGTGGCCGTGGTCGACCGTACGGTTTGTCTGCTCTCGGGCGACAAACTCGTGTTGGTCGACGTGAAGACCGGCACCCAACGGCAATGTTCGTTGGCCGATATCGCCGGCTCGGATCTGGTCCCGTTGCAGGCGGTGGCCGACGGGGCGTTGCTCTACGTGACCGGGCCGCAGGGTATTCTCTGTGTGAAGGCGGCCACGGCCGAGACCGTGTTTCTAACACCCTGGCCCGCAGACGTGGCCCCGGAGGAGCCGCCGGACGAGTTTCCTGACGAGCCGCCGCTGACCGTTGCGTCCTCACCCTATAGCGGCTTGCCCCCGCATCCCGGTCTCACGCGACACGCTTACGCACCGGCGAGCAGGTCGTTCTCACTCGATTCGGTCCACTACCCTGGCGTCCACGTGCCGCCGATCGGTTGCGTGGATCGGGCCGTGCTCTACACTTTGGTCAGCCCCTGGCGAGTTGCAGCTTTGACGGAGCAGGTACCCGATGGCGAGTGAGACCGACGAGCTTTTCGATGCCAGATTCCTCGGCCGCCTGCGGTCGTTGTTTTTCAAGCTTCGCAAGCGGCGCCAGCTTCAGAAGCGGGGCGGCCAATCGACGCCCGCGGCCGGCTTTACGCGCGAGTTCAAAGACCACCGCCACTACACCCCCGGCGACGACTTCCGCTCGATCGACTGGCGGCTGTTTGCCCGGCTGGAGAAGCCGTTTATCCGCATTTTCGAGGAGATCCAGGAATTCCACGTCCACATCGTGATCGACCGCAGCGGGTCGATGCTCGAGCCGCATCCCGAGAAGCGGATCGCGGCCTTGCGAGTGGGCGTGGCGCTGGCCTATCTGGCGCTGTTGAGTCAGCATCGCGTGTCGGTGCTCAGCCTGGCCGACGAGTTGCGGCGAGAGACGCAGCCGCTGAAGGGCCAGGGACACGTCCACCTATTGTTGAAGCAGATGGCCGCGTTGCAATTCGGCGGGACCACCGACCTGATCGGCGGCTTGCAGCAGTTTCGACCCAGCCGCGACCGCCGAGGAATAGTCTTCGTAATTTCCGACCTCTTCGGCCGCTCACCGGACCAGTCGACCGAGGCCCTGCTGCAAGCCACCCGCTGGCCCGCCGAAACCCACGTGATCCACGTGCTGCACCCCGAGGAGATGCGTCCCGACCTACAGGGCGAGATCCGCCTGGTCGACGTGGAGACCAACGAGATTCGACGCGTGTGGATGACCAAGCGGGAACTAACCCGATACGCCAAAGCCTTCGAGCAGTTCATCGACGACCTGGGGCGGTTTTGCATGCGGCGGCAGATCGATTACTTCCCCTGGACGACCGACCAGCCGTTCGAGGACGCCTTCCTTGGGCTGCTCTCGCGCGGCAACGCCCTGGCGGGAACGGGATGAACGTGATGGGAACCTATTAGACGTGCCTCGATTGACGTAGCCGATGCGATTTCTCGAACCCATCTTGTTCTACTCCTGGGTGCCGCTGGTGCTGGTGCCGATCGTGCTGTATCTATTTCGGCCTCGGCCGCGGACGGTTCGCACCAGTACGCTGCCGTTTTTCAAGTGGCTGGCGCGGGAACATCAAGACTCCACCTGGTTGAAGTGGCTGAAGCACCTGTTGTCGCTGCTGCTGAGCATCTTGGTGATCGTCGCAGGTGCGGCGGCCCTGGGGCGGTTGGTGGTGGCTCCGCCGGCCGAATCGATGCAGATGGTGGTGATCTTGTTGGATCGTTCGGCCTCGATGGCGGCCCGGGTAGAGGAAGACGGCGAAGACGGGAAGCTCGGCAAGACTCGCTTGGAGGAAGCCATCGAGTTGGCTAAAACCCGCTTGGACGGGCTGCAGGCCGGCGTGGAAGTGACGCTGATCGCCTACGACCAACGCGCCGAGGTGTTGTTGTCGCGTTCGCTCGACCACCGCCGTGCCCGGCGGGCGCTGGCGACGGTCGAGGTCCGTCCGACCGAGGGCGACGCGGCGGCCGCGCTGCAATTGGCCCGCCGTATCGCTTCGCTGAAGACACCGGCCCGCATCTGGCATTTTACCGACGCCCTGCCGCCGGCCGCGCCGGAGCCGGTGGAAGCGAACGCCGATCTGCTGAAGGCGCCCGAGCCGGCGCCGGACGCAACGGATTCTCCGCCGGAGGAAGAGAACGAAGATGCGGCGGCAGGTCAAGAATCGCCGCCCACAGAAGAGCCTGCCGAAGCCCCGGATGACGAAGCCCCGGATGACTCTGCCGACGTCGAAGTCGATCACGTTCGCGTGGCGCTGCGCAACCCCATAAACGCAGGCATCACGGCGTTCTCGCTACGGCCCACACCGATGGAACGCGGCCAGTACGACGTCTTCGTACAGGTTCGCTCCGCGTGTGCCGAGCCGATCGAGGCGACGTTGGAAGTAACGCTCGACGATAAGCTGGTGGAAATCCGGGAAATGGAACTCGAGCCGGGCGTGAAGCATCAACCGCAGCTTACGCCCGTCGCGGCCGTGGATGCGGATCGGGTGATGCGATTGCATCTGAAGGTGAACGGCGACGTGTTGCCGACCGACGACGTGGTCTACGCCAAGATCCCGCGCCGGCGGCCTGTGCGCATCCTCTGGATCACCGAATCGCCCGACCCGTTCACCGAGTTGGCTCTGACCACGCTGGGCGAGCGTGGCGAGATCTTGATGCTCCAAGGCGGGCCGGCCAATTGGCCTCCGCCGGCGGTCGCCAGCGAAGACGAACAGATCAAGCTGGTGATCTTCGACGGCTGGCTGCCGCCGGAGTGGCCCTCCGACGTGCCGGTGGTGGTGATCGATCCGCCCGGGTCGAGCGGGCCGATTCGGGCTGCACCGATCGCCGGCGGCGGTTTGCCCTTGGACGCGCTGCGGGCGCCGGGAGAGGGCCACTTGGTGCTCTTCGGCGTGGCCACCGGACGTTTGACGCTGAGGCAGACGGTCGTGTTCGAGGCCGGCGGGCAGTTGCAGCCGCTGTTGACCGGCCTGAAAGGCCCCGTCTTGGTGGCCGGCGAAGTCGGCGGACAGCGAATCGTTGCCTTCGGATTCAGCCCACAGCGTTCCGAGCGACTCCCGCTGATGTCGTCCTATCCGCTGCTGATCGGCAATGCCATCTACTGGGCCGCGCAGCAGCAGCTTCAAGCGGCCGAAGGGATGAACTTCCGCACGGGCGAGTTGATGAAACTCGACGGCGAGAACATCACCTGGCACGACCCGGACGCCGAAGAGTCGCGCCGGTCGGTCGTGCCGCTGACCGGCCAGACGGCCGAACTCGATCGTGTCGGCCTTTGGGAAACCGACGCCGGCCAGGCCGGATCGGCGTCGCTGCTGTCGTCTCAGGAGACGTTGATCGCTTCGCCCGATGAAGACACGGAAGACGTTGCCGCCGCAACGGCCTGGTGGCTGCGGGGCGACCTGACGCCCTGGCTGTTGTGGGGCGTCTTTGGCCTGCTGATTGTCGAAAGCTGGATGTTCCACCGCTACCTGGCCTATTAGGCGGCAAGCAAGGACGACGTGACACCTTATACAAATCACAGATCATAAACTCCGAGTCATAAACCCGAAGTGGATTGGATCCAACCCTACTATCTGCTTGCCTTTCCGCCGGCCGCGTTGCTGCTGTGGTGGTTCCATCGCCGCTCGCTGCGGCCGATGTCGACCGCGCGGCGGCGCGCGCTGTTGGCGGTGCGGTGTTTGCTGTTGTTGTTGCTGCTGGCTGCGTTGGCCGGCCCGGCCGTGAAGGGGACCGATCGCGACGCGGCGGTGATCTTCATCGTCGACCACTCACAAAGCCAGGGCACTACCGGCATGCAGGCGGCCGAAGTGCGGCTGGGCCAACTCGTCGAAGAACTGCCCGACGACACCCAGGTGGGGTTCCTCTCGGCCGGCCAGACGGCCCAGGTGCTTCGCGCTCCCGGACTCGATCGGGCGGTACCGGAGTTGGACGCGACGCTGCCGGAAAGCGACGGCGGGCGGACCGATCTGGCCGCGGCGGTGGATTTGGCCTGCGGACTGTTTCCGCCGGTCGCCTCGCGGCGGATCGTGCTCATCGGCGACGGCCTGCAAACGCACGGCGACCTGGAGTCGGCCGCCCGAAACGCGGCCCTGCAAAACGTCGCCATCGACGCCGCGCCCGTGGCCGGGCTACAGCGCCCCGACGTGCGCGTGGTGCGGCTGACCAGCAGCCGTTCTCGCTCCGACGAGGGCGCCTCGATCGAGCTACGGGCCGAGATCGACAGCTCGCTGGCGGGCGAAGGCGTGGTGCGGCTGTTCGAGAACGGCGTGGAAGTCGATCGCCAGACGCTCGAATTGACCGTCGGCCAACAACAGAACGTGTCGTTTCTGCGGACGCCCCAGCAGCGCAATCTCTACACCTATCGTGCCCGGATCGAGGGCTTCGACGCCGACGCGATCGCCGAAAACGACGAGGCGATGGCCCTGGTCGACGTGCGTGGCCGGCCGAGGTTGTTGTACGTGGAAGGCCAAAAGGGCCAGGCCGACGACATCACCCAGGCGATGGCCGCCGAAGGCATCCGGTTGGAACTGCGAACCCCCGAGACCTTCCCCCAGACATTGCAGCAACTCTCCGGCTTCGACGGCGTGGTCTTCTCCGACGTGGCCGCCCATCGCCTTTCGGCCGAGTCGATGGGCAATATCAAGGACTACGTGGAAACGTTCGGCGGCGGGTTCGTGATGATCGGCGGGAAGAACTCGTTCGGCGCCGGCGGCTACTACCAGACCGCCATCGAAGAAGTCCTGCCGGTGAAGATGCGGGCGCCCGACGACAAGGAAGAGCGGATGTCGGTGGCGTTGGGGCTGGTGATCGACCGATCGGGCTCAATGAGCGGCCAGAAGATCGAACTCTGCAAGTCGGCCGCCGTGGCCACCGTCGATCTGCTCAGCAGCAAGGATTACGTGACCGTGGTCTCGTTCGATTCGTCGGCCCACGTGGTGGTGCCGATCACCCGAGTCGACGATAAGGGTACGATCAACGGCCAAATTGCCCAGTTGAGTTCCGGCGGGGGCACGAACATGCAACCCGGCATGACGGCCGCCCGTCAGGCGCTCAGCGGCGTGAAGGCGAAGGCCAAGCACATGATCGTGCTTAGCGACGGGCAGACCAACGGCGGCGGCTACCGGCAGATGGCCACGGAGATGAAAGCCGAGGGGATTACCGTCTCGACGGTCGGGATCGGCTCGGGTTTCAACGCGGCGCTGATGCAAACCATCGCCGCGGCCGGCGGCGGTCAGTTCTATCATAGTTTCGATCCGACCAACTTGCCTCGCATCTTCACCCAAGACGCCATGGTACACCTCGGCCGGCTGATTCGCGAAGACCCCTTCCAGCCGAAGCAGGTCGAGCCGCACCCGATGCTCAAGGGTTTCCCGGTCGACCAGGCCCCGGACCTGCTGGGCTACGTCAAGACCAACCCCAAGTCGACCGCTCAGGTGCCGCTGGTGACCGATCTGGCCGATCCGCTCTTGGCCCACTGGCAATACGGGCTGGGCAAGGTGACGGCGTTCACTTCCGACTGCAAATCGAACTGGTCGGTGCTGTGGATCGAGCAGTGGCAGACCTCGTTCAGCCAGTTTTGGGCCCAGGTCTTCCGCGAGACGGCCCGTGAGCCCCAGAGCCGCACGATGGATATCTCGCTCGTCGACGCCTCCCCGTCGGTCGAGATTGGCGTCGACCTGCTGCACAATCCGGCCCAGTTTGCCGATCGGGCTTCGGTCACCGCCGACGTCTACTTCCGCGCCGCCGGGGCGTTGGGCTCGAGCACCCGGCATCTCGAACAGGTGCAGCTCAGCCAATCGGCCCCGGGACGCTATACGGGCAGTTTCTTGCCGGCCGAGCCGGGTGTCTACCTGGTCCGCGCGCGGTCTGCCGGAAAGATGGTCTCGGCGGGCCACGTGCATCGGGTTTCCGGCGAAACGGCCAGCGGACGCGTCGATCTGCACCTGCTCGAGCGCGTGTGCAAGCTGGCCGGCGGCAGCGTGCTGGCCGACTCGCAGCCGATCGGCCTCTTGGACCAGACCGGCAACGCCCGCCCCATCGATTTGACGCCGGCGCTGTTGAGGCTCCTGCTGTTGCTGTTCTTGGCCGACGTCGCGATCCGCCGCTGGGAGAACGTGATGGGGATGGTGTCGATCTTCCAGCGGGATTAGTCTCGGTGGCGCACCGTGGTTAGAAGTCGGGGCCGCGCCGGGTAATTCACTGAAGTGGCGCGGAGTTCCACTTCGCAAGAGTTCAGGAATCGGCCGATGCCTCGAGACGTCACGTTTGGTTGAGAACGGGAATCTCGCGATCGACCAGTTTTTCAATGAAGTAGAGCGTGGCGGCTTCCGTCACGTCGTTGTTCACGGGCACTTCCTCGCTGGTGCCGTCCTTTCGCACGCATACGATGTAGTACTCGGTCTTGCGCCTGCCGCGGCGCCCGCGGACCTCTTTGGAGGTGATCCGCACCAGCGTCAGATCATCGAAGCGGACTTCGTGCGAGGTCGTCAGCCCCCAGATGCCGCCATGCGACGTATAGCCTTCTTCGTCCACCACGGCACGCTCGGAAAACAGCGAGGGGGCGAAGAAGATTGCCGCCAGCGGGCCGACGATCAGCAGCCCCCATCCCAGCCGGCCCGATGTCTTGCGTAAGACCCAACCGATCGGCGCGGCGGCGACGCCCGCCCCCAGAACCAGAAGCGGCAGCCAAAGTTCGTAGGAAAACACCCGCGCCGACCCGTCGGTCGTCTCGCGAACGCAGCCGGTCGTCGCAGCCAGCACGAACACGACGAAGCCCAAGCGGACAGCATTTCGAGGTAGGTTCATTTTCGTCTCCAGGTCGATAGGACGGACGGATTTGGCCGGCTGCCGAGTACCACCGCCATTACACCATCGGCAATCATCACTTGTCAACTGCCGTACGCCGGAATGACGTGACGTGTTATGGATAGGGCAGATCGCCCCAGGACGCGCCGGTGATCATCCAGCCGTCGGGCTCCGGATAGCGGCGCAACTCGACATTACACGGCAGCGTGTACGTGTTGCCGAAGACATCGGACCGCAGCGGCTCGTACCAGATCGTGCCGGTTACTTCGGCAATCGCCATCGGCGGGCTGGCCGTGTTGTTGATCTGGATTTCCAGGTGAGTGATCCTGGCGTCGGTGAAGCGCAGGGCGCCGAAGCCTTGATCCACTAACGTTCGGGCGTCGGCCGCAGTTGGGTGGATGTGGCGCAGGACCTCCTGCTGGTCGTTGTCGGCCACCGCCGCCACGGCCGCTTCGAGCACGGCCTCGACGCGCTCGCGCTCGGTCACCACGGCCGATTCCAGGTAGAGGCCCGCCAGCACCGCCAGCACCACGGCCGCCATCGCCCAGAGCCAAATGCCGCGGCCGGTGCGCAGCAGCACAACGCCCAACACGGCCTCGACGAGCACCCCGAGGAAGATGATCGGCGTGGGTTCTTCGAGTAGGCTGTCCAAAGTGATCCCATCGTAGGCGTCATCGCCGGGCGAGACGCCGCTTCGTTTCAACGCCAAAGGGTGCCATGCCCACGCTTGCGTGGGCATGTTGGCAACCCCCAAAACGGCATGCCCACGCAAGCGTGGGCATGGCACCCCGACTCGAATCTTGCGGCTATCTAGCCTCTCATCGGGAAGACGGGCCCGCCGTAGAGCGCCGCGTCGCCGAGGATCTCCTCGATCCGCAGGAGTTGGTTGTACTTGGCCATGCGGTCGGTTCGCGAGGCCGAGCCGGTCTTGATCTGGCCGGTGCCCAGGGCGACGGCCAAATCGGCGATCGTCGAATCTTCGGTCTCGCCGCTGCGGTGGCTGGTGACGCTGGTGTAGCCGTGGAGCCGGGCCAACTCGATCGCCTCAATGGTCTCGGTCAAGGTGCCGATTTGGTTGACCTTGATCAGGATGCTGTTGGCGATGCCTTCTTCGATGCCGCGGCCGAGCCGCTTGGTGTTGGTCACGAAGAGGTCGTCGCCGACGATCTGGATTCTCTTGCCGAGCTTCTCGGTCATCAGCCTCCAGCCGTCCCAGTCGTCTTCGGCACAACCGTCTTCGATCGAGCAGATCGGGTACTGATCGACCCAACTCTCCATCAGCCCGACCATCCCGGCGGCGTCGATCTGCTTGCCGTCGATGCCGTAGGTCTTCTTCTCGGCGTCGTAGAATTCGGTGGCGGCCACGTCCATGGCGATGAAGACCTCTTTACCCATCTCGTAGCCGGCCTTCTCGGCGGCTTCCATCAGCAGGCCGAGCGCTTCCTTGTTGCTTTTCAAGTCGGGGGCAAAACCGCCTTCATCGCCGACGTTGGTGGCCAGCTTCTTCGACTGCAGCACCTTCTTGAGGTTGTGGAACATCTCGCAGCCACAGCGGATGGCGTCGGTGAAACTCTCGACGCCCAACGGCATGACCATGAACTCCTGCACGTCGACGTCGTTGTCGGCGTGTTCGCCGCCGTTGACGACGTTCATCATCGGGGCCGGCAGCATCCGCGCCCCTACGCCGCCGATGTAGCGGAACAGCGGGATGCCGCAGAAGTCGGCCGCCGCGTGGGCCGTGGCCAGCGAAATACCCAAGATGGCGTTGGCGCCGAGGCTCTTCTTGTTCTCCGTCCCGTCGATCTCGAGCATGCGGCGGTCGACGCCCACCTGGTCCAGGACGTCCATTCCGCAGAGTTCGTCCGCCAGCCTCTCGTTGACGTTCTCGACGGCCTGCGTGACGCCTTTGCCCATGTACATGTCTTTGTCGCCGTCACGGAGTTCCCAAGCCTCGTGGACGCCGGTGCTGGCTCCGCTGGGGACGGCCGCGCGGCCGAACGAGCCGTCGTTGGTCTCCACGTCGACTTCAACGGTGGGGTTGCCGCGGCTGTCGAGGATCTGCCGGGCGCGAATGTCTGCAATCGTCGAACTCATGTCTCGTCTTTCCAATCTGTCAAAAGTGTGGCCCAGAAGAGGGGTATTGTCCGTCGCTGCGGCAACGCGCTGCCGCAACGGCCTAGGGTTTAGGTGTGGCTACGAAACCGGCTATTCTGCGCGATCTGGGGCCAGTTGACCAGCGGGGGCTGCGAGGGCAGTCATCGGCTGCGAATTGTGTTATGTCGGCGGCCGATTCACGCCCACACACGGTATGAGCCTTCCTTCTCAAACCCACCGCCAGGCAGTACGATGTAGGTTTGCCGCCCTATTTGCCCTTTGTTGTCCCCTCTATTGCCGTCGTGCGATGAGCACTACCGAAGCCACCTCCGAGCGAAAGACCGTCGAGCCGCTGCCGGAGAATTTCGTCAGCGTGCAGCCCGGCGGAGGGGCGTGCTATCGGATCGAGTTGGCCTGGGGACGCTGGCGGCGATGGTGGCTGAAGCGGTTTCGGCCGGGCTACGTCCGCCGGATGGCCGAACTGCGGCGCGGCGATTGCAGCGGGGCCCCACACGAGATCCTCGACCCGCGGGACCTGAAATTCGTCCGCAACCGCTGCACGTGCGACTGGGCCCCGGCCGACGATCCATTCCGATGGAGAGAACGCCTCCCCTTCGCCAGGTGGGGTCTCGCCGAGTTGGCGCTGATGGGGCTGCCGCTCTTGGCCGCCACCATTCTCGTCGCGTGGCTGTGTTCGCTGCTGACGGCGTGGCTGGGCCTGGCAGCGATCGTGCCCGGGGCGATGTTCTGTTTGGTGGTCTACTTCTTCCGCGACCCGCCGCGGCGCGTGCCGCAAGAGCCGGGGTTGATGGTCTCGCCGGCCGACGGCAAGGTGGTCGAGATCACGCGTCTGGAGCACGACGAGTTCATCGGCGGGCCGGCGGTTCGCATCGGGTTGTTTCTGTCGGTGCTGAACGTGCATTTGAACCGAGCGCCCACTGCCTGTCGGGTGATTGCGTTGAAGTACTCGCCCGGCGAGTTTCTCAGTGCGCTGAAGCCCGAGAGCGCCTTGCGGAACGAAAACACCTGGATCGGCCTCGAAGAAGCGGCGCCGCCGTATCGGCCGTTTGTGGTGCGGCAGATTTCCGGCACGCTGGCCCGGCGGATCGTCTGCGATCTGCGCCCCGGCGAAGTGGTGGCCCGCGGCGCGAAGATCGGCATGATCAAGCTCGGCTCGCGAACCGAGTTGATCTTGCCCGACGTGGATACCCTGCAGATCGAGGCCAAGATCGGCGATCGCGTCAAGGCCGGCCGGAGCGTGCTGGCGCGGTTCGTGGAGAAGGAAGAGAAGGAAGAGGGGGAGCTGTAATCTATGATTTGTGATCTGAGCCACGCTGCCTACTGCATACTGCCTACTGTCGACTGGTAACCAAACATGCGCCCCATACGAACCGTTGCCGTTCTGCCCACGATGTTCACCCTAGGGAACCTCGTCTGCGGGTTCTTCGCCATTGTGGTGGCTTCCCGGATCGACAAGCCGGCCTCGGCGGTGATGGATTCGCTGGACGTACACAACGTGATGGTCGCCGGCTGGCTGATCTTCCTGGGCATGGTGTTCGACGCCTTGGACGGTTACGTCGCCCGGCTGTCGAAGACCTCGAGCGACTTCGGGGCCCAGTTGGACAGCCTTTGCGACGCGGTCACGTTTGGCGTGGCGCCGGGTTTCCTGCTGGTGAAGATGTGCCCGCGATTCACGTCGCTCGACGGCGTGTTGCTCAACAACTCGGTATGGGTGATCGCCGCCGCGTTTGCCGCATGTTCGGCGTTGCGGCTGGCTCGCTTCAACGTGGAGACGGGCGAGGAAGACGACCACCTTTCCTTCAGCGGGCTGCCCACGCCGGCGGCGGCGGCCACGATCGCCTCGTTCGCGATCCTCTTCAACCGGCTCCACAGCACCACGCACCCGCTGGCCTACGCAGAGCAGATCGAGGTTGCCGTGCAGGGCGTGCTGCCGTTCTTCGCCGTGCTGCTGGCCTTGCTGATGGTATCGCGGGTGCCGTATCCTCACGTGACGAATCAGATCTTTCGCGGCCAGCGGAGTTTCGGCCACGTGGTGGCGGTGGTGTTTGCGATCGTGGCCGTGATGGTGGTCCCCAGTTTTTCCCTGCCGGTCGTCTGTAGCGCGTTCGCCCTTTACGGCCCAGTGCGGCTGATCTGGCAGAAGGCAACCCACCGCGCGGAGCAAGAAGAGCCGTTGTTCTAACGTCTGCAAAGTCCCTTTTGGAGCACCTCAGAAGACCATGTTTTCCGGAATCGTTGAAGCGCTGGGTACCGTGGCCGAATTGCGTTCGGAGCCGCCGGGCTGCCGTTTGATTATCCGCGAGCCGAAGATCGCCGCCGAGACGGCCGTGGCCGACAGCGTCTCGGTCAACGGCTGTTGCCTGACGGTCGTCGAGACCGACGGCGAGACGATGGGCTTCGACGCCGGCCCGGAAACGCTCGCCCGGACGAACCTCGGCAAGTTTCAGCAGGGCAGCCCGGTAAACCTGGAGCGAGCCTTGGCCGTGGGCGACCGGTTGGGAGGTCACTTCGTCAGCGGGCACATCGACGGCACCGGTGAGTTGCTTAAGCGGGAAGACATGGGCGACTGGTCGAACTTCTGGTTCTCCGTGCCGCGAGAGTTGTCCGTGCAGATGGCCTCGAAGGGTTCGATCGCGATCGACGGCGTGAGCCTGACGATCGTCGACTGCGAGCCCGACCGCTTTAGTGTGGCGCTGATTCCGTTTACCCTCGCGGTAACTACGCTCGGCCCGATGCAGCCCGGCGACAAGGTCAACCTCGAAACCGACATCCTCGCCAAGTACGTGCAGCGGCTGACCGAGGCCGAGAACTGGAAGTAGGCCGTCCATGTCGTCTTCCGGTTTGCCCCGCAACCAGACGCTCTCGTTCCTGATGCGCCGCTTCAAAGAGGCGGGCATCCGGCCGCATACTCGCTACGGGCAGAACTTCCTGGTCGACCTGAATTTGCAGAGGCTGCTGCTGGAGTCCGCCGAACTGTGCCCCGACGACGTGGTGCTCGAAGTCGGCTCCGGCACCGGCTCGCTGACCGTGTTGATGGCCCCGCTGGCGGCCGCCGTGGTCACCGTCGAGATCGACTCCCAGTTGTGTCAGTTGGCCGGCGAAGAGTTGCTCGGGCAAGAGAACGTGACGCTGCTGCAACTCGACGCCTTGAAGAACAAGAACCGGCTCAACGCGGAAGTGCTCGACGCGGTCACCGCGCATCTCGACGCCGCGCCCGGCCGACGCTTCAAGCTCGTCTCGAACTTGCCCTACAACGTGGCCACGCCGATCCTCAGCAATCTGCTGGCCCTGGACCGGCCACCGCACTCGATGACGGTGACCATTCAGAAAGAGTTGGCCGAGCGGATCGTGGCCGCTCCGGCGACCAAGGACTACGGCGCGCTGAGCATCTGGATGCAGAGCCAGTGTCAGGTCGAGATCGTGCGGATTATGCCGCCGGAGGTATTCTGGCCCCGTCCGAAGGTCCATTCGGCGATCATCCGCGTCACGCTCGACCAGCAGCGGCGGGACCGCATTCCCGACCGTGGGTTCTTCCACACGTTCGTCCGCTCGATGTTCTTCCACCGCCGCAAATACCTCCGCAGCGAACTGCTCAGCGCATTCAAGAAACGCCTCGGCAAGCCGGAAGTCGACGCCGTGCTGGTCGAGATGCAGATCGAGGCCAACGCCCGGGCGGAGCAACTCGACGTGGAGACGATGTTGCAGTTGTGTGAGTGTGTGAGGAAAGAAGTGGACAGTGGGCAGTAGATAGTAGGCAGTAGATAGTAGGCGGTAGACGGTGGCGATTGGTAGCCCCGAAGGGGCGTTAGCCGATAGCCCAGGGCGTTAGCCCTGGGAATCCGGTTGCCCACAGAATCGAAAAGCCCCAAAGGGGCGCCAGAAACGGCGATTCTGACGCATTCACTGGCCCTTGTTGCCCTGGGGCCGAACCCGCAGTATTGAACTCCGGGGGCTGCTTAGGTTATCATGGGGAGATGTAGGCGGTGGCAATTTGCCGGGGCCAGGTAGGTTGAGAAAGACATGCAGTTCATCGAGATGTCCGGCGGCATGCTGGCCAAGCTGGTCAGCGACGACGAGCTTCGGCCCGAGGACTTGGCCCGCGCCGGCGTAGGCCAAGAGAGCCTTGTGAGGATCAACCGCCAGGGCGACATTGAGGTGCGTCGAGCCGACACCTGGGACGTGATCGGTGGGCTGCTGGGCGACTTCGAGCAGCGCATTCAGCGCGAGACGGGCCTTACTTGGGCCTAGTGCCTGGCTGCCAAGGGGCGCATTTCGGCGGTCCGGTGTGCCACTGCTTCGCAGAAGCAGCGTGGGGAGGTCACCTGATGTAATCACTGCTTCTGCGAAGCAGTGGCACAGTCTTTCGCGGCAGACGTCAGAACGACACCGGTAACGCTCAATTCACCACGTTCCGCAGTGGCAACCCCGTCAATGCCCTACGGCACGCCTCGGCCGTCTTCACGCGGATGTCCATCAGCCCTTCTTCGCTGTAGAACGCGGCGTGAGGGTTGACGATTAGCCGATGATGGGCCGGATGCTCCGGATCGCGCCAAGCGGCGATCAATGGATCGTCGTCCGGCGGCGGCTCGTGTTCTAGTACGTCGATGCCCGCCCCGGCAAGCTGGCCTGAGGCGATCGCGTCGGGCAACGCCGACGTATCAACGACGGCGCCCCGGGCCGTATTCACTACGTAGGAACCGCGCGGCATCTGCGCGATCGCCGCGGCGTCGATCATGTGCCGGGTTTCGTCGTTCAGCGGACAGTGCGTACTGACGACCAACGCCTCGGCCAGCAACTCTTCGAGCGTCTCCACGCGGCGGATGCCCAGGGCCTTGTCGTAGCCGTCTTGTTTGTGGGGGTCGTAGAAGACGACGTCCATTCCCAGGGCCTTTGCCCTAAGCGCCGTGGCCGAACCGATCCGCCCCAGCCCCACCACGCCGAACACGCGGCCTCGCAACCGCGCCAACGGGACCGACTGCCTGTAGGACCATTCACCGTGGCCGGCCTGCAGCCGTGCGCTGTAGAGGTGAATGCCCCGGGTCAGGGCCAACGTCATGCCGATCGCCGAATCGGCCACTTCCTCCGAGCCGTAGTCCGGCACGGTCCCCAGCGGGATCCCCCGCTCTCGGGCGAACGGCCCGTCGACGTTGTCGAACCCCACGCCGGCCCGCACGATCAACTTGCAGTGCTTCAGCCGCTCGATCGTCGGCCGCGACAGCGCCACCTCATGATAGACGATCAATGCGTCGGCTTCTTCGATCTTGCCGGCAAGCTGCGCTTCGCCTTGGGCACCCAACGCAGAGACGTCGGCGACTTTCCCGAGCACCTGCTGTTCCGGTTGGCAATCGTCGTGGATGAAGTCGGTGATGATGACCTGGGGTCGTTCGCTCATGTCGCGGGGCCTCGCAGTCGCGTGGGCGCCGGGCGGCGCCGGAGTAGGGCGTTTGCCGCTGATTCAACTCACACAGGATACACGCGGCTGCTCGTCCATGACAAGGGCCGGCCGACGGCGCCCGGCCTTTGCGAATCAGGGTCTCGATTTTCGCCGCCCACAGGCGAGCAACCCTACGGCTCCGGTGGCGAGCAGGAGAATCGTGGAGGGTTCGGGGACGGTGACGTACGTCCTGAAGAGCATGTCGAGGTCGGGGTTCACCGGTTCCCACACGTTCCCGTTGAAGCTTCCACGATGTTCTGCGCCGCCCGGACCGTTCAGCGTGCTGGCCCACGCGTAGTGCCTGGCATCGGAGGACGTGGCCACGATGGCCAACTGTTCTCCCGACGCGACCTGAATCCCGGAAGAACTCACGTCGCAGTCGACCCAGATGAATTGCCCGATGCCCGGAAACGTGCTTTCGGGAATCACGACGTCTACCAGGGAGTTACGTGGGGTCGAGTTCACCGTATCGTAGACACTCAGCACCAGATCCCCGTCGTTCCACGGGTCGCCGGCCTCGGTTGCCCGAATCTCGATCCGAGAGAGCGTTCCCGCCACACCCACGGCAAACGTTTGCGCGATGCTGCGAGCTCCGTCGAATCCATAGTCCCCGGTTGCCGGGCCGGTGAGTTGCCGGTCGAGCACTTCGATCGGACCGGCCGAGGCGTCGGTCAGCAAGCCCGCGCTGCCCATGTCGACCAACACAACCACAACCGCAGCCAACGTTGCAGACCGAAACACCATCGCATCTCCTCTGTAATCGAATCTGTGCGTGCAAACGAGCGTCTAGGTACAGACGGACCATCTCCGTCACCGACACTTGAGGGAAACTGACCCGCCGGCGGGCGGACCACGTCGACACCCCAGACGATCGCAACGGGCTGCTAGACCGCTACGTCAGATTGGGTGCCGGAAAGCTACCTCCACTTTACAGACCGTGAGAGAAATCGCTCCACAGTCAATGCTCACTAACCATCTAATATACCGGGTTGCCGTCGGATGTCAAGCATCTGACGGCGAAGCGGAAACCGCCCCCGTGTAGGGAAGCTGCCCAAGATTGGCGGGTGCCGATTGTCTCGCTCGGGCATCGGCGGGCGGCTTCTTCTCGAACTTCTTGCGGATCGTCAGGCAGCCGGCCAACGCGAACAGGGCTAGCGTGGCCACCAGCAGCACGACGGCCAGCGGCGAGTTTCGGTGCTTTCGGCCGACGATTTTCGATCGGCCGTTGAGGATCAGCAGGACCAGCGCCAACATGGGAATGAACAGGGCCCCGACCACGGCGTAGAGCAGTTGGGCCGTCTCGAAAGCCGTCCACAAACCGACCGCCGGCACGCTGGCCAGGGCGAACAGGTAGAATCGATACGCCCGCGAATTGACGTCGACCGGTTGCTCGGGGGCCGTCTTAGCCTCGCGCCGCGAGAGCCGGCAGAAATCGGCAAACAGATAGGGCACGCTCTGCCAAACGCCCAACAGGCTGCTGAAGATGGCCCCCCACGCGCCGATCAGAAAAGCCCATTTGGCGGTCGGGCCAAGTTCGTCGTGCAATTGCCCGGCCAGGTTGACGATCAGCCTGGCCCCCTTGGCTTCGACCGTGATCGTGCTGCCGATGACGACCATCGCGATGCCGAAGATCGCCGTCATCGTGTAGCCGACGGCCAGATCGATGCGGCACGTTCGCACGGCCTCGCTGCCGTGGCGGCCTTCTTCGCGGATCCAATAGCCGTAGCAGAGCACGGTCACGGTGCCGCCGACGCCGCCCATCAGGCCGACGGTCCAACTGAGATCCTCCGGCGTTTTGGGAATCGTGGGCCGCAGAAGCCCCAGAACGATGTCGTTCCAGGGTGGCGCAACTGCGATTGCCGTGGCCACCACCACCACGAACATCACCGCAATGCAGACGCCCATCACACGCCCGAAGAGCCGATAGCCGCCCAGCCGGACCAATGCCACCGCAGCGGCCGAATGGCACAGGCCGTAGAAGACCTTGTCATCAAAATCGTCGCCAAACAGCGGGCAGATGGCGGCGGCGGTTAGTCCACAGGCGTTGATCAACGCCGAGCCGACGAAGTAGCTCCAAATGAGCAGATAGCCGAGAAAGACCCACCGAACGTACTGGCCGAGATGCGTGGTGACGCCCTCCAGCAGCGTGGTGCCGGTAGCAAGCTGCCATCGGGCGAGCCCTTCGTTGAGCACGAATTTCATGCCCGCGCCGGCCAGCACGGCCCAGAGCACGGCCAATCCCACGTGGCTGCCGGCCAGCGCCCCGGTGGCCAAGTCGCCGGCCCCCACGCCGGTTGCGGCCACGAGGATGCCGGGGCCGATAATCACTAGCAGCGAGGGCCGTCGGACGGTCATGGGATCTCTGGGGCCTTTGGGGAATCTGATCTACACGGCAGGGACGCTCCGTCGTCAGTCGATCGTGAACGGTGAATCGACGAGGTTTTCGTACCGGATCTCGTCGACTGCCTCCTGGCGGCCCTGGCCGGCGTAGAGGCGGTTCGCGGCGTTGAACACCCAGCCGGGCACCTTGCCGATCGCCTTGTAGGCGTGGACCACACCCGGTGGCACCGCAATCGCCGTCGGATGCGACTCGCCGGCCGATATGGTCTGCCGGTGACGAAACGTGTGCGATGATTCGCGGGCGTCCCACAGATACAACTCGAACTCGCCCGGACCGACGAAGGCGAAGTAGTCGGTCTGCTCGCGATGAGCGTGTGGGCCGCGGACCACGCCGGGGAGCGTTTCGCTGAGGTACGCCATGCACGGGTGCAGCGGCGACGGCAGCTCGTCCTCGCGGTAGAGTTCGATCAGCCAGCCGCGGCCGTCTTCGTGACGCGTCAGAGGCCTGATCACCACGCCGTCGATCGGCCCCTCTTCAAACTCGATGCGTTCCAACGTGCAATTCCCGATGTGTTGCGTTCAGCAGTCGGTTAGGTCGACGTATGCCCCGGTCTCGAAAGTAAGTCGAGCAAGTAACGCCCGTAACTATTGCGGTGGGCTCGCCCGAGCGTCTCGAGTTGCTCCGAAGTGATGTACCCCTTCACCCATGCCACTTCCTCGATGCAGGCGATCTTCAGCCCCTGACGCTCTTCGATGGTCTCGATAAAGTTGGCCGCCTGCAGGAGCGATTCGTGGGTGCCGGTGTCGAGCCAGGCGAAGCCGCGGCCGAGAATCTCGACCTGCAACTGGCCCTGCTCCATGTACCGGCGATTGACGTCGGTGATCTCCAACTCGCCCCGGGCCGAAGGCCGTACATCGGCCGCGATGTCGACCACCCGGTTGTCGTAGAAGTAGAGCCCCGTCACTGCATAGCGCGACCTCGGCTCGGCCGGCTTTTCTTCCACGGAAACGGCCCTGCCGCCAGCGTCGATCTCGACCACGCCGTAACGCTCGGGGTCCTTCACCGGATAGCCGAAGACGGTGGCTCCCGACGAACGCCCGGCAGCCCTTACGAGCGTTTCCTGGAAGCTCTGGCCGTAAAAGACGTTGTCGCCGAGGATCAACGCCACGCCGTCGCCGCCGATGAACTCGCGGCCGATCAAGAACGCTTGGGCCAAACCCTCGGGCTTCGGCTGGGTGGCATAGCGGATCGAAATTCCGATCTGGCTGCCGTCGCCCAACAGCCGCTCGAACGCGCCGATGTCCTGCGGCGTGGAAATCAGCAGCACGTCGCGAATTCCGGCCAGCATCAGCGTCGACAGCGGGTAGTAGACCATCGGCTTGTCGTAGACCGGCAGGAGTTGCTTGCTCAGCGCCAGGGTGGCCGGATGGAGCCGGGTGCCCGCGCCGCCGGCCAGGATGATGCCCTTGTTACACGGAGAGCCGTTATCCATCCTGCTCCTCCTGGCTGCAACCGATGCCCAGCCCCAGCCGCTGGCGCCGGTACTTGCCGGTGGTGATCCGCTCGACCCACTGCGGATGGTCGAGATACCACCGGACGGTCCGCTTCAGGCCGGTCTCAAAACTCTCTCGCGGCTGCCAACCGAGCTCGGCCCGGATCTTGCCGGCGTCGATGGCGTAGCGGCGGTCGTGGCCCGGGCGGTCGGCGACAAACTGAATCAACGACGTACACGGCCGATGGGGCAAGTCGGGGCGGAGTTCATCTACGAGCCGGCAAATCGTCCTTACCACGTCGAGGTTGGCCCGCTCGCAATCGCCGCCGATGTTGTAGACCTCCCCCACCGTGCCGCCTGCCAGCACGGTGCGAATCGCGCGGCAATGATCTTCGACGTAGAGCCAATCGCGAACCTGTTGCCCGTCGCCGTAGACCGGCAGCGGCTTGCCCTCCAGGGCGTTGAGAATCATCAACGGGATCAGCTTCTCGGGAAATTGATACGGCCCGTAGTTGTTCGAGCAGTTCGTGATCAATACCGGCAGGCCGTACGTGTGGTGATACGCGCGAACGAAGTGATCGCTGGATGCCTTCGACGCCGAGTACGGCGAGTTGGGAGCGTAGGGCGTCTGCTCGGTGAACTTCCCCTCGGATCCCAGCGACCCGTACACTTCGTCGGTCGACACGTGCAGGAAGCGGAACGCCTCGCGTCGCTCGGTCGGCAGATCGTTCCAGTACGTCCGCGCGGCCTCCAGCAGCCGGAAGGTCCCCACCACGTTGGTTTCGACGAACGCGGCCGGGCCGTCGATCGAGCGGTCAACGTGCGACTCGGCCGCGAAGTTGACCACCGCCTGCGGACGGTGCTCGTCGAGTAGTCGGCAGACAAGCGCGCCGTCGCCGATGTCGCCTTGGACGAACACGTGCCGAGGGTCGTCGGCCACGTCGGCCAGGGAATCGAGGTTGCCGGCGTAGGTCAAGCGATCGAGGTTGACCACGCGGCCGCTTTCCTCGGCGATCCACTGCCGGGCAAAATTCGCGCCGATAAACCCGGCCCCGCCGGTGACGACAATCGTCCGTCCCTGTAATTCCAACGTCCTGTTTCCAACTAGTCGCGGGCGAATGGGAATCTCGTCTCCGCAGTGGTCCGGGCAATAGAGGCCCGGGCAATGATGAGCACACGGAGTGTCATGTTTGCCATGTCATATTAGCGGATTGCTGCCGCCTGTCCATCGTGGGCAAACGCACGCGTACTCGTCCCGTTATCCTTGGAGCACGTCTAGCGGCGCCAGCGGAATCAGTTCGGCCAGGCCGGCCTCGGCCAACTCGGGGCCGCTGACGTATCGTGTGGCCTGGACCCATTTTTGGATCGTCTCGACGGGAACGCCGAAGAGATTGGCCGTCAGTTGGTCGGCCTCGGTTTCGAGCTGGCCAAAATGTCTCGCCCATTCGGCTGCCTCGCCCAGCCCGACGTTTTCCTCCGTATGCCACTTTGTGGGGTGAAATAGCAGTACGCTATAGGGGGTTACCAATCGCCGTCGGCACGCGGCAAAGGGCACAATCGCCGCCGACGAGCACTCGCCGGCCACGATGCCGGTCGCGCGGAGCCTGCGGAGGACGATCAGCGATGTCAAGGCCGTCGCCGTATAGAGACTCCCGCCGGGCGAGTCGAAGTACAGAATACACTCGCCGCCAGGTTCCACGGAAAGCAACCGTTCGCACAGATCACCCTGGTCTTCCGTCAGATCCCCCACAAAGGGGATTTCTGCGGGGCCGTCGCATTCGTTATCGGTCTCTTTCTTCACAGCGTTCCTTGATGTGGGGGGTGAGAACGGACGCCCCGGAATTGCCCCAATCGTAGACGCCCCGGCTGGCACCGA
Organism: uncultured Planctomycetaceae bacterium; assembly: GCA_964472545.1. Classification (GTDB taxonomy): domain Bacteria; phylum Planctomycetota; class Planctomycetia; order Pirellulales; family Thermoguttaceae; genus CAYYNP01. Next base: position 8,076 of record CAYYNP010000045.1, on the reverse strand, counting down.
CAAGAGACTCGCCGCGGCCAAACGGCACCGTTATGGCTGAGCGGGTGCGAGTCCCGCGACCGGCCGGTCGCTTTCCCGCACCGGCCGCACTCGGTACACTCGCCGGGAGGCACAATACCGCCAGAGATTTCACCCAGCCACCCGTTGCGTTCGCTGCAGTGTGAGGCTTTGGAAGGAATTCGATGAAGCACATTAGGCACGCCACCCAACTCGTTACGCCTATTCTCATCACTTGGCTCGCGTGTGGCGACCGGAACGTCTCCGCCGTTGAGGAAGCGGCGGCGGACAAGCGGCCGTTGATGGTCGAGGCCCGTATCAAGACCGGCAAGCCGCGGGCGTTCGAGACCCGCCTGCTCGCCCATATCGAGGGCTTCACGCCGGACGATTCCGTGCAGCTCGACCGCTACGGCGGCTGGATCGGCGAGGAACACGACGCCACCGGGTTCTTCTACGCCAAGCGAATCGGCCGGCGTTGGTGGCTGATCGATCCGCTGGGCCATCGGTTCCTCCATGTGGCGGTCAACTCGGTCGCGCCCGGGCGGTCGCCACAGATGCGCGAGGCCCTGCCGCAGAAGTTCGGCAATGTAGAGCGATGGCGAGACGAGACCATGGCGCTGCTACGCCGACACGGTTTCAACGGCACGGGGTGCTGGTCGGACGACGAACTTCTCGCTACCGCCGCCGCCCGGCCGGTCTACACCCCGAACCTCAACTTCATGAGTTCCTACGGCAATCTCCGCGGCGGCACCGTGCAACTGGCCGGGCACAAGGGCTATCCGAATAGCTGCATTTTCGTCTTCGATCCCGAGTTCGAGACGTTTGCCAACAGGCGCGCCGCTGCACTGGCCACACGAAAAGACGACCCGTATCTGCTGGGATATTTCACCGACAACGAACTGCCCTTTCCCCGCGACCTGCTGGAGAACTACCTTCAACTCGGCGCCGACGATCCCGGCCGCCGGGCCGCCGAGCAGTGGTTGGCCGTTCGCCAGGGCGGGCCGGCCGATGCTTCGCGGATCACGACCGACGATCGCGAGGCCTGGCGGGGTTACGTCGTCGACCGATACCTGGGCATCGTCCGCCGGGCGATACGCCGACACGATCCCAACCACATGCTCCTCGGCCCCCGGTTCTACGGCTCGGAGAAGGGGAGTCCCAGTGTGCTCCGCGCCGCCGGAAAACATCTCGACGTGATCGCGCTGAACGTCTACGGCGTGTGGACCCCCGGTGCCGAAATGCTCGGGAACTGGGCCGCATGGTCGGGCCGGCCCGTGCTGGTCACCGAGTGGTACGCCAAGGGCGACGACTCCGGGCTGAGCAACGCCACGGGGGCCGGCTGGACGGTCGCCACCCAGCGAGAGAGGGGGTATTTCTACCAGAATTTCACCCTGGGGCTGCTGGAATCGAGGGCCTGCGTCGGCTGGCACTGGTTCAAGTACATCGACAACGATCCGACCGACATGCGGACCGACCCCTCCAATCGCAACTCCAACAAGGGGGTAGTTACCGTCCGTTATGAGCCGTATCGGCCGCTGCTGGACCCAATGGGGGAGCTGAATGGGCAGGCGTACCCCCTATCGGTATACTTCGACATTGCCAATTAGGTGTGGCGTTTTCACACAAAGCCGCGACCGGTGGTCGCGCCCCTAGTGTTCCCGATAACCCACCCCGCACGATCCCGTATTATCCCCTCGACTACCCGAGTCGAACCCATGATGCGATGATAGTGACCAAGCGGGGGCGCTTTGGCGGTAGTCGATGTGGGCGGTGTTCCGGCCGCGATCGCCGGTCGCGGCTTTGTAGCGACATGTAACCGTCGATCGGCCGGCGGTGTAATGGTAAGTAGTTGACGGCCATACGGTTTCCGTCGGATTGGTGTCGTACGCTATTCTGGGAAAATGGAGGATTCGTGATGAGAACGTTGTTGTTCGCAGCGGCCATGGTGATCGGTTTCGGCGCGCTCGCTCAGGCCGACCCGCCTAGGGGCCGGCGCGATGGGGACGGCTCCGATGCAAGGGCAGCCGCAAAGGAGAGGTACAAGCAGTTTCTGGAGAAGTTCGACAAGAACGAAAACGGCAAGATAGACGAAGACGAGCGCGACGCGATCCGCGCCGAGTTCGCCAAGCGGCGTGAAGCCGCCCAGAAGGAGGCCGCGAAGAGAGCGGCCGCGAAGAAGGAAGCCGAATCACGCCGCCATGCGGCGTCGGATTGGGCCAAGCGGCGCGAGGAGTTCAAGAGCCGTATGGAGGCCGCCCGCAAGGAGTTCATGGAGAAGTTCGACAAGAACGAAAACGGCAAGATCGACGACGATGAGAAAGAGGCCATCGCGGGCGACTTCCGCAGCAAGATCAGCGGCGCGATCGTCCGCAAGCTGGACAAGAACGAGGACGGCAAGCTCAACGCCGACGAAGTGCCCGAGAGGCCCCGCGAGGGATTCGGCAAGGCCGACGCGAACGACGACGGTTACGTCGATCCCGACGAGGTCGATGCCGCGCTGAAAGAGGCGGGCGAGCGGCTGCGGGCCCATCTCAAGGAGCGCATGGAAGAGCACAAGCGCCGTGCCGAGGAGCATCGGGATCGCCATCGTCGGCACGATCACGACGACGACGGCCATCGTCGCGACCGCGACCGCGATCACGGTCACGATCACGACCACGATCACGACCGGGATCACGATCACGACGACGATGATGATGACGACGATGACGACGACGACGATGACTAATCGATCACAGGACTGAGGATCGAGGATAGACGGATGAGAAGGTCACTTACGGCAATTGGTTTCGTGCTCGTGTTGGCGGGCACCTTGCGTGCGGAGCCGCTGGATCGGCGGCAGGTCGCGGCCGATGCGAAGTGGCTGCTGCACGTCGACTTCGACGCGATGAAGTCGTCGCAGGTCGCGCGTAAGGTGCTCGACGGGTGGCTGAGCGAGAAATCGGTGCAGCGGAGCCTGGACCAGATTCGCCTGGCGTTCGGAACGAACCTGCCGGAAGACCTTCACAGCCTGACGGTCTACGGCAGCCGCTTCGAGGCGCCCGTCGGCGTGGCGATCGTGCGAGCGAAGGTCGACGGCGCCCGCCTGCGGGCGTTTCTGGCAAAGCAGCCCGACTTCCGCAGCACGCGGCACGGCGCGCATGAAGTGCTTTCCTGGACCGAGGACAAGGACGAAGGCGAGCGGCGGTCGTTGATCGGGGCCCTCCCTCGGCCGGGCCTGATGGTCGTCGGACAGAACGCGGCCGAAGTGACCGCCGCGCTGGACGTGTTGGACGGCAAGGCGCCGCCGCTGCTAAAGAGCGATTCGCCGTTAGACGCGGCCGCCTTGCCGGGCACGATTCTCCACGCAGCCGGTACGGGGTTCACCGGAGCCGATGTGCCGTTTCAGTCGCATCCGATTCGTCATTGTGAACTGCTGCGGATTGCGATCGGTGAAGACGAAGGTAAGGCTTTCGCCCGGGCCGAGTTGACCGCCAAGACGACCGAAGAAGCCGAGCAGTTCGAGAAGATCGTCTCCGGATTCCTGGCCATCGCCCAGTTTCAATTCGCCGGCGAGGCAGAGATCCGCGACGTGCTCAAGGGACTGAAAGTCAGCGTAGCGGAACAGACGCTGACGATCCAATGGCAGGGGCCGGCAGAGAAGGTGCTGGGGCTGATGAAGCGATTGTCGGAGATGCAACCTAAGCCGTAGCAGCAAAGGGCGGATGATGCCGCGTGGTGAGACCGCCGGCGCGCCGAGCGACGAAGAACTTGCGCGACGAGCACAGCAAGGCTGTTCGGACAGCTTCGAGGAGTTGGTCCGCCGGTTCCAGGTCCGCCTGTTGCATTTCCTGCGCCGCTACGTCAACCTGGCCGACGCAGAGGACCTGGTCCAAGATACGTTCATCCGGGCGTACCGCAACCTGGATCGTTACCGTCCGACGTACCGATTCGCCACCTGGCTATACACGATCGCGCGGCGGTTGAGCCTCAACCGTCTACGTCAGAAGCGGCCGCTGGTCGATTCCGACGTGCTCGATTCGGTGCGGGCGAAGACGGCCCCGCCCGCGCAGCAGGTTGGGGCCGAGGAAGACCGACAACAGCTTTGGGGCCTGGCGGCCGAAGTGTTGAACGAACGCCAGTTGACCGCCGTATGGTTGTATTACGTAGAAGAGATGCCGGTGATCGGAATCGCACGCGTCTTGGGCCGCTCGCGAATGGCCATCAAGACCATGCTTTTCCGCGCCCGCAAGAAATTGATGCCCGTGCTTAGGGAGTTGAATCCCCACGGGCCGGCGAAAGATCGCACGAGATCGCTCGAGGCGTCGTCGTGCTGATCGGGTTCGTAGAGGAGGGAGACGATGGCAATACGCATTTCCCCGGACGAAAAGAAGGCACTGGCCGAGCGATTGCAGCGTGAGGCGTCGGCGTCGCGGCCGGCGTTTTCCGAAGCGCTGCACGAACGGATCTGCGATGCGCTGAAGCAGCCTCAACTTCGTCCTGCGCTGCCACGGGCGGGGGCCTGGTGGCAAGCGCCCTGGATTTCCGCCGCGGCCGCGGCTGCCGCCGTTTGTGTGGTGGGGGTCACGTTGGCCGTCTTCTTCGCCAACCGCCCGCCCGCCACGGAGCCCACCCCCATCGTGGTCGAAGCCCCCAAGCCCGATCCTGAGCCGACGGTCGACCCGATCAAGGAACTCGGCGTCGTCACGGCCCCGCCGCGCGACGCGGTGGTCGGCATGGGCTCGATGCTGGTAATGAACACGACCACGGGCGAGTATGCCAAACTCAAACACGACGCCGGCGTTGCCAAGCGTATGCTGATCGATTCGTTGCCGTTCGACTTGGCGCCGAACGACGAACCTTGATTTCCCTGCTTCGATTACCACGTTTCGGCTTTTCGACGGCGCGTCGAACGGACCGAACCCCCCGAATCCCCACTGAGAGGAGTGACTGATGAGAAAACGTGTTTTGCCCGTCCTGCTGATTGCGCTGTTGGCTTCTGCCGCAGGGCTCGTGCCGGCGCAGGCCGCCTCGGCCGCCGAGCCGAAGCCGTTCGCCGTGGCCGCGATTGCCAGCTACGACGAGATCATGGCCGATCTGAATTGGGCCGGCGAGCTGGCCGGCGAGGCCAACGTGGCCAAGCGCGTCGAAGCGCTGGTGAAGTTTTTCACCCAAGACAAAGGCCTGGCGGGCCTGAACAAGAAGAAACCGCTGGGAGCCGTGGTGTTCGCCACCGACGATCAGCCGGTCGGCTGTGCGCTGATCCCGGTGACCGATTTCGACAAGTTGCTCGACGTCGTCGAGCCGTTCGCCAAGAAGATCGAGGAACTCGACAGCGGCGCGCTGCGGATCGAAGGCGACGGACCGACGATCTTCGTCAAGCACCAAAACGGCTGGGCGATCGCCTCAGACAAGCACGACGTGCTCGCGTTGGCGCCGGCCAATCCGGCCAAGTGGCTGGCTCCGCTGGTCAAGCAGTACGACGCGGCGATCAGCTTCAACGCCCGCGGCGTGCCGGCGAAGCTCCGCAAACAGTTGATCTCGCAGATCAAGAAGGAGGCCGCCAAGGGGGAGAGCCGATTGCCGGGCGAGACCGACGAGTTGTATGCCCTGCGCAAGAGGCTGATGGCCAGTGCGGTTGGCGCGATCACAACCGCAATCAACGACCTGGAAAGCGTGACCATCGGCTGGTCGCTCGATCGCAAGGCGAAGACGGCATCGGCCGAATTGGCCGTCACCGCCCGCAAGGGCTCGAAGATGGCCCGCGCCATGGCCCAATTGGCCGGTGCTGAAACGGCCTTCGGCGGATTCCTGATGGATGAGGCCGCGATCACCGCCCACCTCACCGGCGACTGCCCCTTCCTGGCCGGCGCCGATTTCGGTGCCGCCTTCGCCGCGGGCAAGAAGGAGATCTTCAAGCAGATCGACGCCGACGTACCGGACGAGCACGCCGAAGCGGCCAAGGACCTGATCGAGGGATTGCTCGAGGTGGCCGAAGAGACGATCGCCACCGGCCGGATCGACGGAGCCGCCAGTGTGATCCTCGAGCCCGACGCCGCCACGCTGGTCGCCGGCCGGCATCTGGCCGACGGGCGCAAGCTCGAAGCCGTGCTCGGGCGGGCGCTCAAGGCGGCCCGTAAGGAACACGCCGCGATCATCGACAAGCACTTGAAGGTCGACGCCGACGAATGCTGCGGCGTGAGCTTCCACGTGATCACGATTCCCATTCCGCCCGGATCGGAGGACGCCGAGCAGGCCGTGCAGTTGCTCGGCGAGAAACTCCAGATCGTCGGCGGATTCGGCAAAGAGGCCGTTTACGTTGCCGTCGGCAAAGACGCGTTGAAGACGCTCAAGCAGGCGATCGGCAACTCGAGCGAGCCGAAGGCCGTTGTGCCGGCCGCAATCTCGGTGTCGCTGTCCAAGATTGCCAACGTGGCTGCCGAACTGAGCGAAGGGCCGCAGAAGGAGCAGGCTCAAATCGTTGCTTCCATGCTCGCGGAAGCCGAAGGCAAAGACCATTTGAGCCTCTCGGCAGTTGCGACCGATCGCGGCGTGAAGCTGCGAGTGGAGATCGAGGGCGGCGTATTGAGTCTGATGAAACTCGCCCGACAGCAATAGCCCACCAGCTTGGGCCATCGCCCCACGGGCCAGCCAGGCGGCATCGGTTGCGCAACGGCCGATGCCGCCGTTCTTATGCGCAGAGAATCTGGCCCGACGACGATACCGTCCGTTTAGCCGCCGCCGGCACGGCGGCGTGATGCACTCGCAACTCACGCCGCCGTACCGGCGGCGGCTAAACGGAGGATGGCCAACCGCGCTCAGGGACGCGACTACTCACCACCCAAGCAAAGCACCCTTCCGTCAACCGTCACGACAAACAACCGGCCGGCGGCCGCGGCCAGGCCGTCCCAGACGGGCGGGGAGGGTAACGCACGTTCGGACAACTTGCCGCCGTCTTCCGCGGAAATCGTCAACAGCCGCCCGCCTTTGCGGCCCTCGTACAACGCGGTCAGATCGGTCTCTCCCTCCGCAGCGGGCATGCCGCCGAAGTGCAGCGCGTTGCCGGCCCGCAACATCGCCCGTGGACGCATCGACAACGGCGCCGACCACGCCCACCTGTCGGCTGCGTCACGCGGAATGGGCCGGAAGTCGGGCCGCGACGCCGCGTCGTCCTGAGGCGGCCGGATCGGCTCGGCGAAGGCTACATAGCCGCCGCTGCGCCGTACGCCGTAGACCGTCGACGCGTCGAACGACAGCATCAGCCCATAGGGTTCGTCGAGCCGCACGCCGTTGCGGCCGCCGGAGTTGGCGATCCAGGAATAGGCCACCGGGATGCGGCGGAAGTCGCCGGTGCCCAGCACTACGTGCGAACGGTGGACTTCGGCACCGTCGGTCAGCCGCGAAGTCGAAAAGAGGTGCCGTGCCGCTTCTGGTTCCCGTCGGCACTTCGCATCGAACTGAAGTTGTCGCAGGAAGACCGCCCGGCCGTCGCCCACCAGCACGTCGTTAGTAGTGCCGCCCATGGCAAACGCATCGCTTCGGTCGGGCGAGTCGAAGGTCTTGTAGTCGGTGGCGTTTTGACCGATACCCTTCGCCGCAGGATCCGCCCCGGCCGGCCCGTCGATCACTTCGGCGTGGCCGGTGCGGATCGTGCTGCGGCTGAGGACTTCACCTGTAGCCGGGTCCAGGGCAAACAGAAAGACCCCGCCGTCGAGATACGAGCTACGGCCGGCGGCCACGTAAGCCACGCCGTTCTGGACCAGCACGCTGCCGTGCACCGGCCAAACCGATTCGACGCGATCCAGGGCGACCGTGTTGCGGTCCATCGGCGCCACCCGAAAGCGCCACACCAACACGCCGTCGACCAACCGTACACAATAGACCCAGCCGTCGGCACACCCGAACAGCGCTCGCCCGGCGTGAACCGTCGGGGGCGAGTCGACGCGTCCGCCGGCGTCGTATTCCCAGCGCATGTCGCCCGTCTCGGCGTCCAGTGCCAGCACGCGATGGGCGTCGAACGAAGAAAGCAGCACGCGAATCCCACTCACGACCGGCGGGCTGAGCCGGCCGCCGATCATCGCCTGCCAAACGTCTTTCAGC
>CAYYNP010000044.1:0-44025 GCA_964472545.1 uncultured Planctomycetaceae bacterium | reverse complement strand
GGAGATCGTCACCTACCCTCCACTTTGTGCCATTTGAGTTGAAACACTACACTTCGTAATGGCCCGGTCTTCCCAAACGATCGTCACTCTGTCGGACTCGTTGACGCCAGCGTTCTCGCGTAGCGTGACCGCGATCGGTTCAGGCGCAGGCAACCAAGTTGCTGGATCGTTGGAGTTGCCAATTGTGAACTGGAAGTTGTCGGCGTCCGGCACGATTTCGTCCGGTACGCCACCAAGGTCAACCATGATGCCGTTGATCCCCAGGCTGTAGCTTGTGTAGTGGTCGAACGTCGCCGATTGGCCGGGCAACAAGGCCTGTTTGTCGATGGCAATAGCACTGTCGTCTGCAGCATTGGCAGCGGGAGCATTTCCGTCAAAGGTCGAGCTATTGTAGAAAACGTGGCGGCCTAACACTTGCGGTCCAACCACGGCGCTTGTGCTCGCCGTGTAGTTGGATCCCACAGTATCGGTCACGCGCAAAGATACCGGAATCTCGCCGCTGGGCAGGATGAACTCTTGTAGCTCTGCCCAGGGCACAGCCACGACGGAGCCTGTGTACTCCGCCACGGAGTCGGCATCAAGATCCCACTCGTACAGGACGATGCCGTCACCACATGCGCCATCGGGATCGTGTGAACCGACGGCGTCCAGTATCAGGCCATCTCCAACGTCGATCGAGTAAGGGCCGCCCGGGTCGGCCACCGGCGGGCGGTTGCCCAGGCTTACGTTGATCAGTCTCGTAGTCGTGTCCGTTTTCGCCGGCACGTTGTCATCCGTCACCTTCAACGCCACGGTGTAGCTACCGAACGCTGAGAAGGCGTGGGCGACGATCACGCCGGTCGCGTCATCGAACTGTCCGTCGTTGTCGAGGTCCCAACTGTATTTCACGATGCCTCGCTCCGGAAACTCATGATGGGAGCTGCTGGCATCAAACGTAATCTCCTGGTTGCACGCCGCCGGATCCGGGTGCGCGACCAAAGTCGCCACCGGTTCATTGGAATGGACCTCAAGCGTTGTGACATCGGTGTCGGTGAGGCCGAGGGAATCGTGTACTTGCAAGGTAACGGAGACAGGTGATTCCCGGGGCAATCCGGCCAGATCCTCCCAAGGAACGTCTACATAGGAACCCGTGTACTCATAGCTGCCGTCTGACTCGAGGTCCCACTCATACAAGACAATGCTGTCCCCGCTCTCCGTATCCGGGTCTCGAGAACCCACCGCATCAAGCGAGAGGCTTCCGCCAACCTCGACCAAGTAGGGGCCGTTGGCGTCGGCGATCGGAGGGTGGTTGCCGATTTCGATCTTGATCTCCATCGTAGCCGTGTCGGACCTCGGGGGTAGGTTGTCGTCCGTGACCGTCAGTTGGACTGTGTACGAGCCGAACCGGCCGTACGAGTGAGTCGTCTGTACACCCGTCGCCGTTCTTTCATCGCCAAAATCCCACTCGTACTGCACGATGTTGTGCTGCGGACAACCGTGGTGGGAACTGCCAGCGTCGAACGCGATCCTCTGTCCGGGTGCCGCCGGGTTCGGAATCACTGCAAACTCAGCCACCGGTTCGATGGGATGAATCGTCAACGTGGTGGGGGCAATGTCCGTGGCTTCGTAGTTATCCATTACGCGGAGCGAGATGGAGAGAGCTTGACCGACGGGAAAACTGCCCAGTTCCGACCAAGGTACCGTCAACACCGGTTCCGTGCTCACGGCATCGTCAAATTCATCGTCCCCGTCAAGATCCCACTCGTACTTGACGACTGCGTCCCAACTATCCGGATCGTAGGACCCGCTGGCATCCAGCCCCAAGTCTTGCCCCTGGCATAGCGAGTAAGGGCCGTCGGGATCCGCCAGGGGAGGGTTGACGTTCCTGGGCCGGTTGCCGAAGTCGACCTTTTCGACGCTTTGGTCAGTGTCGAGCACCACCGTATGTGTTTCCGGCAAGGCTTCGAGTTGGGAAATCCCTTCCGCCAATTTCACCATGTCCACGCGTCGAAAATCCAGGCCCGTGTTCTCTACGTTATCGTCCTCATCATTTCCGTCGTTAATCACGACGGACGTTTCGGCAAGTAGCATATTGAACTCCGCGAGATGCAAGCGCCGCCCAAGTTTTCCGGTGGCCAGTTGTTGCGCTAGCAGGGCAACGCCAGTGACGTGCGGTGAGGCCTGACTGGTGCCTTGCATCGTGGTCCAGCCGCCGTTGTTGCCGGCTCCCGCGATCGGTGCCCCTGGAGCAAAGATCGTGGTCGTGGAAACCTCGAAGTGTTCTCGCAACTCCTCAGTGCGATCTCGGCTTCAATGGGGCCACGGCCTTTCGACCGTGGAAACTATTCCTGGCAACGCAAAAGGGCTCCAAGGATGCCTAGCTTCAATGGGGCCACGGCCTTTCGACCGTGGAAACGCCGCCCCGGCCGAGACGAGCTGGTTTGCACAACAGAAGCTTCAATGGGGCCACGGCCTTTCGACCGTGGAAACATGCTGTGAACTTGCCTTTGTGGTAGTTGCAGACGGCGCGGGCCATCTCCTCGTCGAAATGCCAGAACGCCAGGCCCGTCTCGCCCGTGTATTTGTCGTGCGCAGCCGGTTCGTGCTTCGGGTCCTTCAAGTCCGAATCCGTCAGCCATCCGCTCTTCAACTCGATCTCTCGGCACCTGATCGGGCCCGATCCGCCGGCCGGGTCTTGTGGCAAGCGGTACTTGCAGGCCTTGTGAATGAACGTCGCGCAGAGCCGCGACAAATCGTCCGACCAATTCGTGTGGTCGCCACCGGCGTGGACGACGAGGCTCATCAAGTGCTCGGGGGCTTGACGTCGGCGGGCGAGCATCTGCTTGCGAATCATCACCCACTGCGTCTGCCGGCCGTACTCCTGCCGGATGCCGCCCTCGGGACCGCACTCCTCGAATTCGCCGTTGATGGCGATGAACGGAATGCCCCGGAGTGAATCTCGCTTCGGATAATGGATGCCGTGGTGCATGTTGCCGCTCTTGATGTGGATCACTCCGAGCACACGGTCGGGCCGCCAATAGGCGATGTTGCGGCAGAAGATCCCGCCGGTCGAGTGCCCGACGGTCAGCCAAGGGACGCGCCGAAGCTCCGGATGGCCGGACTTTTGGGCCAATTCGTCGAGGCCTTCGAGAAAGCGCCGATCGCAATCCCCATGCTCGCCATAGGGGAAGAACGGATTGGGCCCCGGCTCGAAATACAAGATACCCAGCCCCCGTTGCATCGCCGCCTTGCGAATGATGGGGCTCGTCGTTAGGCGCTTCTCCAGGAGGGTCTTCTCGGCAACGATCAGACCGCTGAGTTGCCTGGTCTTGGGTGGGATCCATAGGTTGCCGATTGCCGGTCCCCGTGGTTTGCCCTTTCGTGGCGGGCGCTGTATCTCGACGCTGTAGTGCCAGTCTTTCGGGTCAACGTCTGCTTTCGCACGCCACGGCAACGCAAGCAGCGCAACCGCGATCATCAGCGGCATCAGCAACGACGCGAGCAGCATTTGGGCAGCACGGTCCGACTCTACCGGCATTCTGCGAATCATGACGACCTTCATCTTCCATTCTCCGCGTTGCCATTTGTTACAGGTGCCCGGTTCGCTACTGGCCGGCGTCCGGGCGCGGGACCCGCTGGCGGATGAGCCAGTCGGGGATCCGGCCGAAGGGGTAGCCCGTGTCGGGAACGAACAGGCCAATCTCGCCTTGGAAGCGATCCGGGTTCACATCGGCGCCGCCGAGCGACAGCAGCGAGGTTCCTGCTCGCTCGATGCGAACGTACGTCGTGGCGTCGTTCTCGTCGATGCCGCCGGCGAAGGTAATGCGATCGTCGCCGATCTGCACGCCGTCGGGTATCGCTTCCATCGCCGGTGGCTCGACCGTGTGGTCCCAATGGCCCTGGCCGCTGAGTACGGCTTTCTTCAGTTCGCCGGCAATCTCACCCGTCCGTTTCTCGCCGCGATAGGCTCCGCTATACGTGCCGGCTACTTCAGAACCTCGACGTCGCAGTTGCAGGTCAAACTTGCCGTCACCGCCTTCGGCGCGGCGGTCGGAGCCGAGGTTGAGCGTCAAGCGGATCTCGTCGCCGCGGGCCTCGACGGTGTGGGCCTCGACGGTGCCGGTGTGCATGGCCCGGTTGAAATCGGGCACCTCGACCACGGCCCGGCTGAAGAGCCGGTCGCCGTCGTAGTCGAGTGTGACGACGACGTCCCGCGGTTGTTTCTCTGTCTTGCCGGTTCGCTTGTCCAGCTTGGGAAGGTAGACCGCAGCGGCAAGCGTCAGGCGGAGTTGGTCAACGCGCTTGACTGGCCGCGGATAAAGGACCGTAATCAACTCGCCGGTTGCACCATCGACCGATAGCCTTGCGCCGCAGGTCCTCTCCAGGCGGCCGTTGGCATGGGCCCAATCGTGGCGGCCGAACTTGAACTGCTCGGGCTTGGCTACAAAGAGCGTCATGCCTTCGAAGTCCACGAAGTTGCCCTGTTGTCGGCAGTGCTCGCCGAGCACGTGCAGGCAGTAGTGGGCCGTCAACTCCGGGCCCGCGAATTGGTCGCGAATGACGAAGTAGTCTTGTCCGCCGGAGCCGTCTCGCATCAGCACCACGGCGCGGCGGTAGACCAGCGGCGGATCGAGCTTCACCTGCGGCCACTCTCGGTCCCAATCCTCGGGCGGAAACGGCTTGACGTATCGGAGCCGGCCGGACTCGACCTGCCCGATCGCCACATCCGCTACGCGGGAGGTCTTCAGTGCGATCAGCCGCTCGTAGCCGTCCATGTTGGCGTAGGGCAATTCGGGCGTCGAGAAGGCCACGCGGTTGTGCATGTGCTCTTGGCCGGCACGCGGCGAATACGAGCAATGGTGGTCGACCGCCAAGGGAAAACCGTTGGCACAGTAATGAAACGCCAACTGATCGCCGTGAAAATGGCCGCGGTTGGGGCCCGACTTCAGCGCCAGATAGGTTTCTCGCTCGGTGCCGGGGCGGTTGTGGAACACGACGCCGAACCCGGGAAACTCCTCGGTCTTTAGCCCCTTGACGTCTGCGGCCGATCCCACTTTGTCGCCGAAGACATAGGGCGGATGGGTGTCGCCGCCGGGATGCATACCGCGGCGGCCATCGCCCAGCGGTTGAGAGGTCTTGCGGTGGAAGCTGCCGATACCTTTGGCATAAGCATGATAGCCGGGACACTCCTGCCCGGCGCCGCCGGGTTGGGTAACGCTGTAGTTGGCATCTTCATCGCGGACTTCCTTGGCCATCGCCTCCAGTTCACGGTATCGCGGATGGCTGCGAAACTCGCCGAGCATCCCCAGCGGGACCTTCATGAAGTCGGTATAGAAGTTCGGATTCTCCGGCGACCAGAAGAGCCGATAGCGGCCGTACATGTCCGGATCGAGCATCACCTGGCAGGCGACGAGCCGTTGCAGCGGCGTCTCGGCCGAGAATCCGCCGTGCGATCCGCCCAGCCAGCCCCGCTTGATCTTCAGCGGGTTGATCGAGCGCGGATAGGCCACCTTGCCGTCGTCCTTACCCGGCCATGTGGTGATATACTCGCGCACGATCTTCTCCAGCGGGCGAAAGGCATAGCGATAGGCATAGTCGCCGGCTGGGATATGGAGGATCTCCTTGGGCTTCTGCCCCGGCTTGCTTGGCGGAATCACTTCCACCCGCTCGGCTAAGGTCTCGGAGCGATGGACCACCAACATCCAATACCGCCGGCCCCGCCATGTAGGACACCGCAGCCCCGCGTAGTCGGCCGAGGGCCTGGCCTTGATTTCTATGCGGTTGTCGTGCGGCCATAGCCACTTTCCGGCCCGGGCGACCATCGCACCAACGCAGTGTTGCGCGTCTGAGGCGGCGAAGAACCAGCCGTCCTCGTAGGCCTGGCTCCACCGGGGCAGCAGCCACATCAGCGTGTCGCCCACACGCGGATCGGCGTCACGATAGCGACGCTCCAGGGCGTCGGCGTCGAATCCCAGCGGCTCGAGGTCCTTCGGCCACATGTTGCGGTCGATCGGCCGGCCGGCACCGCCGCTGTGGATCTGGCAGAGCGCCTCTCGGGCGTTCCATCCGTCCGTGGCCTCGAACTCCCAGTAGTCTTCGACGTCCATCTCGTGCGACTCTTCGATGATGGCATGTCGGTGCTTGGCATTGAGCGTCACGTCGACTTGCGCAAAGGCCGGCGTGTCGCCCCAGACGCCCGAGAGCCCCTCGAACTCGTATCGCAGCCGTACCTTGCCGAAGACGGTTCCGTCTCCGACGACCGTGGCCGAGAAGTGCTTCAACTTGCGGCCGGTCCGCCAAAACGAGCGACCCACCCATTTGCCACCGGGCAACCGAACCGAGTGGATCGGACCGGGCAAGCCGTTGGCGACCGCAGGCACCTTGACGGCGTACGGTCCGTTGTCCATTAAGTAGGCGTCGTCCTCGCGGCGGACGGTTACCAGCGGTTTGGACTTCGCGGGCGTACCCTTCCCCAAGGCGTAACGAGCCGACTCACCCGGCTGAAGCGTGGCAGCCACCCAAACCCACGGCCGTCCGCCAATCTCTTCGACCTGATAACCAACCTGCCGCCCGTCGCGCGCCACGCGAAACTCGCCCACAGCGGCCCAATCGGGCAGGTCGAGATTCAGCCGAACGGGCTCGTCGACGTACGTCTCGTCCGTCGGGTTGACCAGTGTCCAGGTCTGCGCCGTGGCCGATACGCAAGTCGTCACACAGAAGACGAGAAACAGGGCTCCAATCGACATCCTCACGGCAAACTCCCTCAGGCGTGTTGTTGGTGGCACGGGCCGGCTGTTCATCACTTCTGAACCTCGGAGACGAGTTCGTAGATCCGCCGAACGTGCGGCCAGACGTCGGCGGTGCCGGCGGGACGGAAACGGCGATTGCTCTCCATCACGTCCATCAGGATCTGGATGGCCGCCTTCGCCTCAGCAGGCACCTCCGGATCGATCGCCGCCCTGCGCCGCGGATCCGCCAGCGCGGCACGCAAGTACAGAATGGCCTCGGTAAGTTGGAGCCCCTCGCGGAAGGCTTCGAGTTGCGGGCTGGCAGCGGCTCCGCCGGGGCCCGGGGCCACGAATGCCCCGCCGCTGCCGTGGATGTTGCCGAAGCCGACGTAGAAGCCCAGCGGCGAGCGGAGTCTGCCCCGATCATCGGTCAGCACGCTCCAGTAATCGAAGGTCAGAAAAGCCGTACCGCCGTAGCCGGCCGCGATTCGCCCCAGCGGCGCCATCGTCAGGTAGTCGATCGCCACCGACGTCACACCGTCCCGCTTGATCACCTCGAAGGGACAGTCGTCGACCAACGTTCGCCGCGTGATATTCCTCCGTACGAGGCTGGCATGGCCCAGGATCAGTCCGCCGGGCTGGGTGCGCTGCTCGGGCGTCTGGCCCCAGTTACGAACACTGCCGCCGTGCGTGGCCACGCGCCAGTAGACGTCCGGAGCGATCTTCTTGAAGAAGGTCACGATCTCCTCGTTAGGCAGATTGTCCCCGCCGGTGCCCCAGAGCAGGCGCGTCTCGCTCCAGCCCAGTTCCTCGAGGATTTGTTTCATCCCGGCCGCCACCGCCGCCCAGGTTTCCTCGGTGCCGGGTTGCGTGTAGACGGGCATTTCGGCCGGCACGAGCCGGTTGCCTTCGAGCAGGCGGATTTTGAGCCTCTCGCACATCCACTTCTCGTTGCCGCCGTCGCGCCCGAAACCGCGCCGCGAGACCGAGTAGTTCCAAACCTGCACCGAAAGTTGGCGCGGTGGACCGGCGTGCTCGTTGTACAACTGGAGGTAACGCCGGACGAACCGGAAGTCGGGTGCGTACTTGCCCGACTCCTTGCGGAACACGATCGCCGGATGGTCGCCGAACCAGTCCTCGCCGATGGCCGAAACGCTCAGCAGCGTATTGCCGGCATAGCGCAACAGGCCCATCGACTTCTCCAGCAGCTTGAAGTGTTGCTCCGACCATAGCGGCACCTTGTAGTGGCGAGCTACCGATTCGGGGGAGTGCAGCAAGCAGACCGACGTGTTGAAGTTTCGCACCTCCGGCAGCGTCCAATCGTAAACGGTGAGTTCCACCGGAACCGACCTCTTGTCGTCCAGCCCTTTAATCGTTAGCCTGCCACGATATTGACCAGGCGCGGCATTCTTCGGCACCCGGGCCGTAAGCCAGATCGGCACGATTTGCGTTGGGCCGGGCGGCTTTGCAAGAAGCTGCGGGATCTTATCGTCCCCCGTGGCATAGCGGATCTCGACGCAACTGGCACCGAGCGTTGCCCCGGAGTTCGTCTTCAGATCGCTCAAGGCGGCCGACACACCCTTTAGCTCTGTTGCAGCGCTGACGACGAGTTGTCCGGACGTGACACCGCCCTGCGGAGTGGCCATGCGGACGGGCCGTAGCGGTTCGAGCGGATCGCCACACTGGAAATCGACCCCCGGCCGCAGCAGCGTGTTACAGTTCCAGACCTGCACGCCGGGGACCGCCCCGACGTTGGCGATCAGACGGCTGCCCGCCGGCGCCGTCACCGAGAAGCGCTGCACGCCGCAAGTTCCCCAGGCGTGCTTGCCCACCGTGGGATTCCAACCACCGCTGGCGTCGGCCATGTGCTTTGCGGGATGGGCAGCGCGATGAACCTCCAATGCCAGCACGTTCGTTCCCTGGCGCAACAGGCCTCTCGGCAGATCGACCGAAAGCGTACGGAATCGCTGCCGGTAGTGTCTCGCCAGTTCTTCCGGCGGACCGCGCTTTTCCGAGACCGACGGCAGCGGTTCGCCCTTGGGGCCAAAGGAGGCCTCTTTGGAATAATCGGCCGCCAGCGTAAGCGGTTCGATCTTGCCCGACGGCATGTGGCCGCGCGCCACCTCACTCCCGTTGAGATACACGATCACGCCACCACGATAGGTCAGGTTCAATTCGATTCGACCTGCCCGGGCCGGATCGCGGACTCCGAAGCGGACCCGGCCGCAAAGCAGGTAGACCTCCGCTGCCGTGCCTTGGCCGTAGCCGGAAAATGGCGGTCCTGTGTGGCGTGCCCAGTTGGAATCATCGAAATCGGTCGTCATCCAATCGGCGGGCGGAGGCGGCGTCGGTTCGGTGAACGAATCGCGAATCCATCGCGTGCCCGGCGGATCCGTCACCACGTAGCCACCGCCCAGGTCATACTTACCGTCGGCCACGGTGGCCGGTGTTCGCCACGCGGCGTGGAGCCGCCAGAAAGACTGATCGCTTAACACTTCCATCGCGTCCGGCTGCGGCGAATCCGCCAGAGCCAAGAGCGGCACGTGGCAAAGGACCACGGCAACAGATAACGCGACGAGTGAAGTCCACCGTTTGTGCATCTCGTTTCCCTCCATCTCCGCGCTCCGGCGGCGCGGCTGCTCGACGCGGGCTCACTGAATGACTCGTGGCGGTTTGCAGCTCACCTACTGCCGCTTTTGAAACATGATCGTCACCGGGCGGGAGATCTCGCGCCGGCCGTCCCACTCGGTTACGGCGTAGACCGCGTGCAGACCGGGCTCTGGTGCGGCAAGCGTGACGCGGTACGGCGTGCCGTGCTCTTGGAGCACGTTCAGCTTGCTCAGTCCGGCGTAGTACTGGGCCTTCAGATCCTTGCCCAACGGCCCGGAAGCGACAAGCTCGAACGGTTCGTCGGCGGCCAAGAAACTGTTCTTCCAGCCGTGCGGATTCGGCTGCCCATAGTTGTTGTGGCCCTCGAACCGCGGGAAGTGGATGACGGTTCTCGGATTCTGCGAGACGAACGCCTGCCAGATCCGGGCCGTCAACTCGTTGGGCTGCCAAACGAGGCCCTTCGACTTGCCCTTGTACCCGCGCACCGGCACGACCTCGGGGTAGCTTGTGTACCATGATTCTGCCAGCCCGTACCAGCCGCTCTGGAGGTTGAGTGTTTTCAATTTGGGCGCACTTCGGGCGTAGTCCGCACCATCAGGCACGCGAAGCCGCAGTGTCTCGATGAAATAGGGGAAGACGATCGCGTACGACTTGTGCTGTCGGTGATAGACGCGCCACATCGGCGTAGGCGCCCAAAGTGCATGATCCTCGCGCAGTCGAGGAATCCAGCTTTCGACGTCCTCGAGATGCCCCCCGTCCTTCGAGCCGAACACGTGCAGATGGGGCGTCCTCAGCACGGCGCGGCCCGCGGTCTTTGCTCCCGCCATACCGATCAACGTGGGTGCAGCGGCGACGCAATGCTCGTGATGCAGGTTGGCCGCCTTGGCCGACGCGCCGCCGGCGGCCGACGCACCGGTCGCGCAGAACGGGATGTTCCGCAGATGCCTGATGCCCGAAACTTCGGCAAGCCGCCCGATCGCCTGTGGGTAGCACTCCACCGGAAAGGCACCGCCAAGGCGGACCAGCCCGTAATGGGCCAGGATCTGGTTGAACGGCCGCGTTTTCGGCATCATATAAGCGCCTTCCCACTGCTGCATGTCCGCCGGCTTGCGGAGCCCGTCTTGATGGGTCCAAGGCAAAGCCTCGCCGCCGTTGATGATCATCTCCTTGCAGCCGGTCGTCCACACCAGGCCGCGGATGTCCTTGGGATCCATGGCCCGGGGCATCTGGATGTAGGCCGAGAAGGGGCCTTTGCTCGTGCCGGTTTCGACCTTCGCGAAGTAGGCGACCTGGGGCTTCAGCGGAGGATGATACTCCTGCCAGACGTCGGCCGTGGGCGCCGCATCGTTGCCTTGGTCGACCGTAAAGGAAAGCCGGTCAAAGGTCATCGAAATGGGCGTTTTGCCGTCGGCTCCGCCGGTAATCTGCGGGCCGACCCACACCTTCTGAGGTAACATGACCTTCAAATAGTCGGCCCCGAATTCGGTCCACTTCTCGCCGTCCTCACTCGTATACAAGGTCACAAACGGATAGCGGCGGACGATCTTCAGCCAGACGCCTTCCGTGGCGGAAACCGACCGATCGTACGAGTAAACGTACGCGCGGCTACTTCCGTCGTGCGAACTGGGCGTGACGTGGTACTTCATCAGCCAACGCCAGGCCCGATGAGCCGACCGGCCGTCATAGCGTAGATTCAGTTGTTTCTCGGGCCCTTTCAAGCCGGCGCGGATCATCACGCCGTACTGCGGGTCGGGCGAACCGATAGGTGCTCGGGCAACACGGCAGATGAACGTGAAGTTCGACGCCCGGGTTTCGACGCCCGCAAAGGCACCCTCGAAACAGGCGTCGCTGGTGTCCCGGCCGCCGCCGGTGAGCACGAACTTGCCGTCATCGGTATACTTGAATATCGGCCCTTCCAGCGGCGAACGCCCGAGCTGAACCACGTCGAACTTCAGCAACTTCTCGGCCTGAGTCGGCGCTGCGGTAGACATGATCATCACCAGGCCGATCGCGAGGACGCAGTCAATTCGCGGCCGGCAGCCGGGCATGATGTGTTGTAGCTGCATATACTGTAGCTGCACGGTGGGAACCTCCGTCATCGAGTGCCAGTAGTTTGCAGCACGGCCTTCAAGCCCACTTCCTGGAGTTACGACACGTCGATAGACTATCAAGGTTCGTGGTTCTCGTCAACGATCGAAGCTAGTCTCACCGCCATCGAAACGGAGGTTCCGCTGGCCGATCTGCTCGACGTAGGGCCGTTCGTCCTTGCGGTAGAATAACATCGTGAAGAAGAACCAGCCCGCACAAATCACGGCCGCGGTAGCCTCGGGTGACCAATCGCCGTTGTCCTGCCTCTCCTGTAACTGGCCTGCCGGCCGGAGGGTGTTGTCCTGGGGCGCACGTTCACGCCGAGGAGTGTACGATATCAAGGTAGCATGTCTGGACCTTGCTGTAGGCCTCGGCAAGGTTGCCGGCATGATCGGTTCTGGAACGTTCGAGCACGGAGTAACACTTGCCGGAACGAAAATGACTACAAGCAAGCAAATCGCCGCGATGCTCCTGGTGGGGCTTCTTCCCGGGCTCGTCCGAGCCGCTGAAGTTCGAGTGCAGCGTCCACGGCGAGTTCATGGTTGACGGCTGGGAGGCTCGGCCGACGTCATGATGGGCCAGACGGTTGGCGGACTACATTGATGGATGAACGCCGCGACCAGCCGCCGAGTGGCAAGCGTGGGCCGATCGCGTGGGGGCTTTGCGTCATGGGCAACCTTAGCGAACGCACGGAGACGATGGACATGCGAACTGTGACACTAGGCGCGCTGCTGAGTATCTTCGCTCTTTCTTTTGGGCCGCCGCCCACGAAAGCGGCATCCCTCGCAGAATTGGCCGAAATTCCGGGCGGGCTGGCCGTTGAAGTGGGGGCAATCGATGCGAAGCTGTGCTTGGCACTGGCGAAGACCGACCGCTGGATCACGCTCGTTCTGGCGAGGTGTTCCGCAGATGCGGACAAGATTCGGAGTTCCGTACACGCTGCCGGCTGTGCTGGACTGGTCACCGTCGGCGTGTGGGACGGCAAGAAGTTGCCGCTGGCCGACCACATGGCCAACCTGATCGTCGTCGATTCGTCGGCCAAGATCGCTCGGGAAGAAATCCTCCGCGCGCTGGTTCCCGTACGGGGCAAGGCGTTGATCCGGGGAGACAATGGGTGGACGCGACTCGAGAAGCCCATGCCCGGGAACCTCGACGGATGGACGCACTTTTTCCACGGCCCCAACGGCAACAAGGTCTCGCGCGACGATGCCTTTCGGGTTCCCAACGGCCTGCGCTTCATCGCCGGCCCCCGGTTGCAGGATTCCAACGGCGCCAACGGCTGGCGGATGGACGCCGGCATCACGGCCTCGGAGTGGAACTACACGCTGGAGCATCGCGAGCGTGAACGTAAGGCGATCATGCTTGAAGCCCGCGACGCCTTCAACGGCGTGCTGCTCTGGCAGCGGGCCGAATGGGTCGATCGCGGCGCTTTCACCGCGGAGAAGACCAAACCGCTGATCCTGGCCGACGGCCGCCTGCTGCGGATCATCGACGACGGGCAAGAGGCCGCTCGGATCGGGGCCGTCGATCCGCAGACGGGCGAAACGCTGCGGGTCTATGAAGCATCGCTGAACATCCGCAAGTCGCGCTACGAGGGTTGGTATCCCCAGTTCAACTACCACGACGGCCTGATCGTGCAGACGCTTGAGAGGCGCATCCGCTGCATCGACGCGAAGCTCGACCGCGTGATTTGGGACTATGCCCACGATCAGGGCGATCACCTCGCGCGCCCCGTCTTCGCGGTGGATCTCGGGTTGGTCGTGGTGATCGAAGGTAACACGCCCGAGCGGCGGGGGTTCTTCAGCGGGCGGTATCCTTCGATTCCCTGCACCGCGCTGGTCGCCTTCGACTTCAAGAGCGGAAGGCTCGCCTGGCGCGTGCCGCTCGACCCGCGTATGGCCGACCTGTCGCTGGTGCATCGCCGCGGGCGATGGGACGACAAGAAGTGGGTCAAACATGCCGGCACGTTCCACGCCGTCGCTTACCGCGACGGCCGCGTCTTCTGCCTCAACGCCAACGATGCCAACGGCGGCAAGCCGGCCGCCGTGTGGGCCGTCGACGCCAAGGCGGGCAAGAGCCTCTGGGTGAACATCTGCGGGCCCGAGGGCGTGGACGCCTCGATGTTCGACCTCTTCCTGCTGGCCGATGGGACGCTCTTTACTTACGGCCACAGTTGGGCGCGGATGGACCAGGCCACCGGCGAACTGCTGGAGTATGGGCTCAACGGCGGCAACGCCCGCTGCGACACCGGGGCTTGCACCGAGAACTTGGTCACCGCCGGATTCGGCAACTACTTCGACCTCTCCGGCGACGACCTGCGCTGGACGAAACGCGACCTGGCACGCGGCCAGTGTGGCGGCTGGGGCACGCCGGCCTATGGGATGATGTACTATCACGGCTCCGGCTGCGGCTGCTTCTTCCCGCTGCGCGGCAACCTCGCGCTGCACCATACGCGCGAACCTCGGCCGATCGACGACGGCCGACGTCTCACGAAGGGGCCTGCTTATGATCGCCCGCTCGGCGCCGCCGCCGGCGACGGCGATTGGCCGGCCTATCTCTACAACGGCCAACGACGCGGCTGGGGACCGCAGGACGGTCCGCGCGGGCTGACCGAGGCGTGGCGCGTGAAGATCTCCGAACCGATCGCGGGAGACGTCACCGGCGTCCGCCAAGACTGGCTGAATTGCGGCGTCTACAACGGCCCGGTTACGGCGCCGGTGGTCGCAGGCGGGATGTTGTTTGTTGCGGATCGGGACCGGCGTCGTGTCGTGGCCCTGGATGCGGCAACCGGCCGGCAGCGTTGGGCATTCGCTTCCGCCGGCCGAGTTCTCACTACGCCCACCTACGCCCAAGGCCGCCTGGTGTTCGGTGCCCGCGACGGCAACGTCTACGTTCTCGACGCCAAGACGGGCGAACTGGCGTGGCGCTTCCTCGCCGCGCCGCAGCAGCGGTACGTCCTGGCGTACGGTCAGATGGAGGCCTTGTGGCCGGTACACGGTTGCCTGCCGGTGGTCGACGATCTCGTCGTGGCCACGGCCGGCTATCACGGCGAGGCCGACGGCGGCGTTTGGGCGTGGGGGCTGGATTTGAAGTCGGGCGAGATCGTCTGGTCGCGGCGGCTGCAACGCCCGTTGCGGCCGTGGGTGACCTTCGAGACGAAGCAAGATCGGGAAGGGCGGAGGTACTTCAGCGTCTCCGACGAAGAACATGAACTGGCCACGACGAACAAGAGCAACGGCGCGTACCATCCCACCCACGTGCGGAACATCGACCTGCCGATGTACGATGGCGAGGTGGCCCACGTGGCCAATCACCCGATCGTGATCGCCACCGGCGCGACCAGCGACCGTGGCGTGTGCGATCCGTTGCTGATCGCCGGTGAGCGGTATCCGTTTCTGGATATGGAATTCGAGAACCGTGGCGGTCCGCATAGCACCGGTTCGGTGGGAATTCAACTGGGCGGTGTCAGGATCGGCGGCCACCGCAGCGACGGTATGCGGGCCGCGCACAACGGCACCGAGGCCATCTACGTCGAACAAACGCCGGACCATACGGTCGGCCCCGGTCTCTGCTTGATCAAGTCGTCCGATATCGCGGCCGAGGGCTGGACGCGCGTCTCGGGCAACGAAAAGCGCACGCTGACACCGATCGCAACCTCGGTCAACGTGGTGGGCAAGGAGGCCGATTCGCTGGCGCTGGGCGGCCGTGTCGCCTACGTGGCCAGCGAAGGGCACTTGATGCGGCCCTGGGGTTCGCAGATGCGTCCTCGCCCCCGCTGGCGCAAAGGTGAAGCCATCCCCGGCCACCTGGAGGCCTTCAGCGTGCCCGACGGAAGACGATTGGCACACGTCGAGGTCGACAGCGCCGTGATCAACAACGGCCTGGCAGTGGCCGGTGGGCGGCTGTATGCTGTCTGTGAAGATGGGACCGTGCGATGCTACAAGTAGACCGGGACAAGTACAGTCACCCTGATACGCGTTTCGCCCTTATCCAACTGAGGAAGCCAAATGCTCGACCGAACTGGAAAGCGTCGCTTTGTCGTCACGCTTGGGATTCTGGCGTCTCTGATTGGATTGCCGACAAGGGCGACGAAGGGCGACGGCCAGCCTCCGCGACCTCGAACAACCCGCTACACCGACTATCAGCGGCTCACCCTTGCGCTGCCGGACGCGTTTCGCAACGAGCGTGACCTTACGCTGCATCTGGGTGTTCACAACGGCCGGGTATTGCAGGCGTGGGGTGAACTCGAGGGCGTGGATCGCGTGATCGACCACTTCGACGTCAACGACCTGAAGGTGACGCGAGACCGGCTTTCTGGGCAGGTGGTGATGACCGTCCACGTTCCCGCCGAGGAGAAGATCTACCGCTGCCGTCTGGAGATCGATGCCCGGCGGTCCGGCGAGAGGATCTTGGGCCGGTTTGCGGGCCGGACTGCCGTACGCGGCGGGGAACTCGTGTTCAAACGCAGCAAGGGCATCCTCGAACCGGAGGACGTCGACTACTTCGTCTACGGAGAGCGATGCCAAGGCGAGATCGACGTGCTGGCGATGAAACCCGCCGTGGCCGACTTCCCGGTGCGGTTTTCCATCTACACGGTCCACGTCCTCAGCAGCCAGCGATCGATGGACAAGTACGCCGAAATCCGGTTTACCGTCGAGAGGGGCAAGGTGCAGGACGCCCGTATCTCCAGTCGCGGCGGCGACCGCTGGACCGGCAAGGTCACTTCGCTCGAGGTCGATTTCGATGGAGACAACTTTCAGGCGGCGATTGCGGCAACTCTCGACGGCGGCTCTCTCGACGGGGGCGACTACTCGTTTCAACTTAAGGGCACCGTCCGCGATAACCTAGTGATCGGCCGCATGAAGAGCCAACTCGACGGCAAACCGATCGCCACCGACGCCGGTTTCGGCGGCGAGGCGATCCCCATCAGCAGCAAGCAGCCCGGCGAGGAATCCGTCTATCGCTTGTCGATGCCGACGGCCCGCGAAGGCCGCATGCCGTTGCTCGTCTACGGCTCGACGACGAACGGTCGCTGGCGCCCGGGCCGGGCGGTCGCCGACTTACGGCTAGGTCGCACCATGGAGGCCGAGTTCTCGGAAGTCACCGTCACCAAAGATAGACTCGCCGGCGACGTCCGCGTCGTGCTGACCCCCGAAGCGCTGGCCATCCCCGGCGACGAGCCGATGCCCGCCATGTACACCCTCAGCGCAAAGCAAGACGGCAAAGGCTACCACGGTCAGTGGACTTGCGAATATGGCGAGAAGATCGAAAGCGAGGGCAAGTTAGATGGGGTAGTTGTCACGGCAAGCGAACTTTCCAAGGTCCATGCGATCCAAGCCGATTGGCCGTGCTGGAACGGTCCCCACGGCAACTTCAGTGCGGAAGCGACGGGCCACGTGCTCGTCGAATCGCTCGCCGACGCGCGGCTCGTCTGGCGGAGTGAGAAGACGCCGCCGGGAAGGTGCCAGACCACACGTTACGGCGACGGCAACATCGAGAACTTCCTCACCCGCGGAGGCCCCGCCGGGGGAAGTGCCTCGCCGGTGCTGATTGACGGCAGGGTCTTTCTCGCCTATCCACGCCCCGCCGGCGACAAGTACCACGAAACCGAACTCAAACAGGCCATGGGCGATCGCGGCCGCGTGCTGGGCCTGCTCTGGAAGCGCAAAGCGGAGGACGTGGTCCTCTGCCTCGACGCCGCCACCGGCCAAACCCTCTGGCGAACCGTCTTTCCGAATGGGCTCTACCGCGATCATCCCATTATGGGCAGCAGCAAGATCGGCGTCTTCTCGACCAACGTGGCCGCCGCCGAGGGACGCGTCTTTGCCCGAACGACGTCCGGTTGGACGTTTGCACTCGATGCCCATACGGGCAGAGTGCTCTGGTCGTCGCCTCATGCGGCCGGCATTCACCGGGCGGTCATCGGTGGCGTGCTTGTTTCGTCTTCGCCCGACCTGGTGGCTCTCGACGTAAAGTCCGGTAAGAAGAAGTGGGAGATCGAGGACGCCACGTCCAACACGGCAATGCCCACCGCGTGGCACCATGGCGGCAAGACCTACATCCTCGTAGGCAATGCGGCCGGGGAGATCCGTTGCATCGAACCGTCCGATGGCAACGTGCTCTGGACGATCTCCGACAGCGGCATCAACACGGCCACGCTCACCGTCGGCGAGCGTCACCTGCTCGCCAACCAACAGACGGAAGAGAAGCGGCCGGCTCGGCTGGGATGCTACCGGATAACCACCAAGGGATTGGAAAAAGCCTGGGACGCCGGGGAAGACTACCCTTGGAAACCGAACAGTCATCCGCCGGTGATTTGCGGCAAGCACGTGATCCTCAAGACGACGGTCGGTGGGCAGGAGAGCCGCGGTGATGATCTGGTCGTGTTCGACGTCGACAGCGG
Organism: uncultured Planctomycetaceae bacterium; assembly: GCA_964472545.1. Lineage (GTDB taxonomy): Bacteria > Planctomycetota > Planctomycetia > Pirellulales > Thermoguttaceae > CAYYNP01. The sequence continues at coordinate 26,217 of CAYYNP010000044.1, read as the reverse complement.
CAAGCGGCTGCACCACATCCCGTCCAACGCCGCAGGATCGAACGGCCAGACCTACTCGATGGACGGCCGGCTGATCAGCCAGGCCGACGCTTCGCACAGCGATACGCCGCTGCTGCTCTACGATGCGACCGACCCGCTGAAGCTGCGTCAACTGGGCGACGTCTGGGGCACCCGACACCGAAACACGTCGGCCTATTCGCCCATGTTCATGACCCACGCGCTGGTCGACGGCCGCATCATCATCCGCGGCGGTCGAGGTCTGTTCTGCTACGATCTGCGGAAGCCTTGACGCGCTTCGCGCGTTGATCCGGTTATGAAGCAGCGCGCGTTGAAGTACCTGTTGGCTGGGACGGTCCGGGCGGGATCGGCCGAATCGTGCTTCAGATCGTGGCGAGAATCGCAAGTCATGCGGGACGCAACCTGGTACGATACAATGCTAGCAGAGGGATATCGACGGATTCTCGCTGCAGGAGAGACGATTCATGCAATACGCGGCCAAACTCCATGCCAACCTGAGGTGCATCCTCATTCCAACGTGGGGCACAGCCCTCGCTTGGGTCGCAGTACAATGCACGACCGCGGAAACCCCATCGCCGGATACGGCGATCTCCAAGAGCGGTGCGCAGATACCCTACGCCGCAATCCGGCCCGACGACCTTGGCCCGAAAACGATCACGTATGACACGTCGGGGATGCGACGCCCGTCGCCCGCTCCGTTGCCGGGAGTCCACCCCCGTATGCTGCACAGTCCGGAGGACAGAGCCGAGCTTCGACGCACCTATGCAGAGACACCTCACGGTCGGCAGATCTGGCGGATGCTGCAGGGATGGACCGACAAACTGAAGGGCGCGATCGCAGAGCGATCCGACTACCCCGTCCATTCCGAGGGTACGATGATGGCGCCCTACAACCGGGGCGGCTGGACCGAGACCGCCGAGCAATACCGGCGCATCCTGGCCGGGGAGATGGCCGGCTACACGGTCGACATGAACGACTATGTGCTGGGTTGTATGGCGCTGGAGGCGTATCGTTGCTGGATCGAGAACGATCGCGACGGGGGCTCGAAACTGTGCAAGGCCATCGAGAACATCGCCGACCATCTCGACGGCCAGGTCAAACCGGGCGACCACCCGGGCGTGATCGGGGCCTTCAACATGGGGTTCTGCTACGACTACGCCTTCAACTTCATGACCGAAGCACAGCGGGAGAAGGTGCGCAGGCTGATTGCGATCGTCTCGCTGAACAAGGCCCATTACGGGACGTTCACCGAGGCGGATTCCACCACCAGCAACTGGTGTACGCTCGATAGCTTCATGCCGCTGACGCTGATGGCGATCGAGGGAGAGAAGGGCTTCAACGCGGACTACTACCGCGGCTTCGTGCGCGCCTACCACAACTTCATCACCTACGGCTGGTACGCCTCGGGCTGCCCCTACGAGGGGCTCGGCAAGAACTACCAGTTCAATACGACCATGATCCTGCTGGCCAAACGCGGCGTCGATCTGATCGGCCACCCGCACGTCCGCGCCTACGCCACTCGGTTCCTCCCGGGCGTCAGTCTGCCCAACGGCAACGGCTTCATCGGCTGCGACGACTGGGGAGGGACCGGAACGGACACCGTGCTGGGCAACTTCCGGTTCAACGTCTGCGACGTAGTGGGACTGAAGTGGCTGTTTCCCGAAGACTCGGCCGTCGACTACGTGTGGCGCGTCTACATGGGCGACAACTACGAACGGTACACGGACTTCCGCCCGGCGGGATACTATAACTCGGCGCTGACGGCGGCGATGTTCCCGTCGGCCCCGATGGAAGGCCCGTTCGAGTTTGCGCGCACCGGGTGCCCGCTGACCTTCTTCTGCCCCGAACGAGGCTATATGCTCACCCGAAGCTCGTCGGATCCGGACGCACTGATGCTGTCGCTGCATTGCCGACAAGACCGAGGAGGGCATACGTCGGCCGATCGCAATCACTTCACCTTCAGCGCGCTAGGGCGGCTTTGGGGCCACCAACTGACCCTGGCCGGCGGTTCGAAGTTCGGCAAGGTCAACGAGTCGCGGTTCTTCAGCACCGTGTTGATCGACGACGTCGGGCAATGCGGGATGGCCTCGGGCTGCTTCCCCGTGCCCGGAAAGGTGGTGGCCTATCGAGACGAAGAACTGCTGACCAGTGTGTGTGGCGATGCCAAGTATGCCTACGACTGGGAGTGGAAGTGGAGCAGCGGCGAGCCGACGGTCGATAGCCCGTTTCTCGCACAGGGGTGGAGCAAGGTCGAGAAGACGCCCAACGACTTCCAGTTCACCCGGCAACCGTGTGCCTACATGAACGCGCCCTTCTACGAGCATCACCATTGGCTGCAGCCGGGCATGGTCGAGCACTACGTGAAGAAACCCTGGAACCCGGTCAAACGGGCGTTTCGCACGGCGACGCTGGTCCGGGGCACACATCCGTACGTTCTGATCGTCGACGATATCGAGGCTGCCGACGGGGCACCGCACCAGTACAAGTGGTTGATGCAGGCCTCGAAGGACCTGGAGATCTATCAGTTCGATTTCAACGAGACGTCGGACGTCTGCGACATGCTGCTGTGCGGCCGCGAAGTGGCGCGGGACGAGAACGACGAACGCCGGCCGGAACCTGGCGATCCCATGCTGTTGGTGCGCGTGCTGCAATGCAACAACGATATGCGTCAGCGCCGCTACACGCCGATTGGTCGCCTGGAACACTATCTGGCCAACATCCGCTATCCGAAGACCTACGGAAAACGCCTGGTGATCCCCAGCTATGGAACGTCGCCGGACTACAAGATCATGCTCTACCCTTATCGTTATGGGGAGGATCTACCGGAAACGACGTGGGTGAGCAAAGAGTGTCGCCAATTGCGCGTCGCCTGGGGCGATCAGCGGGATACGATCAGGTTCACGCCCGACGATACCGATCGAACGCATGTGCAGGTGCAGCGGCACGCGAAAGAAGATGCACCGGAGGCCGGAGGCGAGGCCGTGCGAGGCAGCGCACGTGTGGAAGCGGCAACGATCCACCAGGGGTGAGAGACCCCGCCAAAGAGAATCCCTGCAGAGAGAGCCGGCGCCGCGCCTCCACGACTTGTGTGAACGCCAATCGGAGCGAGAAAGGCGAGATATGCCATCGACGATACGAATACGGCCCTGGGCGTTCGTGATGGCCGCATGGCTCATCAACGGCAGGGCCACAATCGCGGAAGGGCCCTCGGAGCCGGCGCCCCATACACGTCCCGAGTACAGCAGAACCTACACCGAGGATGCGCTGGCTCCCATCTTACCGCCGAACAGGACTTTCTATGTGGCGACCGACGGCAGCGACCTGAATCCCGGCACGGAGGCCTCTCCACTGAAGAGTCTGGCGGCGGCTCGTGACGCGATTCGTAAGCTCAAGGCCGTTTCCGGCTTGCCCGAAGGCGGCGTGCATATCGTGCTGTCGGCCGGGCAGTATCCGATTGATGAGAGCTTCCGTCTTTCGGCGGAAGATTCCGGCAAGGCGGATTGCCCGATCGTGTATCGCGGCGTCGGCGCGGATCGCGTGATCTTGACCGGCGGAGTGCCCTTAGATTCGAGTCGATTCACGGTCGTGCAGGACAGCACGCTGCTGGGCCGCCTGGCCGAACCGGCACGCGGCAAGGTGATGAGTATCGATCTCTCCGAGAACAACGTGGCTTCGTACTTCCCCGGCGAAGGCCGTTACGGCCTGATCTCCATGCACGGGCACCTGTTGCAGTTGGCCGGATGGCCGAATCGGAGTTACCATCACATCGGCAAGATCCTCGACGCCGGCCCGACCACGTGCTGGCTCAAACCCGGCGAGCAGCCGGAGCCGTACAGCAAGGAGAATCCCACCGGCGGCAAGTTCACGTTTCGCGAAGCGCTGTCGCCTGCCGTGCAGGCCGAGTTCGAGCGAACCGGCGACATGCGAGCCCAGGGCTACTTCCACAACGACTGGTACTTCCAGGACGAGCCGGTGGGGAAGATCGACGGCAACGTGATTCAGCTCTTGCGATACACGCGTTACGGCATCGTCGAGAAGATCAAGAGCATGCCGCGGCGAGTGCGTCTGCTCAACGTGCTTGCCGAGTTGGATGAGCCCGGCGAGTGGTATTTCGACCGGCACGGCCGGCGGCTCTACGTCTGGCCGATCGACGGCTTCGTGCCGGGCAAGTCGCGGGTTACGGTCCTCGGCGGCGAGCCCTTGCTGCGGTTGCAGGACACCACCTACGTGACGTTCCGCGACGTCACGCTGGAAAACACCGGCGAGAGGGCCGTGGAGATTTCCGGCGGCCGGCACAACCTCTTGGCCGGATGCGTCGTGCGCAACGGCGTGGGGCGGGGCGTTAGCATCAGCGGCGGTCGATACAACGGCATCACCGGCTGCGACTTCTACGGGCTGCACACCGCGTTGAGCCTCTCCGGCGGGGACATGCGGACACTTGAGCCCTGCTACCATTTCGTTACGAACAACGTCATCCACGACTGCCGGCGGCGCGGCTACGGTCTGATCGGCCTGAGCGGCGTCGGCCTGCATTTCGCGCACAACTTGCTCTACAATCTCAACGGGGCGATCAGCTTCCGCACCGTCAATCTGTTGCTGGAGTACAACGAGTTCTACCACATCGGCTACGAGATGGGCGACTTCAACGTGGCCTACTGCGGGGCCCAGTGGTATACGATGAACAACGTGATCCGCCACAACTTCGTACACCACCTGCTCGAGCCGGGCGGACAACCGGTGATGGGCTTCCGCAACGACGACGGCGGGGCCGGGTTGAAGATCTACGGCAACGTCTTCTATCGTTCCGGACGCGGCGGCGGCCAGTTCCACGGCCCGTTGAACGACTTTCAGAACAATATCACGCTAGACGCGTCCGTGATGTGGTGGACCAACAAGGCCGCCGTCACGCCCGAGGCCATCCAGCAGAAATGGGACGACCTCGCCCGCTTCGGCCGCGATTTGCCCCAGGGCGACAAGGGCGACTTCCTCTATATTCTGGAGCGGACGATCGGCGAGAAGGCGTGGCTCAAGAGCCCCTGGAAGGAAGCGTTTCCGCAGCTAAAGGAGACGATCGAGACGAACCCCTGGGCCCAGACGTTCTGCAACGTGAATCGGAACTACATCTACAACGTCCGCGAGCCGTTCCATATCCACGGCGGGTCGGGTACGATCGAGGGCATGGAAAGCATGGAAATGGGGCGCTTCGTCGATCTTCCCACGCAGTGCGATCACGAACTCCCCTGGCCGATTACGCTGGACGCCTTTGTGGACGTTGTGTCGCTCGACTTCCGCTTCAAGGGTGGCTTCCAGGTCAAACCGGGTTTTCGCCCGATTCCCTTCGAGAAGATCGGCCTGGTGCGAGACGAGTTCCGGCCAAGCCCGCCGGACAAGAACGCCTATCGCCGGGCGGTGTACGAGCGATTCAAGAACGATCGCATCCGCCATTACGATCCGTCGGTCGTGAACGCCCGCTATCCCATACCCGGCTATCTTCCCTGAATCGATCTTGGCGGCCTACGTCGAACAGTCCGGGGAGAGCGAAAGTTGGAGGGTAACACCATGACTGGCTATCGAACGTGCCCAGCGAGTTGGACCGCAGTCGTGCTCGCGTTGAGTAGCGCAGGTTGGAACACAACGCCAACCGCGTCCGCTGCCGGCCCTCTGCCAAGCGTGACCGACGGCAGAGACGTGCTGGATCTCAGTGGCCAGCGATGGCAAATGGAAGGCATCCGCCCCGGGCAGGGCGTGCGCGCAGGTTTTCACGAGTTCTTCGGCGAGGTGGCCTCGAGCTGGTACAACTGGAACGGCGCCGAAGTGCCCGGCGACGTCTACACCGACCTCTGGCGAGCCGGCGAAATCGACGACCCGCACTACGGGCGCAACGGAATCCGCACCAAATGGGTCATGGAGCGGGAGTGGTGGTATCGTTGCCAGTTCGGCGTGCAGGAGAATTGGCAGGGAAAGACGATCCGCGTGGTCTGCGAAGGCGTCGACTACTCCTGCGACGTTTGGCTCAACGGCAAACGCCTCGGCCGCCACGAAGGAATGTTCTCTCCGTTTGAGTTCGACGTCAGCGACGTCCTCCGATACCGCAGCGACGGGCGCGCCAACGGCCTGGCCGTGCGGCTCGATCCCCCGCCCCGCTCTTACCGCAACGTGGCCGGGCGGAAATTCGCCTGGCACGGCGATTACTGGCGAACGTTGACTCCGATGGGCATCTGGAAGCCGATCCGGCTGGTGGCGACCGGCCCGCTGCGAATCGACGACGTCTACCCTGCAAGCGAGATTCACGAGGACGGCTCGGCCACGGTGCGCGTGCAGGTGAGACTGGCCGATCATCGTCTTGCCGAGACGGGCAACGCCCGTGTGCGCGTCACCGTGCGGGGTAAAGGCTTTGACGCGGGCCCCTACGTTGCCGAGGTTTCTCTGCCGGCGGTTCGTGGTCAGGCAATGGCAACGGTGCCCGTGAAGGTCCCGAACGCGAAACTCTGGTGGCCGTGGGAATTGGGAAGGCCGAATCGTCACGTCGTCGAGACGTCGGTTCTCGACGCCAAGGGAGCCTTGTCCGATCGGACGCAAACCGTCTTCGGCATTCGCGAGATCCGCATGCAGCGCAATCCCGGCTATACGGAAGAAGAGGTCAAGCATCCGTGGACGCTCACCGTCAACGGCAAGCGGCTGTTTCTGCGCTCGGCCAATTGGGGCGGCCCGCCGGACATCTTCTACGGCCGCAACAGCCGCAAGAAATATCGCACGCTCGTGCAGATGGCCCGCGATGCGAATCTGAACAACCTGCGGATCTTCGGCTGGCATCCGACCGAGGTGGAGACGTTTTACGATCTGTGCGACGAGCTGGGCGTCACCGTGTGGCAGGACCTGATTCCGCTGGCGTCGGTGCGTTTGCCGGAGGACGAAGCCTTCCGCAAGGCCACCTATGCGGAAGCGATCGCGGTGGCCAAGCAGTTGCGCCGGCATCCGTCGGTGGTGCTGCTCGAAGGCGGCGAAGAGATGTTCTACGGCAGCCAGGGGCTGGAGTATAACGCCGAGTTCCTGGTGGGGCTGGGCCGAGCGATCCGGCCCTACACGGATCTGCCCTACGTGCCCACCTCGCCGCTGAACTGGCCGCCGATCGTCCAGCAGTTGGCGCTGGGTGGGAAGCGGGACAGCGGCCACACGCATGCCCTGTTCTATGCCATGGGCGCGGAACTCATGGAGGACTACATCGCCGGTTGGGACTACGCGGTAATTCCGGAGTTTGCCGTCAGTTCCGTGCCCAACGTGGCCAGCCTGCGGAAGTTCATCCCGGCCGACGAACTCTGGCCGCCGGGGCCGAGTTGGGGCTATCACTGGGCCGATCTTGACGTATTCCGCGCACTGAACTTCCAGGTATTCGGCGACCAACGTACCGGCTCACTCGAACAGTTCGCCGCTGCCACGCAGATGGCCCAAGGCGAGATCTTCCAATGGGGTATCGAGCACATGCGCCGGCGGAAGCCGAAGTCCAGCGCCATCTCGATCTGCCATTTCATCACCTTCGCGCCCGACATGAAGTGAGGGATCGTCGACTACTTCCAATCGCCCAAACACTCGTACGACTACGTCCGCCGAGCCTGCCAGCCGCTGTTGGTTTCGCTGCCATGCGACAAACGCCGCTGGCTGCCGGGCGAGACGTTCGAGACTACGCCCTGGATCGTCAACGACCTGCACGAAGCGTTCGAGGACTGTTCTCTGACCGTGGAAATTGACGACGAGCGAGGTAGGCCGTCGGCGAAGAAGACCTATGCCGTGGACCGAGTGCTCCCGGACAGTTCTGCGCCGCTTGAGGTCTTACAGTGGAAAGTGCCGGGCAAGCTGGGCGAGACGTTTCGCGTTGCCGCGACGCTGCGGAGTGCAAACGGCCGTACGCTGTCGGCAAACCGTCAGGTCCTACTGATCGCCGATCAGGAGGAAGCTCGAAAGCAGTGCCAGGCGCTGGCCGCGCAGTTGCGGGCCGTCAAGGCGGGGTTTCCCACGGCCGACTACTACCGGTTCTTCCCTGAATTCTCCGGCCCCGAACGGCACATGCACTTCGGTGATGCGGTGCCCCGGGCGAGCGACTTTCCGCAACGCCAAGCGGAACGCAAGCGTTGAGTCCGCCTGCGATCGACGCACGGTCGCGCCGATCAGTCTGAATCATCACGCCTCGTGTAGGGTGCGTAGAGCAAGCCGTTGCCCGATGGTGCGTTCCGCACGGCAATCGCTCGGGATTCGACAGTGCGGCCTGCATTTGGGCCAACTGGCTTGCGCAACGCACCAACAGATGCTGCCGTGCTTCACGCACCCTACCATGCACCCTACCATGCAATGCCGTTCAGTTCCCCAACTCAAGACAACGCCTCCGATAGTGGAGATAATTCTCCAGGGACACCTCCTCCGGCACACTGTGATCGCAATGCGGAATGTAGCCGCCGCGGCGGCGCATGGCCGGCAGGATACGATCGACCATGCGATCGATGGCGTCCTTATCCCGGGCGAGGACGCGCTTGTCGATTCCGCCGAAGATCGCCAACTCCGGGCTCCTCTGGCCGATCTCGACGACGTCGCAGCCCGAGGCCACCTCGAAAGGGCTCATCGCGTCCAGCCCGATCGCTTCGGCATAGAGCGGAATCGTCGGCTCCGCCTTCCCGTCCGTATCGACTTGCACGTACAGCTTGCGCGCCTGGTCGATCTGCCGGCTGCGGACGTTGGCCAGCAATTGCTGATAGTAAGGAAACAGAAACTCCTGCATCGTCTCCGGCGAACAGAGCGGGCCGTGGTTGTAGCAGATGTCTTCGGCAAGGTAGATCTCATCAAGCGTGACGGACTCCTGGTGCCGGGCGATCACCGCGTCGGCCAGCACGAGCCAGGCCTGCATGCAGTCGTGTACCAGTTCGGGCACGTCGTAAAAGGCGTACATGACCTCGGTCGGTCCCATCAGGCTGCGCAAGAACATGTAGCCGCCGATCAGGTGCTGCGAGATCATGTACCCCTTGGCTGCCCGGGCAACGGCCTCCGGCTGAAGCTGCGCGAGGTAGTCGAAACGTCCCGACGCGTTCGGATCGAGCCGCCACTTGACGTTCTCCCGCCAGGTTCTCTCGTCCTTGACCGGATGGGCGAGATACTCCGGCATGAATCCTTCCCGCCGGCCCTTGAAGACCAGCAGATGCCGCCCGGCCTGGTCGCGGATGACTTCGTGCCGCCCACGGTCTTCGACGACTTCCTCTTCAAACGCCGGATGAAGACTCGCCTCGCACCATCCTAAGTGCTTGACGTCGTAGCTGCCCGGCGGGTCGTAGCCGAATACTTCGGCGACGTCGGCCTTTGGATCCAGGCCCTGCGCGTAGAACTGGTCCATGCTGTAGAACCAGAACTCGCGTTGCACCAGCGGGGCGTCCGGTGCTATCGCGTAGGCGTCGCGCAGCTTCCGCACGTGTGGCGGCATGCGATCGCGGGGTACCATCGCGTGAACGCCGTCTTGGATGGGAACTGCGGTCATCGTTCGTCCACTAATTGAAGATCAAATAGATCGCGCCCATGCAGACGGCCAGAATACCCCAAAGCGTCCAAACGAGCCGCGAGCCGGACTTCTGCGACGCGTAGGTCGCCTTTAGCGAGGGCAGACCTTCTCTGCCGGGCGAATCGCGCGTCAGTAACGATACGACGATCATGAACAGGCAGATGCCGGCGAACAGGTAGAACGACAGCAACAGGAAATGGGGCCAGAACTCCGCGTTCGGGTATTTGGTCAGGCTGCAGATTCCCACGGAGATCGACACGACGAAGCCCACGACCAGGGCGAGCACGGCCGCGGTCGACGTGGCCCGCCGCCAGAGAACGCCTACGATGAAGACCGCGGAAACCGGAGGCGCGATGAAGCCGATTACGGCCTGGATCATCTTGAAGAGTTCCTCGTCGACGAACTTGTCCACCAGCAGTGCGAACCCCACGGCAGCCGCGGCCGCGAAGAGCGTGGCCAGCCGGCCCACCGTCTTGGTCTCCATCGGTGAGGCCTGAGGGCGGAAGCTCCTCTTGTAGATATCGAGAGTGAAGACCGTGCTGAACGAATTCAATCCGGAGTCGATCGTGCTGATCAACGCGGCGATCAGGACCGCCACGATCAGGCCCACAACGCCGGTCGGCAAGTGTTCGACGACCATCGTGGCAAACGCCTGCTCCGAGTCGATCCCCTCGTGCAAGACGAAGCAGAGGACGCCGGGCAACAAAAAGAGGAAGGGCGTGAGGATCTTCAAGAACGCGGCGAAGACGGTGCCCAGTTGAGCATGGCGGGTGTCCTTCGCGCCAAGCACTCGTTGGACGATCGTCTGATCGGCACACCAGAACCAGATTCCGGCGACCGGGTAGCCGAGCAGCATGGCGTACCAGGGATACTCCGCCCCCTCGCCCGACTGCAGCAGCCCCCAGAAGTTCTGCGGTACCTGCTCGGCGTCCACCAACGTCGCAATGCCGCCGGCCTCATGCAACGCGATGATCGTCAGCACGGCCGCTCCGGCGATCATCAGAATCGTCTGAAACGCGTCGGTAATCATCACGGCGGCCAGCCCGCCGATCACGGTGAAGCTGGTGGCGATGGCCATCAATACGACCAGCGAGAGCCAGAGCGGCCAGCCCATGATCTGGCCGAAGAGCAGCCCACCGGTATAGAGGACCAATCCGAGCCACGAGACGATCGTGGTGAACAGGGCGTAGTAGGAGAGGAAGGTGTGCGCACCGCGGCCGAATCGCCGATGGATGAACTCCGGCATGGTGCTGACGCGGGTCTTCATGTAGTACGGGATGAAGAGCATGGCCAAGAGCATCATCAGCCACCAGGCGAGCCACTCGAAGTTGGCCGCGGCGAAGCCCGACTTGTAGCCAGCGCTACACGAGGAGATCAGAAACGATGGGTTGACATTGGTGCCGAAGATCGACAATCCCACCACGCCCCACCCCAGCGTGCGTCCGCCCAGAAAAAGGTCCTCGGCCCCACGGCGCCGAAAACTGACCCACATGCCGATGCTGATCAGCGTGAAGACGTAGACGCCGATGATGATGAAATCGACCGTTTCGAGTTTCTCGTGAATGTTCATCTACTCGATTCCGTATCTTTCGAGGCGACGGCGAAAAGGGATTTCATCATCCAAGCTGGCTTGAATACCGATATGCTGGATGCCGCGTGCGGTGCCCACTTGTGCGCTCACGGCGTCGAGCGTGTCAAACCCGCCGCCGATAATCTGGACCCGCTTCCCCGCGGCGTGGATCTTGCCGTAGACCTCCGGCCACTGATCGCAAGTCGGATTCCCGACGCCGGGCACCCACTGCACGCCGTCGAGGTTCTCGATCGCCAGCAGCGAATCCAGGTGCGGTAGCTGCCCGGGACCGTCGAGATGGTAGAACGACCGCGGCAGCCGAGAACACGTGGCTTCGAGTTCCGGCCTGGCGAATTCGTCGAACATCTGCGGCGAAATCATGTAGCCGAAGTCGCATTGCAGCATGTAGCAGGGCAGGTCGCTGTAGATGCCCGCCCAGTCGGTGTAGCCGGTGTCGGCCGCGCGGATCGCGTCGTTGAGCCGGGCGTAGATGCGATGCCAGATCTCATGGGCCTGCGAGGTCAGCCGCTTGACTTCGTCCGGCGCGTCGACCAGTTCCAGGAGCAGCTTCTCGCCGGGACGAAAGGCGGAGAGAACGTCGAGGTTCCCACCCAGGTCGGTCATGCCTACGAGAACCTGCCCCTGCCACCGCTCGGCCGCCGCCGCACATATCTCTTCGATCCGCCGCAGCCAGACGTTCTCCGGGTTGTACTCGAAGTGCAACTCGGCCGCCGGCGTGTCGTCGGGCGGGTGGAACCAGACTTGGCCGGTCGAGTTGTCGAGCCGCGCGCCGAGCATGGCCGCGATCACGACCGGGCCGAACGCGTCGAGATTCACCCGCGGATAGGCGTCGGCGAGGTATACCCGCGTGGAAAGCTCGTAGTCGATCCGATCGATCAAGTCTGCTGCCGGCACGTCCAAATCGGTACACGTCGCCTGCGTCAGCAGCGGCGCCGTGGGCTTCGGCCGGCCCGGGTCGCGGCCGCTCAGTTCGACGGGAATCACCGGGCGGTCGAGTTCGCCGGACCACCATCGGGCGTAAGTCTCGCGGACGCGCGCCCATCGATCGGCGGAGAAGTCAATCGCCATCGATCAGTTCTCGCGTTTCAGAAGATGGCGATACTCGGGCTCCAATCCGGCTTGACCGGCAAGCGTCTTGGCGGCCTCCGGCGGCTCGACGTCGGTCTGGATGGCGTTGTTGATCCAGATCTGCCAGTCTTCGCTACTGCGGTTGAAGCGCACGGCCGTGTTTCTCGCTCCCGGCGCCTGGTCGACGTCGTAGATCACGTTGTCTTCGAGCAGAAACCCCTTGCTACCCTCGTCGAAGAAGATCCCGTTGTTGCAGACCTGCCCGCCGGCGAAGCCGCCGATCCGCACGCCGTGGAACAGGTTCCTGCGGATGATCGAGCCGGGCTGAAATCCCAACGTGTAGAGGCAGCCGCTGTCGTTCAGCTTGAGCATCACCTCATGGACGTGATTGTACTCGATCAGACATCCCTGCTGGCTGGTGCGATCCGTACTCCAAACATAGCCGGTGGCGATTCCGCCGTAGGGGATCTGGGTGACTTCATTGTGCCGGATCTTGGTGTCACGGGTCATGGCGTCGAAGATGCCGTGGGCACCCCAGAGATCGACGCCGCAATGGTGAACGTAGCAGTTGGCCACTTCGTTGCTGACCGGCACGTCGCGGGGATGAGACCAGTCGGCCCAGAGCGGGTCCTTGACCTTCATGTGTCCGACGTTCACGCCGGTCGCCCCGACGGGGCCGATCTCGCAACCGACGATCCGATTGCCGCGGCAGCCGGCGCCGATGCCGATTCCACTGGCGCCGATGTGACGCACGCTACACGCGTGGATGCTGCAGCCGTCGCAGTAGTCCATCTCGATGGTCGCCGGCGTCGCGTAGCAGGCCGGCTCTTTGACGTTCGTTCCATGATAGCAGGCTTGGATGCCGTCGTAGCCGATATCGGGAATGAGCCAGTTGGTGTACTCGAACCCAATTCCGCGGAAGTGGAGATTGCGGACCGGGGTTTGCCGGGTGCCCTCGACGTCGACGAACTGGTCGAGCACCGGGGCGACGAACCGCTTCTCGTTCGGATCCTCGTCCTCGGCCGCCTTGTAGTAAAGCGTTCCCGACTTCCGATCCAGATACCATTGGCCCGGCTTGGTGACCAGCGAGAGGGCGTTTTCCAGGAACGCCGACATGCGGGGCTTCGGCAGGCACGCCATGTGTCCGACCCAACCGATCGGCGTTTCGGCGGTCAACTCTTCCGGGCTGCTCTGAGCGATCAGCTCTCGCGAGATCGACCAGTTTTGTACGACGACGATTTCCGTGTCTTGTCCACCGACGTTGCGCTCGGGCAGCGGTTCGGTAAACTGCAACGTCTTGTGATCTCGCGACACGCTCTTGATCTTCAAAAAGCCCTCTTCCGGATAGCGGCCGCGGGGCAACAGCTTTGCGTCGGCGTAGAGTTGCCGAAAGAACCACTGGCCGCTCTTGACTTCCGGCAGGTCGACGGCCCAAAGCCCGTCGGCGCCCGGCTTCCAGCCACGAATCTTTCGGCCTCCGCAAAGGATGACCTTCTCGCCGGCGACGGCGGTGTACGTCACCGAGTGCTGCGCGTTGCCGCCGTCGCCCGGTCCGAAGCGAAGCGTCTCGTCGCGTTGGTAGGTGTCGCCCTTCAGGTAGACGATGACGTCTTCCTTCAGGCCGGCCTTGACCTTCTCGCGCACCGCCGCCTGAGCCCGTTCGATCGTGCCGAACGGACGCTGGGCAGAACCGTCGGCGGCGTCGTTTCCGCCGGGGGCAACGTAGAGTGCGTCCTCGCCGTAGACGACTCCCGCCAAGGCCAAGAAGACGAAGGCAGTTGTGGATGCGATGAGATTGTATTTGAACATGGGTCTCTCCTCAGGGGCGTTAGTGTGGCGTCATGCGTCCAGCCGATTCAGTTCGGTGCCCACCTGCTCGATGTCGACCCCGCCGACCAGCCGCCGCGCGTCGGCCAGGGCGTCGGCCCGCACCGCGTACTCGTCGGCGTAGAGGACCCTTGAGCCGGCGGCCTCGATGCTGCGGACGTCTTGCGACCGCTCGATCAGCGCGCTCGCCAGCCGGGCGTTGCTTGCCTCGGCGGCGTCTTCCGATGCCGACAGCGCTCGTGCCTTGGCGGCCACCAACTGCTGTTGCGGGCCGAGGATTTCACGGATCGTGGCGACCGGGTCGGCCGTCAGCCGCTGCCGGTCGACGCCGCCGATCAGCAATTCGGCGGCCAGCAGGTTCTCGAAGCAGTAGCCGTAGTTGAACGGATGGACGATGTGGGGGGCGTCGGGCAGCGTGGGAGGCCATTGGCCGTCGGAGTTGTACGAGTTGGTCAGATGGTACCACACGCGCCGCCGCACGGCCTCGTCGAGCGTATCCCCTTGCGCGTGCAACTTCTCCCGCACGAGGTCCTGCCACGGCCGCAAGAGTCGCGCCATCGGCGTGCTCGCCCAGGTGGAAGCCTTGGCACCGTGCCACGCCGAATCGTCGTCGAACAGAAGCGGCTCGTCGAGCGCCGGCAGCCGGTTGCAGGCGTCGTCGAACGTGGTGAAACTGCCCATCTGGCGGCACGCGGAGATCAGGCCGACGAGCATCTCTTCGGCGTCCTCAACGCGTTCGAACACGCGGTCGGGCTGGTTCTGAAACTTCAAGCGGAACCAGCCGTTGGTGCCGATGTATTCCGCATCGTCGGCGAAGATAATCAGCGCACCTTCCGGCTCCCCCTCGGGCTGCTCGGAGTACTTGCGAATCAGGCCGACGTACTCGTCGAGCGAATAGCCCTCCATGCCCATGAAGAACCGCACGCCGAACTGGGCCACGCGATCGGTCCTCAGAAAGGCCCGCAGCGTGCGCGGCGGCACTCCGGCGACGCGTTGAAACGGAAAGTGCAACGCACGCTCGCTGCCCGGCAGGTCGTACGCGAAGCCGAATCGATAGAACGCCGTGTCGTCGCTGTGCTCCTTCTCGTAGATCTCCGGCCGCAGCGGCTTGCCGTCGGCGTCGACCGACCGGCTATAGGCCTCGAAGTCGCCGATCAGGTTCGTATAGCCGGCCCGGGCAACTTGCCGCGGTACGTAGCTCCGCCAGCCGCACTCGGGGTTCCAGAAGCTCTTGGGCGTGAAACCGAGCAGACGCTCGTAGACCTCGTTGGAGAATTCGATCGTCCACAGCCCGTCCTCCTCCGGGAAGTTCGGCAGCATCGGATGCGCGTAGGGTGAACCCATGAATTCACACCGGCCCGAGGCGATCGCCGCTTTCAGCTTCTGTAGCACGTCGGGCGTCTTTTCGGCGATCTGCTCGAGCGTGTAGCCCGACGCCTCGAACACGTATTGCACGTCGGGAAATCGCTCCCGCATCGTGTCGATCAACAGCTCGTAGCTCGAACGGATGACGAACTCGTATCGCTCGGGCACCAGGTAGGCGTAGTTCAGATTGGCGTGGAAGACGGCAACGTATTTCATGGAAGATCTGCTGTCGGACTGGCTTCCGTGACTTCTACTGACCTGCTGCGACTCGCAACCGGTCGGTTGTGACGTGTACCGAGGTGATTGTCAAGCCGTCTTGGGCGTCGACATTCACTGTGGTAGCGGTCGAAGAAGCTCAGGTCGGCTGCGCCTGCTCCGGGGCTGGTCTCCGTCAACCGCGGCTGTCCTTTCGAAGAGGTGGCGATCCCATCGTTCGCCTTGCTGAGCGACGATACGCGTCTCGACCTGCCGGATCAGCGGACCGAAGAACGTCTCGCGCATGCCGGCCGAGAGTGAGCTGGCCGCCCATTCCCTCAGCGCCGGGTTATGCAGGTCCCAGTACCGCTTAGGCGCAACCCAATCGAGGTGGGGCTTCATGAACCCCAATGCGAGCAAGAACGGTTTGTCACCATTGGCGACCAGGTCGTTGAGCGTAGCGATCGCGAGCTGGGTGTTGTAGCCGTCGATGTACGCGTGATCCGGCACGTCGGCACACTCGTAAGCCGCAAGTATCGAGGGTTTCATCAAGTGCTCCAGGTCGTGCGGGAGGTGGTCTTTGCTGGAATCCCTCGCTTGCGGCGCGACGACGGCTCCTACACCAAAGGGCAGGACGCCCGCCGGTGAGTCCTACTCGAGCCGTCCACGGTTCGCCTCGCCAATACGCTGCCGCTGGGCGGCGCTGAGCCCCTGCTTGAAGTAGACGTCCGGATGGTGCCAAACGCCCGTGTTCTTCATGGTTGGATCGTGGACGTCGAGACTCAAGTCACAATCAAATCGGGCCATGATCGAGTGTTGCCTACCTCGAGTGCCGGCGTTGATGAAGTGACACAAGCCCCAGGTGATGCCTCGTCCGTTGTCGGTGCCGGTAAACGCATCGGGGGTGAACGGCGCCGCCGCGGTAGGCGTCAGCGACAGCACCGAGGCGATCTCGAAGTTCACGCCGTCCTCGGCGTACTGCATGGTGTCGCGTTCGTTGCCGTCTTTGATGGCCAGGGCGGCAATGCCGTTCTTGAAAGGGAAGAACGTGGTTTCATGCCCCGAATTCAGCACCGGATTCAGCCGGTGCTTGACGAACGGCCCCAACGGATCCTCCGCGATCGCCACCCCTAGACCGACGGCGTATCGGTCGCGCACCTTGGGCCATTTGTTGTAGGCCGCCTTGTAGTACGTGTAGATCTTGCCCTTGTAGACCACCGGTTGCGGATCATGCACGGCGTCCTGATCCCAGTCGCCCGGCTTGCCGGTCGGGATGATCGTCCTTTGCGTGTGCGTCCAGGGCCCGTCGGGAGAGTCGGCGTACGACGCGGAGACCGCGCACCAGTCTCCCCGGGTGCCGCTCGGCTCGACAAAGGCCTGGTAGTACAGGTAGTACTTGCCCTTCCATACCAAGACGTCGGGAGTCGCCACGGATCGCCAGCCGGGAAGCGGCTTGGGCGGACGGGGAACGGCGACGCCCTGTTCCTGCCAAGTGAAGCCGTCCTTGCTCGTCGCGTGCCAGATTTCGCATAGGTCCCAATCCGTCGAGGGCGTCTGATCCGTGGCTTCATGGACCCGTTTGGATCCGACCGGCGGGACCTTCGTATGTCGCTTCGTATACCAGACGTGGTACTTTCCGTCGACCACGATCGGCCTGGTCGGATCGCGCCGCGAAATCGTGCCGTCTCCGCCGTTGTTGTCGAAGCCTCGCAGCCGCGTGTACTTGAACTGCGAGAAGAGTTCGTTGTCCTGAACCCGCGGCGCCGGGTAGCGAAACATGCGCCGCGTCGCCGAACTCAGATCGATGTCGGGCGGCTTGTCCGGCATCCGGTGGGGAAAGACGGGTTCTTCGCCTAGACACGTGAGTGAGCAGAGCAAAGAAGAGAGCACACTGGTGAAGAAGCGGTTGAAGACGGTCATGCGATCTCGATCCTCGATTGCAGCGTGTATCTGTTCCTCCGACTCACGACACGAGTTCGAGTCGGGAGAACAACGGGCGATCGAAACTCTATTCTCATCCACCGCAACTGGCTCGGCAAGTGCCTGCCATCGACGAGGCGGCCGGCGGCGGGCGGGCGTTACGGCGTCCGGCTGCCGTAGACGTTCGACGTGAGCTTACGGAACCCAAGCTTGTCGGCGTCCCGGCATCCAGCAGAAACTGGTAGGTACCCGCCTCCGAAAAGCGGATTTCGTACTCGGCCCAGTCGCCGGTTTGATGCTCACGGTTCCTGCAGCGAGCGGTTCGTCACGTCGGACCGCGGACGATAGGCCAAGGAGGCCTGGATGGGTGGTCCGCATTGGCAGCCGGACGAAGCCTCGGGGATGAGGACCATTCCCGCCGGCGGGAATGGTGTTGATCCGGCAGCCGGGCCGGCTGACCCGGCAGATGACTCCGCTCTTCTCGCCAAACGTCTTGCCAAACGGAGCGATTTGGGCATGGTGCGCTAGTCCGACGGTTCTTCCGGTTGCCGACCTCCGATCGTCACCTCCATGTCACGAGGAGGTTATGCTAATCTCCAAGGGATTTGGAGACAAGCAGCCCCTTGGAGGCCGAGATGCCCAGCGAGAACAAGCCACCGAAGATCCCCCTCCGAGAGAGCTGGGGCACACACGTCAAGACCGCTATCCTCCGCGTTGTTTCTCTGGCCCGGTAAGATATGACGTGCAGTCACAGTTGGGCGGCCGGACTAGCGGATTCGCCCGATTCGCGCCCGATCAATGGAACCTCTTCCGACGTGCGGCCTGGCGCACCTCAGCACCGTCTACGGCAGGGCCCCCTATGGCGGCCCGCCTCGCTGGCAGGCATAATCTCGGGTGGCGGCCCTTCCCTGAAGACTACACCCACGGCCAACATCCCCAACTCGTCGCAAGAACACCTTGCGGGAGAATCGTGACCTACCTCACGGCCACATGCCTTGCAAAGGAGAGCTTCGATGCGAAAAGACCAAGCCAATCTGTCGCGTCGCGATTTCATCAAGGGCACCGCGGCCACGGCGGCCGTCGGAGCTGCCGCGGCGTCGCCGATGCTGGGTAGTCAGATGGAGTCAGCGGCAAACGCGGCCGAGGCGGCCGAGGCGGCCGCCGGAGCGGCGTCGACCGCTTCGACGAGGCCGTTGCCTTCAGTTCAGCTTGGTTCGCACCGCCTCAGCCGGCTGGTGGTCGGCGCCAACCCGCTCCACGGGAACTCGTATCAAGGGGCGCACGCCACGCATTGCATGAAGGAGTACTTTACGGCGGAGCGACAAGTTGAGTTTCTCCAGAGATGCGAGTCCGCGGGAATCACGGCGCATCAGTTCTCGAACTACAAGAACTCTGAGTACGTGCGAGTTGCCCGGGATCGCGGCGTGAGGATGTCCTTCTTCGGGCTGCACGCCGACGTCTCCACGATTACGGACGCGGTCAGAAGCATCCAACCGATCGCCCTGGTACACCACGGCGGGGTAACCGACCGGCTGTTCGCCGAAGGGAAGCACCAGCAGGTGCACGACTTCGTCAAGGCCGTGCATGACGGCGGCGTGATGGCCGGTGTCTCGGCCCACAATCCCGATTGCATCAAGCGAATCGCCGACGAAGGGTGGGACGTCGACTTCTTCATGACCTGCTTCTATTTCATCACGCGGGAGCATCTTCCGGCGACGAAGGAAGAGGCCTCGCCAGCCTGCACCCTCGACATGACCCACTACACCTTCTATAAGGACGACCCGGCGGTGATGACCGCGGTGATCCGGCAGGTCAGGCAGCCGTGTTTCGGCTTCAAGATCCTGGCGGCGGGCCGGGCGTGCTTGAACGAGCGCCGGGTGCGTGAGACGTTCAAAAACGCGTTCTCCAGCCTGAAGCCCATCGACGGCGTCATCGTCGGCATGTTCCCCCGCTACGTCGACGAAATCCAGTTCAACGTTGAGGCCGCGCGCCGCTTCGGGCAAATCGGCCAGGCGGATCGTCGCGCATCGTAGCCGCCGACTCGCGGCGTTCGGACGGATGTTCCGCAGTGTTGACTTCCGTGTAGCGGAGGCGTACAACCGACTGCTGCTACGGCGGCACCCTCGCCCGCCGACGCGCGCCAAGAGTTGACGTTGACGAAGCACTGGAGGAGGAATCCATGATACGAATCACAACGGTCCTGCTCGCTTCCCTGTTTGCCGCCGCGATTGCCCTGCCGTCGCCGGCTCGTGCCGAACTCCGGGCGGGCACGGCCGTCGTCGACGTGACCCCACAAGAATGGCCGCTGGCGCCGCGGGGTTCGTTTACACCGCACCCCACGAATTCCGCACACGATCCGCTCTGTGTGCGCTGTCTGGTTCTCGATGACGGCAGCACGAGCATTGCACTGACGTTGGTGGACAGTTGCATGGTTCACCGAGACGTGCTGGACCCGGCCAAGAGAGAAGCTTCGCAGACGACCGGCATACCGACCCCACACATGCTGATCTGTGCGACGCACACGCATTCCGCGCCCTTTGCGAACGCCCAGCACGGCACGCCGCAGGAACTCGCCTACCAGAAACGGCTGCGGGAAGGCATCGTCGAAGCGATCGTCCGGGCTGCCGAGAATCGGCAACCGGCCAAGGCGGGTTGGTCGGGTTACGATCTGCCGGACGAAGTGTTCAACCGCCGCTGGTTTCTCAAACCCGGCACGGTTCCCACGAACCCCTTTGGCGAAGATACGGACATCGTGAAGATGAACCCGCCGCGGAACAACAACCTCATCAATCCGGCCGGCCCGACCGATCCGGAAGTCTCCGTGCTTTACGTCGAAGATGCCCAAGGCCGGCCGCTGTCGGTCTTCGCAAACTACTCGCTGCATTACGTCGGCAATACGGGCGGCCAGATGTCGGCGGACTACTTTGGCGAGTTTTCGCGGCTGATGCCCGTCCGCCTCGGCCGTCCGGCGAAGGGCTTCGTCGCCATGCTGTCCAACGGCACCAGCGGCGATATCAACAACATCAATTTCCGCAATCCGCGTCCGCGGCGGGAACCTTTCGAACAGATCCGCATCGTGGCCAGCAAGACGGCGGATGCGGCCACGCGGGCCATCCGGCAGATCGACTCCCCCGGGCAGGTTGATTCCCTGTCCGGCAATCTGACCCTCGCCGTAAAACAACGAGAGATCACTCTGAAGCACCGCGTGCCGACTGCGGAACAGATCGAGCGAGCAAAGAGCATCGTCGAGATGGACGCCGAAGGTGAGAAGGAACTCCCGCGGCTAGCGAAAGCCTACGCGCAGCGAACGCTCAAGCTGGCAGCGGAACCCCCGACGACCAAGGTGCTCATTCAGACGGTTCGCATTGGGGATCTCGCGATCTGCGCGCTGCCGTTTGAGGTACTGGTGGAAATCGGCCTCGAGTTGAAAGCCAAAAGCCCTGCCGCCGACACCTTCGTCGTGTCGCTCGCTAACGGAGGATACGGGTATCTGCCAACGCCCGAGCAACATCAATTCGGCGGCTATGAGACCTGGCTGACTACGAACAAGGTGCAGAAGGATGCCTCCGTGATCCTCGTCGACAACCTGCTCGAAATGCTCGACGAGATGTTTCCGTAGATCCCCACTGCGTGGTGGCGGAAGCGGATTGAACAGAATACGGAGGGCGCATTTCACTTATACGACCAAGGAGCGCGCGATGAAGAAGACGATCGCCAGACAGACGCGAGAGCGGCGGATGACCCGACGCGAGGCAATCGGTGGCGTCCTGGCTGCTGCCGGCGGGATCATAGGTGCGCCGGCCTTTCTGCGGGGCCAGAACCTCAACAACAAGCTGAACATCGCGATGATCGCCTGCGGAGGCCGTGCCAACTCGAACATGAGAGGCGATGGCGGCAGCCGTCGGCGCAGGGGAGGCGCCCAGGCAGCGGCCCCGTCCGGCCCTCCCACGGGTATTCCGGCCGAGAACATCACGGTCCTCTGCGACGTCAACCAGCATGCCGTGGATGCTGCGGCCCAGAGATTCCCGAAAGCTAAGACGTACAATGATTTCCGCCGGGTATTCGACAGCCCGAACGACTTCGATGCCGTCATGGTCAGCACCACCGAGCACACCCACACTCTCGCAACCTATCTGGCGCTGACACACGGCAAACACGTCTACTGCGAAAAGCCGCTCACCCACGACGTCTGGGAGGCGAGGTTGATTCGCGAGACCGCCGCGAAGTACCCGAAGCTCGCCACGCAGACGGGCAACCAGGGCCACGCCTCGCCGGTTCGCCGCCAGATCAAGGAACTGATTTTGGCCGGCGCGATCGGGCCGGTGCGCGAGGTGCACGTCTGGGCGGGTCGTGCGTGGGGGCTGCAGAGCGCCGCGTCGGCCGAGAAGTACGACAAGCCGCACGGGTTCTACAACGGCATCCAGATCACTGACAGGTTCAAGGAAGAGATGCCCGTCCCGCCGAACATCGACTGGGATCTGTGGATCGGGCCTGCGCCGATGCGGCCGTTCCATGCGACGTACCTGCCCGGACCGCGCTGGTACCGGTGGTGGGACTTCGGCAACGGCACGATGAGCGACCTCGGCGGCCACGACAACGACGTCGTGTTCCAGGTGCTGGACATTCGTCATCCCCTGACGATCGAGGCCGTGTCTCCCATGGGCAAGTCCCACCCCGAATTGGCACCGGCAACGATGACGGTGACGTATGAGTTTCCGGCCCGCGGCTCACACCCGCCGTTGAAGCTCGTCTGGTACCAGGGCGAGGGCAGGCCGCCGCAGTTTGACACAAACAAGATGAGCAGCCGTGCTCAGCTTTTCGTCGGCGACGAGGGGATGCTCTACAGTGGAGGGCGCGGCGGGCTCCAACTGCTGCCCGAAGAGAAGTTCAAGGACTACCAAACACCCCCGGAGACGCTCCCGCGTTCCCCCGGCCACTACATCGAGTGGATCCAGGCCTGCAAGGGCGAGGGGCCGGCGCCAGGCTCGAACTTCCTCTATTCAGGCTGGGTCACCGAGTCGAACCACCTTGGCAACGTGGCCTACCGGACCGGGAAGAAGCTCGAGTGGGACCACGTCAACCTACGCGCCCGTAATGCGCCGCAATCCGATCAGTTCATCCGGCGTCCGTACCGGAAAGGTTGGGACGGCATTCTGACGTAGGATACGTGCTGTGCCGTCGCTTTCCGACTTAGGGCCTGTCCGGAAACAACTTCGCAGTTTTTCGGGCGAATCACCACACGGAGTGTGATGGCTACCATGAAGCGGACGAAGTTGTTACCGGACAAGCCCGTACGAGCATGCCTGTAGACGCAGAAGCACCGCGCCGTGGCCAGTAACACTCAGAACCAGAACACTGACAAACCACTACGAGAGGAGAAGCGCTATGTGCAGCGGAAGACTGTCTCGAAGTCCGATAGGCTGTCTTCTCATCGCCGCGTCTCTCTCCAGCGGGTCTGCCGCCGAATCGTCTGAGCGGGAGCTGCTCACGGCAGCGGGGAAACCGGCCGGTCTCGGCGTGTCCGGCATGTGTCTCACGAGTTGCTGGACATCCCTGACATCTAGCGATTCACGTCATGCGATTGACAGGCCCATTGTGCATAGCGTAGGCTACTTTGCGTCCGTCGGCAAGAACTTCGCCGGCCAGAATCGAGCGGCGTGAGTACATGCCGCGAACCGGGAGATCTCGATGCTTACCCGAGTTGCTCTCTTGTTGGTCTGCCTCGATTTCGCTGCCATATCGGCCGCGGCGGACCATCCCTACGTGCTCTGGACGGCCGATGAGGCCGCTGCAATTCGGCGGCGCGTCGAACGCGAAGACTGGGCGAAAGCGGAATACCAGCGGATGAAGTCGCTCGAGGGCTTTGCCCCACAGTTCGTGCGGCTGTTCGATGCGTGTGTGATGCAGGAGGCCGAGGCCCGCGAGGCCGAGAAGAAGTATCTGCTCAGCTTCATCGGTGCGGGCATCGGCGAAAGCCGACGTCATACGATGTACCTGCACGGCCTCCGCTACGATATCCTCTACGACGATCTGACCGGCGACCAGCGACGCATGCTCGAAGAGACGTTTCGCCGGCATATCCGTTATCAACTCGACAACCCTCGGCACGAAACGCGCATCAGTTGGCTGCCCAACATGCAATGGCCGCGGATGCTCTCGGCCCACGTCCTGGCCGCCGCGATGGGCGACAAAGAACTGATGCGGCAACTCTGGCAGTCGCCCAACGGAATCAAGTGGTATTTCGACGACTACCTGGCCGACGGCGGACTGTACTTCGAGGAGTTCGGCAAGATCAAGTCGT
This sequence comes from uncultured Planctomycetaceae bacterium, assembly GCA_964472545.1. Classification (GTDB taxonomy): domain Bacteria; phylum Planctomycetota; class Planctomycetia; order Pirellulales; family Thermoguttaceae; genus CAYYNP01. Next base: position 2,397 of record CAYYNP010000044.1, on the reverse strand, counting down.
GCGTCGGCACGCTGCTGTTGTGGTGTCGGGCGTGCGATCGGCTGGGCGTGCCCGAGATGGGGTTCGACTACGTGGGCAAGGGCGGCGCCACGATGCGCAGTTACGTTGAGTCGTTGCTTTGGATCGGGTATCCGCGGATCGAATTCCCCTCAGGCCTGCATCACTACCCGCGCATCACCATGGGCGACGCCCGCGGAGCCCACATCGTGGGCGATCATCCCCGGTTCCTGTTTCATCACGCCGTCGTGCCCGGCACGATCGCGGGCGACGTGCCCTACAACGAGCGCGACGAATACTACGGCGCGAACATGAACGGCCGCGACCATCGCGAGACCAAGCTGGCCAAGCTCGCCGAGAAGCACTGGTTCGAGATCTTGCACGCGAAGTACCCCGACGGCCCGTTCGGCTACTTCCTGGCACAGATGCGTCACCGCGGCGACCGGGCGTACGTGCCGACCTTGTTCTGGGGGCTCGAACCGATCGATCCCGGCGAGGTCACTTCGCCGTCGGCCCCGTCGAACGTCTTCGCCGAACGCGGCTTTGCGATATTGCGTGCCGACGAGTCGCCGGGTTATTGGGAATCGGATCGTCCGGCCGTGGCATTGCAGTTTGCCACGCTCTACGTGCATTATCTGGCCGACTGCTTCAGCCTGCTCGGCTATCACCAATTCGGCCGGCCGATCTACTACAACCGGTCGATCTCTCGGGGCTACAACGGCGGGCCGTGGGAGTTCTCCGTCCGCGGCCACTGCGGCGTGATTGTCGATGGCCTGCAAGCGCAGCCCATCGGCCCCGTGCCGACGCGGCACCAGTTTGCGCCGCTGGTGAAGTTCGTCAGCGCGACGACCCTCGGCGCCGAGCCGGTCTACAAGGGCGAAGGGGAGGTCCGCAGCAGCGACCAACCGAAGACGTCGGCGAAGAAGATCTACCCCGTTACCGATCTGACGCGGGCGCTGTTTCTGGCCGACGAGTATCTGCTGGATATCTTCCGAGTAAGCAGCAACAAGCCGCGCACGATCCACTGGCTCGTCCACGCCCCCGGCGAGGCACAACCGGCCGATGCGGCCCGGTGGAAGAAAACGACGTCGCTCGGCGACACGCTGCTGAGCATCCCCGAGGTGGACGTTTCGTCGCAGCACGTCTTCGACGCCGGCGATAAGGCCTGGAGTTTGAAGATGCTGCAAACGTGCGCGATCGACCCGGCCGAGAGCATCATGGGTAAAGCGTGGTACGATCGCAAGGTGGGCGTGCGGATACACATGCTGGGGGCCGACGGCACGTCGGTCTACTTTTTCGATTCGCCGACGGTCTACACCAAGGGCAGCCCGCGCACGCCGCGGGACGACGAATGGGAGTGGTACTTGAAGCGGTCCGAGGTGGGCGGCGTAAGCATGGCCGTCGAGCGCCGGGCGGAGCAGACGACGTTCGTCGCGCTGCACGAACCCTTCCAGCAGGATAACCCGGCCGTCGAGCATTTCGAGCGCATGGCCGAAACCGAAGACGGCGTCGCCGTGCGGATCGTCGGCCGGGAGGTCAACGATCGGGTGCTCTATGCATTTCCCCCGGCAAGAGAGCAACGCCTACAACTCGGCGACGACGTCGAATCATTCACGTTCACCGGTCAGGGTTTTCTACGCGCAAACAGAGATCGGGTCGAGGCCGTCGGCGACGTGCAGGCGATGGCGATCAGGGTCTCCGGCAATCCAAGGCTGTTTGTCAACGGCACCCCCCAGCGGGCAAGGCTCGTGTCGGGCGTGCTGCACTTTCCACCCTGACGATTGCCAGGCCAAAGGATCGAGGCGGGCACGGACGGTTCCGCTGCTTCGCGCTCCCCTGCGCCAGTGTATGGACCCATGGCATCTCACCTCTCAACCGAGACGGAGGTATGCGCCGCCACGACGAGCGGTATCGTCAATCGTCTGCCTGGCATCCGAAGGCTGGGAGAATGGCAGCTCTTTGACAAATGAGCACCATCAGTTGTTGACTGACTGCCGACGCACAGGGATGCGCAAGTATCCCAGCACAGACGTGCTACGCGGCACACCGTAACCTAATGATGGGTAGATGCGCCTGCTCGGCGTGGAAGGTGCCGTCCAGATGGAGCCGAACATCCTGTTTGCCTCTGACCGGCCCTCATGCAGCAGTTCGGGGCGCCCGTGTGGCCAACCGGGACGAGGCTCGAATCGCAGATATCGGCAAGCAGGACGTCGTTTGTGGTAGGCTTCTTTGGGCGTCCTGCCACGCAGGAAAGTGTGCGGCCTCCACTGGTTGTACCATTCTGTGAAGCGAGCCAGCGCGGCCGGGGAATTCCGCCGGCGCCGTAGAACGACGGCCACCCCGCTACGCATCGGCCTCCAGCTCTTTTCGCCCTCGGGGTCCGATTCGCTGCTGCGGTAG